>JAZNUP010000077.1:0-12570 GCA_045592385.1 Acutalibacteraceae bacterium
CCTTTTTCCATCCTTCAACCTGAGACTGTCTGTCAACGGTCAAATTATAATCCACGGCATTGATTGCTTTATCAAGCTCTGCAAGGCTTTCTTCCGTATACAAGCCGCGGTCTATGGTCTGCACCGTTTTTGTCAGTTCATCAAGTAATGAATAGTCAGCAGGCTTGTATTTAAGATTTTCAAGCGCTTCTTCAATCGTCGTTTTCCATTCTTCTATCTGCGACTGAGTAAGCCCTTCCGTTTCAAGGTCAACCTCACCCAGTGCCTCATCAAGCTGAGCAAGACTATCAGCGGTATATAAATTACGGTCAATTTTTCCGGCTTGTGACATCAAGCTCTCTATTTCTTCACTGTCAACAGTTTCATCAAGCAAAACAAAAGGAATTGACTTATTCTGAGCCAACATATGGGCCGCCGAATTCTCATAACAGTAAATTGTGACGTTATTGCTGCCCGAAAACGCATAAGAATTAATACTTGTAACCGAAGCGGGTATAACCGCCTTAGTAAGCTTTGAACACGAGCCAAACGCATAGCGGTCAATACTTGTTACGCTCGACGGGATTTCAACCTCTGTAATGTATGAATTCCCTTCCATAAAAGAATCTCCGATTGCGGTGATGCCGTATTCAAGCTTAAGATCCGAAATCTTGCAACTCAAAAAAGCAGCGTATCCGATCGCTTTAACCGTTCCCGGAATATTTACTTTAACAAGCTCACTGAAATAAAAAGCGTACGTTTCAACATATTCCAGCCCATTGTTGAGCTTAAGCGTTTTTATTCCGGTAAACTCACAGGCCTTTTTTCTTATATATTTACAATTCTCTTCGACTGTAAGATTAACAATTTTACTTGCCCTGGGAATATACACAAGCACGGATTTGTCCTTGGAATAGAGCGCTCCGCCAACAGAACAAAAATACGGGTTTTCATCATCTACGGCTACATATTCAACCGAGGTATAGTTTGCAATAAGCATGCCTACTCTCCTCACGTTTTTGCCGAGTTTCAGTTCAGTAATTGCCGTTGAAGAAAAAGCGCTGTCCCCTATGCTTTCAACAGACTGCGGTAAATCAATCGCGGTAAGTTTTGAAGAATCTGCAAATGCCGACCCGCCAATCTCGCAAAGCTCGCTGTTATCTTCAAAATACACGTTAGTAAGATTATAACACTTCTGAAATGCACCGATGCCGATTGTTTTAACGCTTTTGGGAATTGTTACGGTAAAAAGTCTGCTGCAGTTCGCAAATGCCCCTGCCGCAATCGCTTTTGTTCCGTCCTTGATTTTATAATCAATCTCCTCAATCGGAAGCTCGCCCTTATATCCGCAAAGTACCTTTCCGGAATATATGGGGCCGTCAGGCTGATTGTCGTACCAATCGTTAAAAATCAGCGCCGCCTGACCTACATACTCAACACTGTCAGGCAAAATAATTTCAGCCACACCGCTGTTATAAAAAGCGTGGTTGGATATGGCAATCGTTCCTTCTTTTACCTCAACGGTTTCTCCTATGGCGCCCCTTACAATATACAACATTCTTCCAAGGTAAACAGGCTTGCCATAGGTCTGCTTATCATACCAAACGGTATCGCTCAGGGCGTAACCGTCAACGGCTTTGAGCATACTGTTCTCGCCGATTGTTATTGTACCGAAAACCTCATCATTGCCGTAGCCGAAAGCCCCTGCTCTTATAAACTCAACGGACGATGCAATGTGTATTTTCTGCGCCTTGCTGCAATAAGCAAAGGCATACATACCTATGCTTGTTATACCTTCTTCGATAACAACGGATTTTACGGAAGCTCTGAAATCGTGCCACGGAGCTTTGCTGAACACTCCGTTAAAATCATACATATCTCCCGTACCGCTTATTGTAAGCACACCCTGCGTATCAAGGTACCACGTAGCGTTTTCGCCGCATCTGAAATCAATATCCGCAGCATCTGACTTTATGGCAAAGCCGCCAAATCCGCAACCAAGCGGCAACGCAAAAATGCAAACCGCAAGTATTATTGAAAGAAGCTTTTTCAACTCAACACCTCATCCGATTAACAGATTAAAAAACACCATAAACCGCTATTGACAATCAGTATTATATTACAAACCGATTCCTTTTTCAATAAAATGTGAAACAATAAAAAAACTAAGCACGGCAAAACAAACGCGTCCTGCCGTGCCGTTTTGTCCCCCGCGGCACTTCTGCCCTAATGCCGCAAGCAGAGTGCCGCTTTTACCAAATATCGCCGATAAAAATCAAAGCATTTTTACCATTCGTAATCCTTCGTAAGGCCAAACAAGCCTTTGAAGAAACCGATTATTTTATGGAAGAAGCCCGCCTTTGAGGTCATCACCTGAGTGTCGGAGCAAACTTCATTGCCCTCCTCGTCATAAACGGTAGCGGTGATAACCGTATCGCCGCTTGACGCGGGCGAAAGCTTGCATACGGAGCCCTTTTCAGAGACGTCAATATTAAAGTTTTCGTTGTCAGATGTCCATTCAACATACCAACCGTCTGGCAACTCTCCGTTCAAATCAGCATGGAGTTTTATGCTGTCACCGTAATTTATTGATGTTATGGAAGGATTACGGATTTCAAGGTATTTTTCATCAGAATTTTCGCTGTTATATTCTGCAAACACAATCAACTCATCCTGAGCTATTACATCTCCGCTTTCGTCAACAATCTTTGCTGTTACCGTTGTGCTTCCTACAGTTTTTGCTTCAAGCATCGCCGATACATCGAACCAAGGATGTATACTTAATTCAAAATTATCATTTGACACTTCCCAGATTATGCTTGTCTCTTCCGGTAAATTTCCTGTTGTAACAGCAGAAAGCATAACCGTTTCTCCGCAATTCATAACAGTATCAGACAAAGCGTTTATCTCTACCGATATCTTGTTATCATCCTCAGGTTGGGACATTTCTTCTTCCTGTGTTCTGAAAGAATACACCCTTGAACTGTACTCTGTACCGTTAATAACAAAATAGAATTTATAATAATATTCGGTATTCGGTTCAAGCTGTTCATAGTAAGCGGTTACAGAATAACGAAACTCTTCGCGAAAGAAAGACGTGTTTTCCTGCTCATGCAATGTTACGACCTTCGTTAAATCGTTTTCAGATTTTCCGATGTAAAATCCTGCTGAATCGACTCCAACATCATATATATCGGCACAAATCACCGCATTATACGGTGTTGTGGTTTCTGTTTGAACATCAATAAAATAGTAACTCGGAGGCGCTGTGCAGAATTCATGCTCTTCAGATATCCATTCCGTTCCATTTTCAACGATAAAAAATCTGTATAAATATGTTCTGTTAGGATCAAGAGTAAAATCCGCATATTCTTTAATACTCAACGATAACTCTTCGGTATCTGCAACGTAATCGCACGAATATCTGTATGTTTCTTCTCCATACGGAGTAAGGTAAATTCCGTATTCTTCTATGTTTGTTCTTACAAAATCAGCAACAATTACTGCATTATCCTCTTCAACATCGGTTGCATAAATATTAGTGAAATAGCCGTTAGCATCAAGGGTTGTAAAATAACCCTTTTCCGATTCATATGTGTTACCGTCAATCACTGCAGTAAAGCTGTAGCAATATGTTGTTGACGGTTCAAGAACGAGGCCGTGTTCGGCTATATTAAAATATATTTGGTTTTCAGCAAAGGGAGGAGGACAATCAATAATATGGGTTACACTATCTCCGCTGATTCCGATATTTAATTTCAGAGAATCGTATTCTTCAGAAGCAATATCAGCACCTAAATATGCACCGTTTGTGGAAAAGCTGTTTGCAAAAACCGACTCAAAGAAATCATTACTCTTTGCCCAGACAGCATACATAGTAACAGAGCAATCACCGTTTTTGATTGCGGAGTTAAGGTGAATCGGGAGAATACCCGTATCATCCTGATCAAACCAAAGCTCACCCTCAGGAGTAGTACTCCATCCTACAAATTCATAACCGTTTTTATAGAGTCCGAATGTTGAGGCATTATACAAGCCGTCTTTCTGCGGGTTATTGTAAGTCCATTTATGACAAAGTTTAGAATTATCAGAAGATTTATATACAATATTGGAAGAAAGATGGTATGTACTTGAATCAATTGAACCGCCATTTGCGTTGTAGTAGACGGAAAGGGTGTTAGCTCCTTTGGTAGTAAAAGTCTCAATCGGGCTGTAGTATGTTTTTCCATTTATCACAGCCCAAAGCTGATATTTATAAGTTGTTCCTTTCTTAAGAGTATATTTCAACTCATCATTTACATCGTAATAAAGATTTACAACAGAATACGAAGAAAGATTTGATATTGACTCCTTGCACTCTTTCAATAAATTACCAGACGCATCATAAAGCTTTATTCCACAATTGCCCAAAGTTTTAAGTTTAGGATTCGCAACTTTACCGCAAAGAACAGCGTTGGTTTCTGAAATCGAATATTTGGAATATGATTTATCAATTTCAACGCTGGGATCCTTGTAGTATGTAAGTCTCGTCAGGTTAATTCCTTGTTTATTTAACCAATGACTAAGCGTAAGGTAACACGATGTACCGTCATTTGAATTTGGCGCATTAGCATATTTATCAAACAGCGATTTGCTGTTAGGCCACAAAACCTTGTCTGTTCCCAAAGAAATCTCCATTACGCAAAACTTGGACGCGTCAAGGGAATTGGTATCTGCTGAATACCCGATAACAACGGAAGCATGATTATATTTACCCGTACCATAAACAACAACAGGATTACCTTTTGAAAGCTGCTCATAGATTATTTTATAGGTTTGGGTACTGTTCCCCGACACTTCTTCCGTAACTATGTTGCCCGGATAACCTACATAGTAAGGATAGCCTTTAGAATGATATTTTATGGGATCAACCCAGTTTTCAGAAGAATCAAGCATCTTTTTCCAAATAGGATCACTTGTTTGCGAATAATCGGTACCGTAGGAATATGTTTTGCTCAAATTTCCATAGGTATACGACCCTTTTTGGTATGCAATAATACACGCTATCGAATTAAAATGGCAATATCCGATTGTGTCATTTAACGGTTGATAAATTCTCGGAACTTTTAACGCTTCAATCTTAGGATAAGCTGATGCAGCATCTACCTCAATATTGCACAACGGTAAGATTGAAAACACCATTATTGCACAAAGAAAAACAGAAAGTGATTTTTTTAATAAACTCATAATTATTCCACCCTTCTTTTTTTATTCAAAAATATACTTTTAATCAATTATAAATACCTTTTTTTATCAGATAAGTCTGATATTCAAGCTCCCTTGCAATTCTTTCGCTCTGATAGCTGTCAATTGTACCGCTTGAAGCATTATTTGCCGAATTCAACATCATAACATCGCAGGTACGCTTCATTCTTTCAAGTTCTTTATGTAAACTCTGTTCTTTTTGCACCGCCTCATCAAGCTTTGACGTTATGGAATATTTGAACTCGGTATCTTTAAGTTCTTTCAGTACAAGGTAATATAAGCCGTCTGCACCCTCAAGCTTTGTGGCAATACCTAATCTTATAAACTCTGCCATATAACTCATTGGCAGAATACCTCTGAATTTTTCATTTATGTTTATTTTTTCATAAAACTCGTGCAGCTTTGTTTCTGATTCTGCTTTTCGT
This sequence comes from Acutalibacteraceae bacterium, assembly GCA_045592385.1. Taxonomy (GTDB): domain Bacteria; phylum Bacillota; class Clostridia; order Oscillospirales; family Acutalibacteraceae; genus CAG-177. The sequence goes on from JAZNUP010000077.1 coordinate 5,649, forward strand.
TTGAGAAGGCTGTTTTTTTGTTCGGTAAGAGTGTTTATCCTTTTCATATTTTCACAACGAGTCAAGTCAATCTGGTCACACTCGTTTTTATGCTGCCTGCACTTATTCTGATATTCTTCTTCCACTTTCTCTTTCTTTTTTTGCATCTTTGTTTTATTGCAGTAGTAATAAATGATTCCCGCAATAATATTTATCGGCAACAGAGCTACATACAAAGCCAAACCCAGAGCAACCAAAACCGTCAAAAAGCCTCCCTCTTCCAATGCCCAGGCACACAAGAATAAAGGACCCATTGCAAGGGGGTTTTTAAAAAAAATACAGTTAAAAACATTAAATTTTTCTACAGGCTTCTTTTTAGGTTCTTCGGGATAAGTGTATTCCTTATTGCGCAGATTGTTTTTTTCTTCTTCAATCTTTTCGCACATTCTTGTCATCATATAAACGTTTTGTTCCATATCGTTTAAAATAAAAACACAGTTTTTAAGCTCTTGTTGGGTCATGTTATACCCCTCCCTACAACAAAATTCACATTAAAATAACCCTATTAGTTTTTCAATTCCCTGAGCGATTAAAAGCACAGGACCGCCAACCAGAACTCCCAGCACCTCAAAAAGTGACTGAGCAATCTGAATGGGATACGCCAAAAGTGTTACAAGTAAAAACATTTTTTCCTCCTTTTGTTTCGGCTTATATAATCTGCCAAAAACTACATTTATATTATATAGACAACACTTTTTTTCAAAAAAATCATTTTTTTATTTTTTATGTATTTATTGATGCAAAAAAGATATTATGGTATATTTTATAGGAATTTGAGAAAAGGAGGGCTGTTATGAAGGAAACGGTTGATTTCAAAAAACTTGTAAGCGATGCTTTAAGCGGCAACGAAAAGGCTTTTGAAGAGCTTTATCATCTTACCGAGAACACCGCGTATCAGACAGCCTTCCGCATTCTGCAAAATGAGGATGACGTTCAGGATGCAATGCAAAACGCATATATAAAAGCGAACGGCAGGCTTAAGGAACTGCAAAACCCTGAAAAATTTGAAAACTGGCTCAAATCAATTGTTGAAAACGAGTGTAAAAACTATATAAAAAAAGAAAAGCGCATTTCTGCGCCGATAGTTTTTTTAAAGCATAAAACCGAACATAACTCTGAAGAATGGCGCGACCCCATACCTCAGGAACATATGGAGCGAGAAGAGCTCAGGAGCAGCGTTACTCAAATAATAGAAAATCTTTCCCCTGAAACACGGGCATGCATTGTTCTTTTTCATTTTGAGGACAAAAGTCTTGAACAAATTTCCGAAATTCTGGAAATCCCTCTCGGCACAGTAAAAAGCAGACTCCACAACGGCAGAAAGCAGATTGAAAAAGAATTCAATAAGCTGCGCAAAAAAGACCCTACCCTTTACGGTATTGCGGCAATCCCTGCGGTTATTTCTCTTTTTGCTTACAATGCCGCAAATTCCACTGTACCCTCAGCTGTATCTCAGGCCGTTTTATCTTCTGCTGTCGGCTCTTCATCAGCAGGTGCGGCAACTGCCGCCTCGGCAGGAGCAGCCGCATCAACCGCTGCGGGAACAGCTGCAACTGTTGCCGGTGCAACCGCTGCATCGTCAGGCGCTGCGGCCGCAACCACAGGCACAGCCGCATCTATAGCAGTAAAGATTGCGGCAGTTGCCGTTGCAGGCTCGGTAGTAACAGGCGGCTCAGTGGCAATAAAGAACTACGTTGAAACAAAGAACGAAGTTCAAAGCACCACCGTTTACTCTTCAACCATACTTACCGAATCGGAAGAAACTCTTACAATCGCAGAGCAAACAACGGATATAACTTCTTCCGAAATTATGCTCACCACCGCTCCTTCACCGTTTATTTCCGCAGATAAAGCAAACAGCTCTTCTGCAGAAACCAGCAAAGCTTCCACCTCGGCTCAGTCATCTGAAAACACAGTTGCTTCAACAAGAAAAACAACACAAACCACGGTAACCGCCAATACCACAACAACCACCACAACAACGACCACTACCACTACAACCGCAAAACCGACAACAACCTCAACAACCAAATCAACCACCACCGAAGCGCAGGAGGTAACATTCACTACAAAAAGAATTACAACCACCGAAGCTGCAACAAATCCCGAAGAGAATTACGGCACCTCCGGAGGTGTAATAACAGAATATACAGGAGATGAATCCAGCGTTTCAATACCTGCAACAATCGCTTCTAACAACGTAACCGCTATCGGTTCAGGCGCTTTCGCCGGCAATTCAGATATACGCTCGGTTTCAATTCCCTCTTCCGTTACACAAATAGGTCAGGAGGCTTTTGCCGAATGCAGTTCACTTTCCACCGTTTCCCTGCCCTCTTCTCTCGAAATGATAGGCATAGGTGCTTTCTACGGTTGCACAAGCCTCTCCTCGGTTTCAATACCTGACGGCACAAACAGCATAGGGGATGAAGCATTTGCGGACTGCACATCTTTAAAAACAGTAACAATTCCCGAAAGCGTAACCTCAATTGCAGATGATGCCTTTACAGGATGTGACTCACTTACAATAAAATGCAAAGAGGGCTCAGCGGCTTATGATTTTGCAGTTGCAAATTCCATAAATTACAGCTTGATTTAACAAAGAAGGTACACAATCAGGATTTTCTCCTGACCGTGTACCTTCCTTTTTGCAAAAAAGACCTGCACAGGCATCCCGTGCAGGTCACACTTTTATTACTGAGCTTTGCCGAGCTCACGCTCAAGCCAGATTGTACCGATATCAATAGCATTGTAAAGGCCTCTTCTTTCAGCCTTTTTAACAATCTTATCCTTCGGACGAAGCTCAGGGTCAGTGCTTACAAGCTGAACTACCACTCTGTCAGCAACCTCAACGCCCTTCACTTCTCTTGTGCTTGTAATCTGAAGAATAAGCACATAGGGTTCATCCATAAAGCCGTAATATATGGTCTTACCGCTTCTTACGAGCGGCTTTCCCTTATACATAAGGAAATCCTTTTTCTTTGCCATCGGCTGTACCTCCGTAAAAGTAACAATTATTAATTACTTGAGCCCGAGATAGCACTTCACCATTTCCTGAAGAAGCTCATCACGGTCAATTCTTCTTACCATGCTGCGAGCATTATTGTGAGTGGTGATATAAGTCGGGTCCTCGGAAAGAATGTAACCGACAATCTGGCTGATTGAGTTGTAGCCTTTTTCGTTAAGAGACTCATAAATCGAAAGCAAAGTGCGCCTCATTTCGATTTCATTTTCCTCTTTGATTGAGAACTGAATTGTTTTTCTATCGGACATTCTTGCCACCTCCAAATTTTACAATAATATTATTATATATCAAGCACCAAAATAAAACAATGCTTTTTTTAATATTTTTTCTTACGCTCTGAGAGTTACACCGATTTTTGCAAGATTTTCAATTACTTTATCAATCCAAGACTGAACCTCTTCCATCTCAAGAGTACGCTCGTGAGAGGAGAAATTGAGCCTTACGGTGATGCTCTTAAGGTCGCCCTTATCGTAAGTGTCAATAATCCTTACGCTTTCAAGCTCTGAAATTCCAAGTGAATTCCAGGATGCTTCAATTGAAGAATATCTTACGCCTTCGGGCACTACGAGAGAAAGGTCATAGTAGGTTGCCTGCTGGGTTGAAGGCTCTGCAAAAGCTATTTTATCAGCATTTATTGCTGCAAGAGCGTCCATATCAATCTCAATGCAAACTACTGCGGCATTCTTATCAAGCTTTGCAAGGTTTGAGGGGTAAAGAGTATTGATAACACCGATTGCCTTACCGTCAACAGAAACTCTTGCTGTATTCTTGGGATGCTGCCAGTTGTGGATAACTTCAATCTTGGTGTACTCTGCCTTTTTCTGCTTAATAAGCTCAACGATACAGTTTACAATCTCAACGCCCTTGAAATAGAGTGCTTTTTCACTCATAGCCTTGCTATAAAGAACAGCGCCAAGGTGCTTTTCTTCGCCGCAGGTACCGTCAGCCTTTGTGCCATTTACAACTCTGCCGATTTCAAAAATGCCGAAAGTTTCCGCATAATCTTTATTCTCACTTGCAGTAACAAGGAGAGTGGGAATCATACTGTTGCGAAGCACACCGTTTTCGGAATTCTCAATATTGAGAACTCTTACGTTATCTTCAACGTCTATGCCGAGTTTCTTATACTTTTTACCGTCACACCAGAGATAGGAATGAACTTCATTGAAAGAATACTTCTTTACAAGGATATCCTTAACCTCATAATCCTCACTCTTACCCTGAGACATACGCACGGGCTTGAGAGGACTTCTGGTGGTGGAAATCATAAAGTTATCATAGCCGTAAATTCTTGTGATTTCCTCAATGATATCAGCCTTGATGGTAACATCCTTGGTTGCACGCCAGGAGGGAACCTTTACGTTGAAGTTACCGTCGGCATAATCAACCTTAAAGCCGAGAGCGGTGAGAGTTTTGTTAATCTGCTCATCGCTGATATCAATACCTGTGTAACGGTCAACATATTTCTTATCAAAGGAAAGAGAGATTTCAGGATACTTTCTTACGTATTCATCAGTAAGCTTTGATGCAACTCTTGCACCGCTGTCAATATCCTTAACGAGCTTTACAAATCTGCCAACAGCATCAAGGGTAAGCTCAGGGTCAAGCATTTTTTCGTATCTTGCGCTTGCATCTGTTCTGTGACCAAGCCTTGAGGATGACTTGCGGATGCTTACACCGTCAAAGTTTGCGCTTTCAAGCACAACGGAGCCTGTATTATCAACGATTTCAGAATCAAGACCGCCCATAATACCAGCAATACCTACGTGGGTATCGCCGTTGCAAATCATAAGAGTTTCTTCATCAATTACTCTTTCAACGCCGTCAAGAGTCTTGAATGTTGTTTTCTCCTTAGGAGTAGTAACAACAATATTATCAATGGAATCGCCTGCAAAAGCATGGGTAGGCTGACCGATTTCAAGCATAATATAGTTGGTTACGTCAGCAAGAAGATTGATGCCTCTCATCCCGCAGTAATAAAGGCGGATTCTCATATCAAGAGGGCTCTTGTTCTTTGTTATATTATCCATTTTGATGCAGGAATATCTGTAAACAAGATCTTCCCTGCCAATTTTAACGTCTACCTTTTCGTCGCCGTCATAGGAAAGGTCGCCGAGTTCAAGAGGCTTAAGCTCTCTGCCTGCAAGTGCAGCAAGCTCTCTTGCGATACCGTAATGGCCCCAAAGGTCAGGACGGTTTGTAAGAGACTTGTTATCAACCTCAAAAATAATATCGTCAATAGGGAAAATATCCTTGATGCTTGTGCCGTTTGCAAGTGAAGGATCAAGCTCCATTATTCCCGAATTATCCTCGCTGATTCCGAGCTCTTTTTCGGAGCAGCACATACCCTCGGATTCATAACCCGCAACAGTGGCAACCTTGATTTCGCCGCCGCATACTCTGCCGCCTGCAAGAGCAAGAGCAACCTTCTGACCGACTGCAACGTTGGGTGCGCCGCAAACGATATCGCAAACCTTTGAGCCTGCATCAACCTTGAGGAGGTGGAGTTTCTTTGAATTGGGATGATTCTCAACGGAAAGAATTTCGCCTACTACAACGTTTTCAACGTCTGCGCCTTTTACTATAATATCTTCAACCTCAGCGGTTGCAAGAGTAAAGCTCTCAATAAGCTTTCTGATGTCAACCCCTTCAAGGTCAACATAATCTTTAATCCAATTTATTGATACAAACATTGCTTATGCCTCCTTGCTTTCTTCGGGAACGGTGAAAGATTTTTCCGTAAACTGCGAAAGAGCCTTAAGACTTCCGCTGTTGAATACGCGGATATCCTTGACACCGTAGGTCATCATAGCAAGTCTTGTCATTCCAAGACCGAAAGCGAAACCGATATACTTTTCAGGGTCAATACCTGCCGCTGTAAGAACATTGGGATGAATCATTCCGCAGGGGCAAAGCTCAAGCCATCCTGAATCCTTGCAGGAGGGGCATCCCTTACCCTTACAGATTGTGCACTGGATATCAAGCTCAAAGCCGGGCTCAACGAAGGGGAAAAAGCCGGGGCGTAGTCTTACAGTAATATCCTGCTGGAAAACCTCGGAAAGCATAGTTTTCATAAAGTAAATGAGGTTGGAGATAGAAATATCCTTATCAACCATAATGCCTTCCATCTGGAAGAAGGTATTCTCATGGCAGGCATCAATCTTTTCGTTTCTGAAGCATCTGCCGGGGAAGATAGCTCTGATAGGATTGCCTTGCACGAGATTCTTTGCATACTTGCGAAGGATTGTATTCTGAGCGGCGGAAGTATGGGTCTTGAGAAGCTGACCGGTGCTCAGGTAGTAAGTATCCTGCATATCCCTTGCAGGGTGATGCTTCGGGATATTGAGAGCCTCAAAGCAGTTGTAGTCATCGGTGATTTCGGAATAATCCTCAACCGCAAAGCCCATGCTCAGGAAGATGTTTTCAACATCGCGGCTGACAAGCGTGATGGGATGGTATGAGCCGAGGTCTGCATCGGTGGGCATTGATTCGTCATAGCTTTCGGCAGCGTCAATCATCTTCTGCTCTTCGAGCTTCTTGAGCTCATCAAGCTTTTCAGCAATTGCACCTTCAATAAACTGCTTTGTTTCGTTTATTGCCTGACCTGCCTCTTTTTTCTGCTCGTTGGGAACATTGCGTAGCTCCTGCATAAGTGCTGCAACCGAGCCTTTTTTGCCGAGGAATTCGATTCGGAGCTGCTCGATTTCGGAGGTTGCGGTTACAACAGCAATCTTTTCTTCAAACAGCTTTTTTAATTCTGCGGGCTTTTCAAACATTTTATATCAATCCTTTCATATTATACGGTTTATTTCGGGCGATTCGTGAATCGCCCCTACATAGGGAAACAAAAAATCCCCCGTC
>JAZNUP010000078.1:0-48593 GCA_045592385.1 Acutalibacteraceae bacterium
TGACCCCAACGGTCTTCATTTCACCATTTCCGATACAGGCTGGGGCAAGGCTCTCTGGGGCAAGCTTTACGGTCAGTGGCTCTGCGAAGCAGGCGTGTTCACTTATGATTTTGACAGATTTGTTGCTGATGACATTCTCAAGCTTATCAGCAAGCACAAGATAACCACCTTCTGCGCTCCTCCCACTATGTATCGCTTCTTCATTAAAGAAGATTTGTCGAATTACGACCTTAAGTCCATCAAATATGCCACCACCGCCGGCGAGGCACTCAACCCTGAGGTTTTCCAGCAGTTCCTCAAGGCAACAGGCATAAGACTTATGGAAGGCTTCGGTCAGACCGAAACAACCCTTGCAATCGGCAACTTCGTCGGTTCTTCAATAAAGGTAGGCTCAATGGGCAAGCCCAGCCCTCTGTTCAACGTTGACCTTATCACCTCTGACGGCACTCCCGCAAAGGTTGGCGAGGTAGGCGAAATCGTAGTAAGAACAGACAAAGGCTCACCCTGCGGTCTGTTTATGGAATACTACCGCGACAAAGAAAAAACCGCTGAAGCCTGGCACGATGACATCTACCATACAGGTGACACCGCTTGGCGTGATGAGGACGGTTTCTTCTGGTACGTAGGCAGAGTTGACGATCTTATCAAATCCTCCGGCTACCGTATAGGACCGTTTGAGATTGAAAGCGTTATTATGGAGCTTCCTTACGTTCTCGAATGCGGCGTTACCGCGGCACCCGATGAAATCAGAGGTCAGGTTGTTAAGGCATCCATAGTCCTCACCAAGGGCACCGTAGGCACTGACGAACTCAAAAAGGAAATCCAGAAATATGTAAAAGAAAAAACCGCTCCCTACAAGTATCCCAGAATAGTTGAATTCCTTGACGAGCTGCCCAAAACAATCAGCGGCAAAATCAAGAGAGTTGACCTGAGAGCAAGCAAATAAAAATTTAACGGCACACTGTTGAAGATTCAGCAGTGTGCCGTTTTAAATTGAATTTTTATTTCTTCATTGCAGCAAGATCTCTGTAAGTAATAAGCTTTATGCCGTTTGCCTCAATGTGCTGCCTTGTTGCAGGGTCGTTAAGGAGCTCGTATTCCCAAACTCTGCGCTGCCAACTGCCTGTAATAGCCTTAAGTTCAGGGCATTCAACGCTGGGATGCATATAAGTTTCGGTCACTCCTGCGGGGAAGGACTTATAAAGCTCATAAATATACTCTTTGAAATTCTCGTAGCTGTCACACTGAGGGCCAGTCCACTCATTGGGAATAAGGTTATCGGGCATTGCAACGCCCTTTTCGTTTGCATAAGAAACAACCTTGCCGATAAGCATCTTGATAAGATCATGGTCAATCTTTATATCAAGCGTAGCGTTGTCAAAATGAGCCTCGCCGAAGCCTGCAGGGAATCTGAAGGGAAGTCCGTATTCTCCTGCTATATCAATAGTGAGATTAAGAAGCTCGAAACGTCCCGTTTCAATGCCATAGAGAGAGCCCATGTGGTTATCAAGGTGAGAAGGATTAACTCCAAGTGCCTTGCACTTTTCAATCTGAGCGCGGATTTCTGCCTCAACCTCATCAATGTCAACGTTATTTTCAACCTGGTCACTTTCGTGCCACATATAGCCTTCCTCGTCAACAAGTGAGGTGGTTACTCCTGCGCTGACAGGTGCCCAACGGTACTCGCCCCATTCGCTTGTAAGGGTAAGGTGAGTGCCGATTGCAAACTGAGGATTCTCCCTTGCAAACTTGCAGGCGGCAGGAGCCCAGGAGCAGGGCATCATAATGGTGGAAGAGGTAAGGGCGCTTTTTTCGTTTTTGAAAAGATTTGAAACTGCTTCAACGGAAGCTCTGCACATACCGAAATCGTCGGCATTGATGATTAAATATCTGTCCATTTTTTATTCTCCTTTATATTAAATTAATCAACCTGAACTGCGCTTTCAATTACTATGGGCTGAGTGGGTACGGAAAGCTCGCCTGTCATTGAATATGCTCTGGGGATTTCAAGAAAAGCATCAACCGTTTCCATTCCCTGTATAACCTTGCCGAATGCGGCATAGTCACCGTCCAGCCACTCTGCATTACCGTAGCAGATAAAGAACTGGGAAGATGCTGAGTTGGGTTCGTTGGTACGTGCCATAGAAACAACGCCTCTGGTGTGCTTAAGAGTATTCTGAGCAAAACCGTTTGATGCAAATTCGCCGTAAATCGAGGGCGTTTTCTTATCAGAAGCACCGCCCTGAGCCATAAAACCGTCCATTACTCTGTGGAAACCAAGGCCGTCATAGAAGCCATCATTTACAAGAGCAAGGAAATTTTCAACCGATTCAGGCGCATACTCAGGATAAAGCTCCATTAAGAAACTGTCGCCGTTTTCCATAGTAAACATAACCTGAGGGTGATCACCGCTCGCTTCCGGAACATCCACCGCCGTGGGGTCTGCCGAAGTCTGCGCTGCGGAGGTTTCAGGCTCAACTTCGCCCTGCTTACCGCACGAAGCAAAGACAAATCCTGCAAGGCTTATGCAAAGCACTGCACAGATAATTCTGAAAAAGACAGTTTTTTTCATTGTTAATCATTCCTTAACTTTTTTAATATTGTTTATCTTTATAATATATGATACCATATATCCGTAAAATTTCAACGGGGAATTTAATGATATGAAAAGAAAAAAATTAAAAGCAATCATAATCACGGCTGTTTGTGCTGCGGTTGTTGCCGCAGCGGTAAGCCTTTGCACGGTTTTTATTAACCTTACAAACAGATATTCAAACCTTGAAGCTTTAATTTCAAGCGGAGAGTATTCCTCTGCAAAGCAGTTATACGAGGAATCCGGTTCACTTTTCAAGAAGATGTATTCTTCTGAAACAGCTCCATTACTCACTTCAAAGCTCAACGAAGCGTTTGCAGCCCTTGATGCATCTGATTATGAACAGGCCTGCAAGCTTTATTCCGAGCTTGTTTGCGTTTTCCCTGAGTATAAATCGGATGATTTCTGCAAGAGTGTAACAGAAAAATTATATAACAGCGTTGAACGTGAGGATTTTGAAACCGCCCGTATCACAGCCGCGTTCTTAGCAGAGCAAAGTCTGCTTGACCTTGAAGTTCTTACAACAAAGCTCGAAGAACTTTCTTTTGCCAAAATTAAGAACGCCTTCTCAGAGCAAGATGCAACTCCTATGCTTTCATCAAAACTTAAAGGAGAGCTTGAGAAAATTCTTGAATTTTCAAATAATTATCTTCCTGAGGATGATTGTGCACTCTGCAATTTCCTTGTATACTACATTGACTGCTGCGATAAATACGGCAAAAGCTGCACAGTTTATTCCGCTCTTAAAAAATGCGAAAGCTGCCTTGATGAAGCGCAGGAGCAGTTTACGCTCGCTCTCTCTTATGCAGGCAACCGCGACAAAAGCCACGCATTCGCCCTCAAAGCTTATGAGCTTGCCGAAAAAGCATATTATGAAGCCCTCACCTTCAGCACTCTTGATTCGCAAGCGGCTCTTGAGGTTATAAATCTGTGTCAGGGATATATGGCAAACGCAAAGGATATGAGCAAGTGGGAACGTAACCCCGCTTACCTTGCCTGCCGCAGCCGCCAGAACTCTCTGAATTCCGAACGAAGAGCTCTTAACTCTGAGCACAAAAAAACGGCAGAGAGCTGCAGGGATTGCTATAACCCCGAGCTCAGTGCCGCTTTGAATATCAACCAAGGCTTGCAATAATTGAATTTATGGCATCAATAATGCTCTGCAGGAAAGCAATTATTGCGCTGATTATTTTTTGGAATATGTTGGTTTCAGAGGTTGACTGTGCAAAAGAATTTGAAGGCACAGTAAGCTCAACCTCTAAAGCATAGTGGTCAGAAGCAAGGTAACCGTCCTCGCCCGAAGCCGTGTTGACACTGTATCTGTCAACATCCGCTCCGTTTGAAACGAAGCAATAATCAATTATTGTGCCGTTATAATCGGCCCAGTTGCCCCAATAGTTAAACGTAGCGCAGTTTTCGGTTTTTCTTGCCATATATTTTGAATCTGCAAATCCGATATCATCCGTAATTTTATTGTAAAGCGGTGAGCCTTCATCAATGTTGAAATCGCCGCACAGAATTACGGGGATATCGTTTTTATTTGCACCGTATTTGTCCGAAATACCCGAAAGCACCTTCTTGATGCAGGACTGCAAATTATTAAGCTCTTTTGCTCTGTTTGCGAAGCCGCCGCTGCTGTCATCAGTTGAAAGATGCGTGTTAAACACAACGAAGGCGGTTGAGGTTGATTTATCCCTCAGAAGCGCCCACGTGCATACCTTGTTGCCCTTTGAAGGTGTACTTTCAAGCAGCCAGGTGTTGCCACTGTCCGCCAGGTCGTATTTATCCTTATCATAAAAAACAAGATTGTAGGAATCGGTTTTTGAAGATGCTTCGCCGTTTACCGTGCCGTAGCAGCTTTCACCAACCCAGCCGTAATCGGAAAGACCTGCCATAATCCCGCTCCACCAAGCCGCGGTTATCTCCTGAAGACAGATAACATCAGGGGCAGAGGAATCAAGTATATCAAGCACTCTTCCAATTCTCTTATCGACAGAATAATCGGCTGTTGCGCCCGTTGCGGGAGTTTTACCGATTTCATAACAGACGTTCATTGAAACAAGGTCAACATCCTCCCCCTTGGGAGCCTCACGGCTGTCACTGTTGGGGAACTGATAATCATAAAGAGTCAACGGTGAACAACCTGCCGTGCCGAAAATACGGGCAGTTGAATCCTTGAGTATAAAATTGAGCGAGTAACCGTCGCGTCCGTATTTATCGGGCGAATATTCAACCTGAGCAAGCGTTTCTTTTCCGCTTACAAGCTTAACGGCACCAACGGAACCGGTATTTGAAAGGCTTGAGCAGCCGCTCAGCCACGTTTCTTCCCTGTTCTTGGCAGTAGCACATACCGCTCGCCTTGCCGCCTTTGTGGAGCAGGAATAGAAGCTGTTGAAAACCTTCCAGAACTGCTTGAGCTCTTCGTCACCCGAATAGCCTATATCAAGGCGCGGTGTGAGAATGTTATAAATGCCTATAATCCAGGTTTCGCCCGGATCCATAATCTTATCGTTTGAGCTTTCAAACACAAGAGAATTCACAAACCACGAATCAGAATTGAGCCCCTTGGTTGAGTAATTAACAGTCATTTTGGATAAATCAACCGCAGTTGAGCCTACGTTTTTGATTTCGATAAACTCAAGGAAATCGTTATAGCTCGTCACCCTTGCATCCTCTGTTTCGTAGGCAGGATTAAAACACACCTCCGAAATAAAAACAGATGACACCGACTGCGCCGCAAAGGATTCGGTACCCGAAATCATTACAACGGACAGCACGGTACACAGCGCCATCGCAAGCGCCAGCACCTTTTTTAAATTCTTCATAATTCTTTCGGACAGCTTATCTGCCCTTCCCCCATTTTTAAAGTTGGATTAATTGTAATATTATTGCTTTAAAAAAACAATAGTCTTAATAGTTTGTTTACACATTCATAATAATTGCTTTCGTATTTTATGTTTGACACTATTTTAAACTTATGATATTGTTTTATACGTAAAGGATGTGATTTTTATGAAAACTGAATTTTCATTTATCAGCATTTTTTCCCGTAATGAAGAGTGTGAAAAAGCAGCCGGGCTGTTTTCGCATGAAATTTTAATGCGCACCGGCAAATCCGCTGAGTTTGCCACAGATGCAGAAAAGGCAAATTTTATTTTTGAAACCGACGACTCTCTCGGCAAGGACTCCTTCATCCTTTCGCTCGATAACGGAGTTTTCACCGTAAGTGCAAAGGGTATCAGAGGGCTTATTTTCGGATACGGCAGATTTTTGAGAAAGACTCTTTATGAAAACGGCAGAATTACTCTCATTGAGGATATCAGCGGTGTTTATTCGCCCGATAAAGGCATACGCGGCCATCAGATCGGCTACCGCACCACTCCCAACACCTACGACGCGTGGGACTATGAGGATTACAGAAGATATTACCTTGATTTGATGTATATGGGTTGCAACACCGTGGAGCATATCCCTTATGAAAGCATAAAATCCAGACGCAACCGACTTATGAAATACGACGAGCAGGAATTCCTCGTAAAGGCCACTGAAATGGCTCAGGATTACGACCTTGACGTTTCACTCTGGTATCCCAACCAGAAAGAGGATAACGACTCTGAGGCTGCTGAAAGGCGTAAAAAGCTGCTTGAAACGCTTGACAGAGTAAACGTTATCTTCCCTCCCGGAGGAGACCCCGGCGATATGTATGCCGATGATTTTATAAAACGCTGCAAAGCAATAAAGCTTGCAACAAAGGAAGTTTTCCCCGATATTGAGATGTGGCCATCCGCTCAGGCACCGCATTCAATTGCAAGCTGGGGTGAGGATTTCATTGAAGAAATGGAAAAACTCCCCGAAGAAATTGACGGAATTATCACGGGACCCAACAGAGCATTTCCTCTTGACGAGCTGCGCCGCAGACTCCCTTCAAAATACCCGATAAGGCTTTACCCCGATATAACCCATAACGTACGCTGCGAATATCCCGTACACTTTGACCGTGACGACTGGCATTTTGCGCTCACAACGGGTCTCAGCCGCGAATGCACAAATCCCCGCCCCACGGAATACCGCAAAATCCACCGCCTTACCCGCCGCTATATCTGCGGCAGCGTAAGCTATTCAGAGGGAATTACGGACGACGTAAACAAATTCGTATGGAGCGATATGGATTTTGACCCTGACGTTGACCTTTATGATTCATTGCTTGACTATGCAAGGCTCTTCTTCTACGGGGCTGACTGCCGAAAAATCGCAGATGCTATCCTCCGCCTTGAATTAAACTGGGTATGCGACCCTGCGGAAAACCCCACAATTGATTCAACGCTGAGCATTTTCAATGAGCTTCTTGCCGATTATCCCTTCCTTTCAAATCTCTGGAGATTCAATCAGCTTCTTTTCAGAGCAGAATGTGACTGGGTAATCCGTCACCGCCGTATTTTTGAAAATAAGCTTGTTGAAAAAGCAAAAAAGCTTATTCTTGAGGGCAACTGCAAAAAGGCCGAGGCTGTACTCTCCGAAGATTTCAGCGATGAATACAAGACAATTCGCGAAGACATCACTCGCCTTGCCGAGGTGCTTTTCCAGCAAATAGGATTACAGTCAAGCGTTGATAAATACTGCGCCGACAATTGGGAAAGAGGCGCCGTACTTGATACAATCGACCTGCCCGTAACAGACAGAGCGTGGCTTCTTAACCGTTTTGAATATGCCGCCACCCTGCCCGAAAACGAGCGGTGCGAATTTATGCAGAGAGTTGCAAACCGCAACAAGGTTGATGCGGATGAATACTACTTCTCCTTTGCGCACCACGGACTTGAACTCACGGGTGTGCCTATGCAGGAGGGTGAATTCTATATGAATTTCCAGGGCGACAGACCAAACGTAAACAACGGTTCAATCCCCACCTGTATGCTCAAGGTTTATGACAACTACGCATTCCGCTGCAAGACGGGCGGCTTCAAAGAAAACACAGATTACAGGCTCACGGTTACATATCTCGGCAAACCTGACCCGTTAATCAAACATCATACGGTAAAGGTAAACGGTACTGTTATTTATGACGGTGCTCAGTTTGCAGCTCAAACCGATGAGCAATTCAACCGTGAAATGCTTGCAGAGGGCTTCACAAGCGGATGCTACACAATCCCGAAGGAGTTGCTTGTAAACGGCTGCATTGAGCTTGAAATCGGCGAAAAGCTTGCAGGCGTAACTCTTTGCGAATTAAGAATAACAAAAGCATAAAACATCAATTTAGTTTTCACAGATAAAATAATAACGGCTTGCTAAGGAGTTAAATCCTGTGCAAGCCGTTCATTTTTTGTCTTCACTGAGCGAGGCAGCCCCTCACTTTTTATCTGTCGTACGTTGCGTCACTTACGGGTTCAAGGTATGCGCTTTCCCCTCTTCCGCGCTGCCTGAGCACCTGATCCCTCGTGGGATAGTACATATCCTGAACGCCCTTTTTTCCTCCGCCTATAATAACCTCAAACTGAGAAATTGCAGGAATAAGCAGCGAAATAAACACATCGTTAGAAACGCTGTTCCACATAGAAAAAGCAAAGGTTGCACAGTTTATTACAGGACTCCAGGTGTTGGGGAAATTGAGAAGCTTTTTGCTGAATTTTTCAAATTCGCTTTTATTAAGTGTAGTTGTTTTGGTCCAGTGAGTGTCAAAACGGTCGTGCTTATTCTCTCTGTAAGCTTCAAGATTGTAGTAAAGTCCCCAGCCGTCTTTAACCGTGAAAGAAAAACATCCAACCGAAACGCCCTGACCTACAGGCAGCTCATACGCACCCACCTGAAGGGGTTCATCGGTGAGATTTTCAACGTAAATCCAGGTGTGACCCGAAAAAGGCCATACGTAGATGCAAGAACCTAACGAAACAGTCGCTACTGCCTCATCAGAATCATCCTGTGCATAAGCAAAAACAGACGGCACGAAAAGCATTGACAAAACAAGAAAAACAGCCGTTATTCTTTTTAACAGAGTTTTCATTTTCTTCTCCCTCTTTCATTCACTAAAAGATTTGTTTCAAAAATTATAGCAAATAAATTAACGGGAGTCAATCCGTGTCACATTAATCTTTGGTTTAATGCTGCTTTGCACAACGCATCTGAAGCTTCAGTTTATCACTTATCATAGCAATGAATTCACTGTTAGTTGGTTTGCCACGGTCATTTTGGATTGTGTACCCGAAATAGGAGCTGAGCACATCAACGTCTCCCCTGTCCCACGCTACTTCAATTGCGTGGCGGATTGCTCGCTCAACCCTTGACGCAGTTGTCTTAAAAGTCTTTGCAACCGTAGGATAAAGCACCTTAGTAACAGAGCTCATCATTTCATTACTGTTGACGGAAAGAATTATAGCTTCCCTCAGATACTGATATCCCTTGATGTGGGCAGGCACACCTATCTGATGCATAATCTCAGAAATAACAAATTCAAGGTCATTACCCTGTTGGGCCTGCGGTGCCGATTTGTCGGAAGAAAAATCAATAATTCTCTCTGCAAGCATAGCAGGCTCAAACGGTTTGAGGAAATAATAATCCGCTCCGTTTTGTATCAATTCACTTTCAAGGCGGGTATTATCTGCACCGGAAAGAATCATAAACTTCGGCCTTTTCGACAGCCTGAGTGAATTAATCTGCTTGAGAACACCCAAAGCATCAAGGCGCGGCATAAATGCCTCCATTACGATTACGTCAGGCACCTCCGCGCAGGAAAGACGCCTGATTATCTGCGTGCCGTCTTTTACAACTGTAGTAACCTCACAGCCGGATTGACGCAACGCACCTGCAAGTTCGTGTGAAAACTCACTAGTATCCTCCGTAAGCATAACCTTCAACAAATTTCCCATAGTTTAACCTCCTGTTGATTAACTTCAGGCTGATTTTACCATTAATTGGTAATTATGTCAACATTTTTTTACACCCATTTTCAAACAAAAAGCACTTATATGCCCTCATTTCTTCGCCGTTTATGACACACTGCGCTAAATTACGGCAAAAAATTAAAGCTCTGCATTGCATTTTTCTGCAATACAGAGCTTTGTTTTGTTTTAATTTATCAGAAAAGGTCTTCCTGATTTGCGGTTTTGATTCCTGCGCCTGCAAGGGCTGCTGCAGCTGCCTGATTATCATCAACTCTGAAAATCATATAAGCGCCTGCTTTGGATGAGTTGAACGCGTAAGTGTATTCAACCACTACGTTTGCCTCTGAAAGCACCTCGAGAATCGAGGCAAGGCTGCCGGGAGTGTCCGAAATAGCGGCGGCAAGAACGTCTGTAACAGTAGTAATGTAACCGCCGTTCATAAGAACTTCATTTGCGGTAGCGGGCTCATCGCATATAATGCGAAGAATACCGAAATCCTGTGTATCGGCAATGGAAAGAGCCTTAAGGTTTACGTTATGGTCAGCAATATATCTTGTTGCTTCTGCAAGCTTACCTTTTTTATTCTCAATAAAAACTGAAATCTGCTTTACGCTCATATTGTTACTCTCCTTTCAACCTCTTAATCGTGAAGCTTTCTTTTGTCAATAACTCTTACTGCCTTGCCTTCACTTCTTGTGATGGTCTTGGGTGCTACAAGGTGAACCTTGGGATTGATACCAAGCATTGTCTTGATAGCGTTTGCAAGCGACTTCTCCTTAGCGGAAAGATCCTTGACAGTATCTGAGAACTGCTCGGGAGTAAGCTCAACGGAAACGTCGAGGGTATCGGTATTGTTGGCTCTGTCAACCTCAATAAGGTAATTTGCGGAATAACCTTCGTTGAGAAGAACAGTTTCAATCTGTGAGGGGAACACGTTTACACCGCGGATAATAAGCATATCGTCGCTTCTGCCCATAGGCTTGCTCATCTTGATGAGTGTTCTGCCGCAGGAGCACTTTTTCCTTGAAAGAACGCAGATATCTCTGGTGCGGTATCTGAGAAGCGGGAAGCCTTCCTTATCAAGGCTTGTGAATACAAGCTCACCCTTGCTGCCTTCGGGAAGAACTTCACCTGTTTCGGGATCAATGATTTCGGGAAGGAAATGGTCCTCATTTATGTGCATACCAGTCTGCTCTTCGCACTCAAAGGAAACGCCGGGGCCGCTGGTTTCGGTAAGACCGTAAATATCGTAAGCCTTGATGCCGAGGGATTTCTCAATATCTCTGCGCATTGCTTCAGTCCAGGGCTCTGCGCCGAAGATGCCTGCCTTAAGGTCAATATCATCGGGAGTAAGACCCATCTCTTTAATAGTTTCACCGATATATGCAGCATATGAAGGAGTGCAGCAAAGAATTGTTGCGTGAAGATCCTGCATAAACTGAATCTGACGCTCAGTGTTACCTGAGGACATAGGAAGGGTGAGGCAGCCTACCTTGTGAGAACCGCCGTTGAGACCGGGACCGCCTGTGAAAAGACCGTATCCGTATGCAACCTGGCAAACATCCTCATTTGTGCCGCCGACTGCCATAATAGCTCTTGCACAGCATTCTTCCCACATATCAACATCCTTCTGAGTATAGAAGGCAACAACACGGCGGCCGGTGGTACCGCTGGTGGACTGAATACGTACACAATTCTTAAGGTCAGTACCGAGAAGACCGTAAGGATAAGCATCACGCAAATCAGCCTTGGTGAGGAAGGGAAGCTTATGTAAATCATCGATAGACTTGATGTCATCGGGAGTTACACCCTTTTCATCCATAAGGTCGCGGTAATATTTAACGTTTTCATAAACCCTTTTAACCTGAGCTACAAGCTTTTCGCTCTGTATTTTTTTAAGTTCTTCAACACTTGCACACTCTATTTCAGGCTGGTAATAATTAGACATATAAATCTCTCCTCCTGAGGCTGTTCACTTTGGCACTGTAAACAGCTAAATTTATTTTATATTATACTCCCGTCATTTTTATTTGTCAACAGTACAAATAAAACTAAGAGCACATTTTTTTGAGTTTAAAACCGTTGCGCAATGATGTTAGATCACGGCACAACGGTTTTTGTCATTGCTCTGCTTCAAGCATATTGGTTGCAAAAACTCCGTAGCCCTGAGTAGGGTCGCTGATAAAAACGTGGGTAACAGCTCCCGCCAGCATAGAATTCTGAATAATCGGAGAGCCCGACATCCCCTGCACTATTCCGCCCGTTTTTTCAATCAGCCTTTCATCGGTAACTTTTATTACCATATTGCGGTTTGCGGTATCCGACGGTGAATAAAGCCTGGTAATTTCAATATCATAATACTGCGGACCGCTCTCATCCACCGTACACAGTATCTGCGCTTTACCTTCCTTTATCTCCTGCGGACGGGCTACCGCAACAGTTTTGCCCTTGAGGTATTCTTCATCATCAAACTTTCCGTAGATGCCCGTTGAAAAATTTCCCGTAAGCCTGCCAACCGAAACACCCGTAAACATTCCGCAAAGCTCACCCGGTAAATCGCTTGAGCCTTTATAAATTCCTTTTATTCCTGCCTCAACCGCTTCGCCCTGAGAAAGAGGCATAAGCTCGCCCGTATCAACATCGCACACCGCGTGCCCCAGAGCAACAAATCCGCCATCGGGTACGGTATAAGTGACCGTACCCACGCCTGCAGAGCTGTCACGCACCCAGATGCCTGCTTTATACTTGCCGGATGTGCTTAAGGCGGGAGTCATCTGCATACTGTACTCCCTCGTACCCCGCAAAACAGACAGTTGAAGGGCTTTGCCCTGCGATTTTTCAATCATTGCAGAAAATTCCTTGGAGCTGTTGACGGGAGTGTTTTCCACGGCTGTTATTATATCGCCCTCGCGCAGACCCGCGTCTGTGCCGGGAGTAACACTTCCTTTTTTAACGGATACTTTATCCACGTTAACAACAATAACTCCGTCAGTATACATTTTTATACCTATTATATTGCCGCCAAGATTAACATACTGCCGCCGTGCAAAGCTGACTTTAATATCTTTTACGGGTATTGTGCCCAGTGCTTTTATTTCGGCAGTATATTCCGACTGACCCGTTGAAACTGCGGCGCTGTCACTCACATCAGTATAAACACTATATACGTTGCCAAGCTCAATTTTTCCGTTATCCGCAACGGTATATTCATCCGGTAGAGAGCTTGCGCCATAGCCCACAACACTGAAAATCAGCACACAATAAACGGCAAAGCCAACAGTAAGATTTTTAAAAAACCGTTTCATTCTTCACCTGCCTTTCCAAAGAACAGCAAAAACACACAGAAGCTGATCTTTCGCCGCTTTTTCTGCGGCAATATTACTTTTTCCGTTTTCGCCTCCGATATTGCAGGAAAAAGTAAAGCAAACAAGCAAAAAAATATCACCGCCGTGCACTAAATTGCCGCAGGCGGTGATTTTTTCATTTTTTATTTTTCAGACACTTTCTTTATGTATCTTTTAAAGAATGCCACAGCAGGTTCGATTGTACTTAAAGGAATACGTTCATTTGTGGCATGAGTGCAACGCAGCATTTCAATAGTTACGTTAAAGGGAGCATAGCGGTAAATATTATCGCAAATAGGCTCGTAATAGCAAGCGTCCGTGCCGCCCATTACAAGGTAAGGAGCAACTATGCTCTGCGGATTCTCTCTCATACAGATTTCTTCAAGAATCCTGAATGCTCTTGAATCGGTAGGAGAAAAGCTGGATGCTTCCTTTGCTTTTAGGACATTCACTTCAATATCCTTATTGCGCACAACCTTGCGGATATGCTTTTCAACATCCTTTACGGTAACACCGGGCATCTGGCGGAAGTTAACTGTTACAGATGCCTTCTGCGCAAGAACGTTTGCCGCGGGGCTGCCGCTGCACATAGTGACGGCGGTAGTCGTTCTTGTGAGGCAGGCTGCGGGAGGAATCCTCTTCATAACAGCCTTAACAAGGGGCTTGAGAATGGGGAGATTGCACATAATAAGCCTTGCAGGATAAGAGCAGTTTCTTCCTATTCCCGTGAAAAGGTCAATAATGAAAGGCATAAGCTTTGCTTTGAACTGATGCTTTTCAAGATCCCTTACCACCTCGGCAAGCTCGCCAATAGCGCTGTGATTGGGGGGTTGTGATGAGTGGCCGCCCTTTGAGCGAACGGAAATTTCATAATCACAGTAGCCCTTTTCGGCAATACCTACACCAATAAGGCTCTTGCCCTCGATTATCCCCTTGATGTTGAGCGAAAGGATTGCGCCGCCTTCGTCAAGAACACTGTCAAGGTGGATTCCTCTGTCCTTAAGAGTCTGCATTATCATTGTAGCTCCCGAATCCTCGGAGGCAACAACCTCTTCATTCTGACCGAAGCAAAGGTAAACGTCTCTTTCAGGCACAAATCCCTCTTCTATAAGAGTTTCACACGCTTCCATTACGCAGATAAGGTGGTTTTTCATATCAAGAGCACCTCTGCCCCAGATGAATTCACCGTCATTCTCGCCGCTGAATGCAGGATGAGTCCAATCATTCTCAGTGCCTTCCTCTACGGGTACAACG
Source organism: Acutalibacteraceae bacterium (assembly GCA_045592385.1). Lineage (GTDB taxonomy): Bacteria > Bacillota > Clostridia > Oscillospirales > Acutalibacteraceae > CAG-177. Next base: position 14,064 of record JAZNUP010000078.1, read on the forward strand.
TCCTGATGAGCAAGCATTGCCATAGGCTCCAGCTCAGGATTTTTACCCTTCCAACGATAGATAAGGCTTGCCTCTTCAACCACTTCACGGGTCATTGTTTTGTGGATAAGAGGATATGATTCCTCAAGAAATCTGTGGAATTTTTCAAATTCATTCCAATCAACAAGTGATTTGTCAGGATTGCTTACGGTTTTGATTTGTATTGCACCGCTGAGATGCTCTGCAGCTCTCTTTGCATCAACCTTTTCAGGCTCAAGAGCAGGATATTCTTTTTTCTTGGGTGTAAAGAATATTGCTCTGATTGCCGTAATAACAAGAAAAGCTGCAAACAATACAAGCACCGCATAGCCCACTTGACTTGCCGTTATACCAAACATACCTTTTCCTCCTTCATTTTACTGTTTAAAAGAAGCTCAGCTGAGTTGTTTTGGGCAACGAATCAAGCGCACCCAATTCCTCAAGATTTGAAATAAGCGTTTTTGAAACACCTGAACGCATATGTAAATCCTCAACAGACAAGAATTCGCCGTTGCCGTCATCCCTTGCCGCCTCAAGCGCCGCAGCAGCCGCACCGCCCGCTCCGGAAATCGCGGAGAAGGGCAGACGGATTTTACCGTCCTCTATCGCGTAGGTATGAGCTGTGGATTTATATATATCGACGGGGAGAAATTCAATTCCTCTCGCCATCATTTCGTTAACAACCTGCAAGGACGTGTAAGTGCCTTCCTCTTTGGCTGTTGACTCTTTTGCCTTGATTTTTGCATCAAGCTCTTTCATCTTGGCCTTGACCGCTTCTCTGCCGCCGAGAATGGAAACCATATCAAGGTCTTCACCGCGTACGGTCATATATGTTGCATAGTATTCCTTCGGGTAATACAGCTTATACCACGCAAGCCTTATAGCCGCTATAACGTATGCCGCCGCATGAGCCTTGGGGAACATATACTTTATTTTAAGGCACGAATCAAGATACCACTGAGGCACGTCATGGTCAAGCATAGCCTTTTTGTGCTCATCTGTGAGAAGCTTGGTTGCCTTACCCTTACGGGTGATTTCCATAATCTTAAACGCCATACTCGGGTCAAGACCCTTCTGAATAAGGTAAACCATAATACTGTCACGCGTACCGATAACATCGGAAATCGTACACACACCCTCGGCAATAAGATCCTTTGCATTGCCTATCCAAACGTCCGTGCCGTGGGAAAGGCCCGAAATCTGAAGCATATCAGAGAAATTCTTAGGCTTTGCATCAACAAGCATCTGAAGAACGAAGGGAGTGCCGAGTTCGGGCAGGGATAACGTACCAGTGGGGCATCCTATATCCTCACTCGTTACGCCGAGAGGCTCGGGACTCTGAAGAAGCTCATAAAGCTTGGGGTCGCAGACGTCGGCATCTGTTACAAGCACGCCCGTCATATCCTCAAGATGCTTATACAGCGTCGGCACATCGTGGCCGAGGTTATCAAGCTTAAGAATGGTATCGTGCAGGGAGTTGAAATCAAAGTGCGTTGTTCTCAATCCCTTATCAACGTCGTCCGCAGGGTGCTGAATTGGAGTGAAATCCTCTGCCTGCCTGTTATTTGGAACAACAACCATTCCGCCGGGATGCTGACCGGTTGTACGCTTAATACCTACACAACCTCTGGTAAGCCTGTCCTCCTCCGCACGGGAAAGGAACAGACCTTTTTCCTCCGCCCACTTCTTAACGAAGCCGTAAGCGGTTTTTTCGGCAACGGTACCGATTGTACCTGCTTTGAAAACGAAATCCGAACCAAAAAGCTCTTCCGTATAACGGTGAGCTCTTGCCTGATATTCGCCTGAGAAGTTAAGGTCGATATCAGGAGATTTATCGCCCTTGAAGCCAAGGAATGTTTCAAAGGGGATATTGTGACCGTCTCTGTGCATAAGCTTGCCGCACTGCGGACAATTCCTCGGCGGCATATCGAAACCTGAGCCATATTCACCTTTGCTGAAGAATTCGCTCACCTTACAATCCTCACACAGATAATGGGGATAAAGCGGATTAACCTCTGATATACCTGCCGCGAAAGCTACAAAGGATGAGCCAACCGAGCCTCGCGAGCCCACATAGTAGCCGTTATCCATTGAGTTTTTAACAAGCTTCTGCGCGATAATATACAAAACTGCAAAGCCGTGCTTGATGATAGAATCAAGCTCCTTATCGAGTCTGGAGGCAACCACCTCCGGCAACGGGTCACCGTAAAGAGCAGTCATACGCTCGTGGCATATTCTTCTCAGTTCCATATCCGAGCCCGGAATATCGGGCGGGAAGGTGCCGTTGGGGAAGGGAATAAGCTTATCACACAAATCCGCAATTTTATTGGGGTTTTCAATTACAACTTCCCTTGCGGTTTCTTCACCGAGATATGCAAATTCAGCAAGCATATCCGCTGTTTTCCTGAAATACAGAGGCGCCTGGTCCGAAGCGTCGGAGAAGCCCTGGCCTGACATTATAATCTCTCTGAATACACTGTCATCCTTATTGATAAAGTGTACGTCACCCGTTGCAACAACGGGCATTGACAGCTTATCGGCAAGGTGAACGATGTTTTTATTAATCTGTTCAACCTCTTCAACACCGCTCAGGCTGCCGTTCCTTACCATAAACATATTGTTGCCCGAAGGCTGAATTTCAAGGTAATCGTAAAACTCCGCTATCTTCATAAGCTCCTTGGCAGGTCTGCCTTCAAACACGGCTCTGTAAAGCTCTCCGGCTTCACAGGCTGAGCCGATTATTAGGCCTTCCCTGTGCTTGAGAATTTCACTTCTGGGCACTCTGGGTCTGCGGTAAAAATACTCAAGATTTGATTTTGTTATAAGCTTATAAAGATTCTTGAGCCCTACGGTATTTTTTGCAAGAATTATTATATGATACGAAGGTAATTTTTTCGGGCTGATTTTATCAAGCTTTTCATCAAGCTCGCTTACCCTCTCGGCACCCTTTGCTTTTGCAAGAGTGAGAAGATGGCTGAATATATCCGCAAGCACCGCCGCATCATCCGTGGCTCTGTGATGGTTGAATTTCGGCATTTTGAAATAAGAAGCAAGAGTGTCAAGCTTATAATTCTTAACGCCGTCAATAAGGCTCTGAGCCATAAGAAGAGTATCTATGTAGGTGTTATTGAATTCAATGGAGTTTCTTTCGCACACAGAAGAGATAAACGCAGTATCAAAGCCTGCGTTGTGAGCAACAAGCACGGCATCACCGCAAAATTCAAGGAAATTGCGAACTGCCTCACCCTCCTTAGGTGCTCCCGCGGTCATAGAATTACTGATACCCGTAAGCTCGGTTATATTCTCGGGAATATGCCTTTCGGGGTCAACAAAGGTTGAAAAGCTCTGGGTTACAAGACCGTTTTTCATCTTTACCGCGCCTATTTCGGTAAGACGGTCAACTCCCGTACGCAAGCCCGTTGTTTCAACGTCAAAAATAACGAATTCGCCCTCAAAATCAATATCGGAATTACCGTTCACTATGGTGACACTGTCATCAACATAGTAGCCTTCCATTCCGTAAAGGATTTTGATTTTTCCGCCTGCCGCTCCCGCCGCTTCAGGGAATGCCTGAACTACGCCGTGGTCCGTAATTGCAATCGCCTTGTGCCCCCACGAAATGGCCCTTTTTACAAGGTCCTTTGCACTGGTCATACCGTCCATTGCGGACATATTGGTATGCATATGAAGCTCAACCCGTTTTTCAGGCTCATCATCGGTTTCGGGCATTTTATCAATCTTTGTAACAGCTCTTGCCATTATGAGATTGCATTTAAGGAAAGTATCCTGAGTTACGTAGCCGCGCACAAGCACGGTCATATTCTCCGCAAGCGACTCAACGAGGGACTCGCATTCTTCCTTTTCACCGAATATTTTAACCGTATACGAATCGGTATAATCGGTAACGTTAAAGGTAATTATATTCTTCTTGCCGTCCTTTGTTTCTTTGACGGCAATACCGAAAACGTCACCCCACACAACTACGTTACCCTGATCCTCACCCGTTATGGTATTAATCGGGATAGGCTTCTGCCTTACCTTGTTACCGTAAAGTGGTCTGGCATTGTGTAAAGTGATAGGTAAATCCTCATACTCCTGCTTTGGTTCTTTCTTTTTGGCATCCTCAAGAGCCATAAAGTTAATCGGGTCCACAGCATCGTGCTGCATTTTAAGATATTCGGGATTGTCGATGCTTACCTTTGTGTCGCCCGTAAAGCTTACCTTGCGCCTTACGGAAAAAGCATCGGATATATAACGCTCAAGAGCGGGCGCAGTGTCGTTTGAATTGATTATATCCGCTCCGTTCTTAAGACGGTAAATGAGCTCGGTTGAAGTAAGCTCAACATCAGCTTCATCAAGAAAACCGTTCGCAACCGCCTTTAAATCCTTGACGGCGGCAGTCAGGTCCGCTACGCAAGAGCTATCAAGCATCTGCGGCTCATATCTTTCAATAATGACAACATCGGAAATTCCAAGCCCTACCCTGACGTTTCTTGCCGCGTGCCTCACCTTGCGGTAGCCTGTATATTCAGGGAAGTAAGCCTCAATAATAAGCCTCGAATCATTCTCAACAAGCGATATGCTTATGACCTCAGCCTTTGCAAAATCCGCTCTTTGTTTATCATCAAGGAATTCCCCTATGTAATAGAGTAAACTCTTTTCCATATTTCTCCTTACATATTTTCAATCTCTCTCAAAAGTTCTTCAACTGCGCATTCTTCGCTGACTTTACGGAGAATTTCGCCTTTTTTGAACAGCAAAGCGCAAGAGTCGCCGCCTGCTATTCCTATATCCGCCTCGCGTGCTTCGCCAGGTCCGTTTACGGCACATCCCATAACAGCAACCTTTATAGGCTTTTTGCATGAAGCGAGTCTGTTTTCAATTTCATTTGCAAGGGCAATAAGGTTGATTCTTGTTCTGCCGCAGGTGGGACAGGATACAATCTGAACGCAATCCTTTTTTATGCCTGCCGCCTTAAGAATATCAAAGCCGGCTCTGACTTCCTCGACGGGGTCAGCGGTCATTGAAACTCTTATTGTATCACCTATTCCCTTAAGCAAAAGCGAACCGATTCCGATGCTTGATTTTATAAGAGCCATACGTTGAGTTCCTGCTTCCGTTACACCGAGATGCAAGGGATAATCGCACTTTTCAGCCGCTAACTCATAGGCTTCAATCATCGTTTCGACGTCGGATGATTTTATGGAAATAACCGTATCGTAAAAATCAAATTTTTCAAGCAATGACGCATGCTTCAATGCACTTGCAACAAGTGCCTGCGCGGTAGGTCCGCCGTAAAAAGCGAGCATTTCCTTTTCAACAGAGCCGGAGTTTACACCGATTCTGATAGGAATTCCCTTATTGGCACAGGTTACTGCAACGGCTTTCACGCGCTCATCAGAGCCGATATTGCCGGGGTTAATTCTGATTTTATCAACCCCTGCCGCCGCACTTTCAAGAGCAAGACGGTAATCAAAATGAATATCGGCAACAATCGGAACGCCGACGTTCTCCTTGAGTGCGCTTATCAGCTTCACCGCCTGCATATCAGGCACTGCCGCTCTTATAATCTGGCATCCTGCCGCCTCAAGCGCCTTTGCCTGCCTGATACTTGCCTCAACATCGTGAGCGGGAGTGCTGAGCATTGACTGAACGGTTATGGGCGCACCGTTTCCCATAGGAACGCCGCCTATATTAACACCTCTGCACCTGCGTCTTTGCATTTTAAATTCCTGCCTTTCAGAATTCTCCTCTGACTAATTTCAGAACGTCGCTCATTGAAACAACTGCCATAAATCCAAGCAGAAGAACAAGCCCTGCCGCATGGATAAATCTTTCATATTTCTGGGGTACAGGCCTGCGGATTATCATTTCAATAACCATAAAGAACAGCCTGCCGCCGTCAAGCGCGGGAACGGGCAACAGATTAAATACACCTATATTCACCGCTATGAGTGCCATTATGAGGAGCAGATATTCCCAGTCAATTCCTGCCGCTGCCGAGCCTGCCGCCTGAGCAACAATCGCAACAGTTCCGATAGGACCTGACAAATCACTCAATCCGTATCTGCCCGTAACCAAATCAAACAGACTCAGCCACACCATTCTCGCAAGCGTTGCAGTCTGCAACGCTGAGTATTTGATAACGTTGACAAAATTGGCATCAACGCCTCTTAATACAAAATCAAAAATAATTGTGTTACCCGTTTCGCCTGCTATACTCTGGAATTTAACGTTTTTAAGTTCCTGCTTTTCACCGTCTCTTTTAACGGTGATATCCATAACTCCGTCATCGTCGCGCGACATAAGAAAGCTTACGTCGAAAACGGAAAACACACGCTTTCCGCCGATTTCCTTTATAACGTCGCCCTCCTGCAAGCCGTAGGATGAGCTGACGGCATTTTCATCAAAATATAAAATTTCGGGAGTTCCTATTCCGCTTTCGGGAGTTGTGGTTACCGCAAGCATTATAACCACAATAAGAAATCCCATTATAATATTAACCGTTGCGCCTGCGGCAACAATTATAAATCTCTGCCACACGGGCTTGGAGCAGAAAGCTCCCTCGCTCTCACTCTCTTCATCCTCACCTTCCATACTTACAAAGCCGCCGATAGGAAGAAGGCGCCACGCATATTTTGTTTCACCTTTTCTTCGCGAAAGAATTGTGGGACCCATACCGAAAGCAAATTCATTTACCTTTACTTTGAAAAGCTTTGCAAAGATAAAATGGCCGAATTCGTGGGACATAATAATCACGCCGAAAAAAAGCACGGCAAGTGCCACTGTGCCTGCATTGCGCCAAAATGCGGGATCGGTTAAAAAATCAAAAAAAGCCATTCAGTTGCCTTTCTGCTGACGCAGCACCATTTCTCTTGCTGCTCGGTCAGCTTCAAAAATATCGTCAGCCGTCTTAAGCTCAGGCAGGCTGATATTGTCAAGCACGTATTCCACACTCTCAGCAATCTGCGCAAAACGGATAAGTCCTTTTCTGAACATCTCATTTGCCTGTTCGTTTGCGGCATTGAGAGCGGCAGGGTAAAGACCGCCGAGTGAAATCGCCCTTTTGCATAAGTTTATGCAGGAAAAAGTATTATAATCCGGCTCAGAGAAAGTCAGAGTTCCGATTTCGGCAAGACTCAGCTGCTTGACGGGACTTTCTACTCTGTTAGGGTAAGTAAGCGCATACTGAATAGGTATACGCATATCGGGCACACCAAGCTGAGCAATAACGGAATTGTCACAAAATTCAACGAGAGAATGAATAATGCTCTGACGGTGAACAACTATGTCAATATCCTCCGGCTTCATATCAAAAAGCCACACCGCTTCAATAAGCTCCAGACCCTTATTCATCATAGTAGCCGAATCCACGGTAATTTTGGCTCCCATACTCCAATTAGGATGATTGAGCGCCTGCTCGAGAGTAACGTTCTCAAGCTCCTGCTTTGTTTTACCGAAAAACGGACCGCCGGATGCGGTAAGTATAAGACGCTTTATCTCTTTTTTATCAGCACAGCCCTGCATTGACTGAAAAATTGCCGAGTGTTCACTGTCTACCGGCAAAATATCAACGCCGCCGTTTTTTGCCATAGAAATAACAAGCTCGCCCCCTGTAACAAGGGATTCCTTGTTCGCAAGAGCAAGCGTGTTCTTAGCCGAAATCGCCGCCAATGTAGGCGCAAGGCCTGCAATTCCCACAACGCTGTTAAGAACTGTATCTGCCTCACAAGCCGCACATTCGCAAACTCCCTGCGTGCCTGAAAGCACCTTTGTAGAGGTATCAGCTATCCTTATTTTTAAATCTGCGGCCGCCTTTTCATCGGCAGCCGCTGCAAATTCGGGTTTAAATTTTCTTACCTGTTCTTCAAGCACAGATACTGCACTGTTGGCAGTAATCGCACGCACTTTGTAGCCGCCGAATTCGGCAACCTCAAGAACCTGCATACCTATTGAACCTGTTGAACCGAGAATAACAATAGATTTACCCATAAGAATTTCTCCTTATGAAACAAAGCTCATAACTAAAGTGATAATGATATATACGGTAGGAAGTGCGAAAAGGAAACTGTCAAATCTGTCCATTACACCGCCGTGACCGGGGAAAATGGTGCCAAAATCCTTCTCGCCGTAGTTTCTTTTGATAACAGAAGCTGAAAGGTCGCCGCACATACCCATTATTACACCCGCTGCAGTTACGAGAGCAACCATCCACCACGTGATAGTGTCAGGATATCTGTCAAACCAGTGGCTTGCAACAAAGAAAGTGATAAGAGCAACAACAACAGTGCCTAAAACACCTGCAACTGCACCCTCAACGGATTTCTTGGGGCTGATTCTGGGGGCAAGCTTATGCTTGCCGAGCTTTCTGCCGAAGAAATACGCAAAAGTATCAGAAATCCAGGCACAGTAAAGAGAGCAGAGAACAATAAAGAAGCTCTGAGCCTGCTGCAAATGCTCGGGATACACATGGTCAAGGTCTCTGAGAAAAACAAGGGTTGAGTAGGAAAAACCTATCGCTACCGAGGAAAAAATTGCCATTGCCGCGTGCTCAAACTTTGTTTTTTCATACATTCTGAGCATAACAAGAAGAATAACAAAAGTATAAACCGCAAGCACAATCCACACAGGCATAGTGAAATCATCAAAGAACGTGCTCTCGGTATGGTACGTGACGTACGCCTTTATATCATTATATAAAGGTACAATTGCACCGAAAGCAACGCTTATGCCCATTATAACCTTGTTTTCACACTTGATAACATGGAGTATTTCATATACGGAAACTCCTGCAAAAAACGCACCGAGAATGCCCATTACCAAAGGATACTGCATAAAGATAATGGCAGCTATCGCAACAAGTGCCGCGCTGACTCCCGTTATTATTCTTGTTTTCATATGGGGTACACTCTTTTCTCTTAAATTCCGCCAAAACGACGGTTTCGCTTACAAAATTCAATTATTGCTTCATCCAGATCCTTCTCATAGAAATCCGGCCACAGAGTCTGTGTAAACAAGAACTCGGAATAAGCCGATTGCCAGATAAGGAAGTTTGAAATTCTGTTTTCGCCGCCCGGTCTTATTATCAGATCAGGGTCGGGCTGACCCGCGGTATAAAGCTCGGCGGAAATACTCTGCTCCGTTATATCGTCAGGATCAATTTCGCCTGCGGCAACCTTTTGCGCAAGACGCTTTGCCGCACGCACTATCTCTGCCCTGCCGCCGTAATTGACAGCAAGATTTACTACGGTTCTGTTTTTTGACGAAGTCTGCTTTTCGCATTTTTCAAACAAAGCCTGAAGGTCAGGTGCAAGCACGCTTTTATCACCGATAAAGCGTATGCTCACCCCGCGCTCCTCATTCTCATCGCTCCGCTGCTGCGCTTCCTCAAGGAACTCACGGAAAAGATTCATAATGGCATCAACCTCTTTCTGCGGTCTTTTCCAATTCTCAGTTGAAAAAGCGTAGAAGGTTACTGCCTCTATCCCAAGTTCGGAAGCATAATCGCATATCCTGCGAAAAGCCTGCGCACCCGCCTTATGGCCTTCGGAGCGCTCAAGATTACGCTTCTGAGCCCATCTGCCGTTACCGTCCATAATAAAGCCTATGTGACGGGGCAGCACAAGCTCTTTAAGAATTTCTTTATCCATCTGTTCACCTGAAATCAAACAGACATAACTTCCTTTTCCTTCTCGGAAGCGGCTGCATCAATTTCTTTGATATATTTATCGGTAAACTCCTGAAGCTTCTTTTCACCAATCTTAAGATCATCCTCAGTGATTTCGGAAGCTTTTTCCATCTTCTTGAGCTTATCAATACCGTCTCTTCTGATTGAGCGGATAGCTACTCTTGAATCCTCTGCCATCTTGTTGATATCCTTAACAAGCTCGCGTCTTCTTTCCTCTGTGGGCTGAGGGAACATAAGGCGGATGATTCTGCCGTCGTTCTGAGGATTGATACCAAGGTCAGAAGCAAGGATTGCCTTCTCAATAGTGTGAAGAGTGGAAGTGTCCCAGGGCTGAATTGTAAGAATTCTTGCCTCTGCAACAGATACTGCAGCCATCTGATTGATGGGTGTGGGAGTGCCGTAATAATCTACTCTGATTTTATCAAGAACGGCAGGATTAGCTCTGCCTGCTCTGATTGCTGAATATTCTGAATTAAGAACGCTTACGGTTTTGCCCATTTTTTCTTTAACTGTTGTGTATACGGTTTCCATTAATTAGTCCTCCTTAACTATTGTGCCTACATTTTCGCCTGCAACCGCTCTGACAATATTCTGAGGGTCAGAAAGATTGAAAACAAGAATGGGAAGTTTATTGTCACGGCAGAGAGACGCTGCCGTTGCGTCCATTACTTTAAGATTCTTCTCAAGAACCTCGCTCTGGGTGAGAACATCATACTTTACGGCATCCTCAAACTTGTTGGGGTCTTTATCGTAAACACCGTCAACGTTGGTTGCCTTAAAGAAAATATCCGCTCCGATTTCAGCCGCTCTGAGAGCCGCACAGGTATCGGTGGTGAAGAAGGGACTGCCCGTGCCTGCGCCGAAGATTACTATTTCTCCGTTGTCAAGACGTCTGCAGGCTTCACGCTGTGAATAAGGCTCAGCGAGGGACATCATAGGTACAGCAGTCTGCGCAGTTGCCTTAACACCCATCTGGCGAAGAGTTTCCTCAAGCATAATTGAATTCATAACAGTTGCAAGCATACCGATATGGTCAGCCCTCGCTCTGTTCATTGAGCCGCTTGAGCGTCCTCTCCAGAAATTGCCGCCGCCTACTACAAGGCCCACTTCAACACCCATTTCGCTTACGCTTTTAATAGCGGAGCAGATGGATTCAACAACTTCAAAATCAAACCCGCTGCCTTTTTCGCCGGCGAGCACTTCACCGCTTATTTTAAGCAGAATTCTTTTATAAACAGGTTTCATAACAAACACCTCTTGAAATGTAATTAAAGCTGCTATTTGCCCTATGTTACATAATACTTTATTTTCGCCTTTATGTAAAGATAAAAAGTAAATTTTTATACAACTTTTTATAAAGAAAAAGGCAAAAACGAGCCGCATTGCAAGCCCTTCTTTGCTTTATGCTCACAAACGACCGACATTTTCAGATAAAGTTTTTATTAAAAGACTTGCTTCTTTTCTCATTGTTTAGTATTATTAATTTGTTATACTTAAAAAGTTCAGAAAGGGCGATTAAATGCTCAACCTCATCAAAAGAAACACCCCCGATATTGCCTCTTGCTTCGTTCTTGAAAATATAGAAAAGGCTGACGGCAAATCCGTTTATACCGTAAGAGAGGAAAACGGAAAAATCGTGCTCGGCGGCGATTGCAAGATAAGCCAGGCTATGGCATACTACCGCTACCTTAAGGATTACTGCAAGGTTAACCTTTCACACTGCGGCAATGAAAAAATGCCCGCTGTTGACAACGCACCTCTCCCTGACAAAGAGATACGTTTCATAATAGAGCAGGACAAACGTGTTTATATGAACTACTGTACTCTCGGCTATTCCTGCGCCTGGTGGGACTGGGAGCGCTGGGAGCGCGAAATCGACTATATGGCTATGAACGGCATCAATATGCCGCTGAGCGTTGTAGGCACCGAAGCCGTATGGTATTACACTCTGCGCGATTTCAAGTACAGCGACACAGGCGCACTCGAATTCCTTTCCGGTCCGGCTTTTTGGGCCTGGCAGCTCATGGGTAACATTTACGGCTATTTCCCGCTTACCGATAAATCATACATTGATTCACGTCTTGAACTCGGCAAAAAGATTATCGACCGTGAGGTTGAGCTCGGAATGACTCCCATTCAGCAGGGTTACTCAGGTCTTATACCCAAATCAATAACCAGACTCAAAGCTTACCATAAATCAAGACTCAATATGGTAAAGCCCTGGTGCAATTTCCCCGTTACTTATATTGTTGACCCCCTTGACCCTCTTTTCAAAAAATTCGGCAGAGCTTTCCTCGAAAAGCAGCGTCAGCTTTTCGGAGCATTCCATTATTACGCTTGCGATCCTTTCCACGAGAATAAGCCCGCATCAAAGCTCAAAAACTATCTCTGGAACGTAGGCAGAACGATTGACACTCTTTATCAGGAATTTGACAGCGAATCCGTATGGGTAATGCAGGCATGGTCACTCTATGAGCCGATTGTTAAATCCGTCCCCCTCGGCAGACTTCTTGTGCTCGATATCAACAGCGAGAAATACAAGGAAACCGAAGGCTTCTGGGGTCACGATTTTGTAGCAGGTCACATTCACAATTTCGGCGACCGCAACACCCTTCACGGCAGCATTGACGCAATCGCCGCAAATCCTTATATGTCAATAAAAAGCGAGTATCCCAACGCCTGCGGAACAGGTCTGTTTATGGAGGGAATAAGACAGAATCCTCTCTATTACGACCTTGCTTTTGATATGCTCACACAAAGCAAAAACGTACAGCTTGATGAGTGGCTCAAGGACTACGCAAGGAGAAGATATTCAAGCGATGAGAAGTGCCTCGTTGATGCAATGCAGGCTCTGCGTGAAAGCTGTTACAGCCAAAACTGCACAGGCAGGGAAACCGGCTCAATCATTTGTGCAAGACCCTCAACCAATCTTCAGCACACCGCACCCAACGATACCCTCACCGTAAGATATTCAAACGCAAAGCTTCTTGAAGCCGCAGATCTTCTGTTAAGTGCCGAAAACGCAAGCGGCGACGGATATGAATTTGACGTGTGTGACGTAGTACGTCAGGTGCTCAGCAACCACGAAAACGTACTCTACCGCAAGGTTATGGATGCATTTTATGCTAAAGATAAGGTCGAGTTTGAGCAGGCCGCAAACCTCTTCCTTAAAATTCTTGAGGATATGGACACTCTCCTTCAAACCCGTCCCGAGCTGACACTTTACAAAAATCTTGCCGATGCTTGCGCGCTTGCAACAGTTGAAAAAGATCAGAACAACTTTGAGCTTAATCTGCTCAGCCAGCTCACGGTATGGGGTCCTATGGGACGTACGGTCAATTATGACTACGCCTGGAAAGAATGGGGCGGATTGATCAAAACTTATTATTTACAGCGCTGGCATTCTTTCTTCGAGCAGCTTGCTGAATTTTTCCATAAAAAACACTTCAAAACAGAAACCAAAAAGCAATACTGCGAAAGAAACGAATACCTCGGAAGTAAGTTTTACAGAAACTTTGAAAAGTTTGACAAAAGCTGGCTCCAGAATGTTTCTCCCGAAGAGCCCTCAGGTGAAGACACAGTCGAAACCGCAAGAAAGCTCCTCGAAAAATATAAAAGATTTATTGTTGATTAAACGCACAGAATCCCGTCCTCACGGACGGGATTCTTTTTTTATATTGACTTTAATCGGCTTGCGTATAAGCAGGTTTGAAAGTGCTTTTGCATTAAAAGGAATAAGCGGATAAAGATATGACGTGCCTGTAAGAGTCTTGGTTGACGCTACCGTAACCGCCGCCACTGCAAGCCCTGTAAGCAATCCCCAGAAGGACAGCAGACGGGTAAGCACAAGCATCAGAAGCCTTATCAGCTTTAAAGAATATCCGAATTCAACGCTCGGCTGAGCAAAGTCCGTAATTGCAACAAATGCCATATAAAGCACAACCTCCGAAACAAACCAGCCTGACTGCACCGCAAACTCACCCAACACAAGCGCACCCACAATGCTGAATGAACCGCTCAGCGCAGACGGTGTGTTTATAGATGCAAGTTTCAGCGCATCAATCACGAGTTCAACTATAAGAAGCTGAGCAAAAACCGGCACCGTGTTCGGTTTTTCAATTTTTATAAAGCCCAACCAATCAGGAATTATTTCGGGATTGCTCACAAGCCAGAACCACACAGGGGTAAGCAAAACCGTAAGAAGAATGACTATAAGCCTCACCGTTCTGAGATATGAGCCGACGAAAGGTGAAAGATAGTAATCGTTTGTATCCTGCAAAAAATCAAAAACTCCCGTAGGCACCACTATTGAAACAGGCGAATTCTCACACAGAATTATTATTCCGCCTTCTTGTATGGCGGCGGCTGCACAATCGGGTCTTTCCGAATACCGCGCCTTAGGAAAAGGATTGAATGCCTGCTTTGGCTGTAAGCACTCCATAAGACTTTGCTGGCTCATCGTAAGTGCCTCAACATCAACGCTTTCAAGCTTTTTTCGCAGATTCTTCAATGCTTTTTCATTTACCTTGCCCTGCATATAACAAAGCACAACGTCACTTTTGGACTCTCTGCCAACTATATACTGCTCCATTGTCAGACGGGTATCGCGAATCCTTCTGCGTATAAGCGCACAATTCACCATAAGAGATTCCACAAAACCGTCGTGCGGACCTCTTAATACCCTGTCGCTCTGCGGCTCATCCACGGAACGTGCAGGAGCAAGGCGCACGTCAATAACTATCACTTCGGAAAGCCCCTGCACTATCAGCACAACCGAGCCGGAAAGCACCGCCCGTACCGCCTGAGAAACCTCAACAACCGTAAAATTCTCCGCAAACGTAACGAGTGTCCGCATAAAATCACCCACGTCATTCGTACCAAGCGTTTCAGGCTTTGCATTGAGCAGCACCCACGATATTTTTTCAACCACCTCATCCTTACAAAGCCCGTCAACATAAAAAACGCTTGCATTTCTGTCCGCAAAAGATACCCGCCGCGTTATCAGATCAAAACTGCTATCCACACGCAAGTAATCAGATAAAAGCTTTACGTTGCCGTTATAATCATTGTTAAACCGCATCTTTTCCATAACATCCCCCGAACAAATATCATTCGGGTTTATTGTTATCCGTTTTTTCAGCGATATTCACTGTATCTTTCCATAATAGCATTCCAGGTGATGGGACCTACCGCTCCGTTTACGGGTAACCCCGCCGTTCTCTGAAACGCACTTACGGCATCACGGGTTCTGTTGCCGTATATTCCGTCCGCTTCAATAAGCGGGATTGAACTGTCGTTTTGCGCAATGGTTCGAAGCATACTCTGAAGCTCTCTTACAGCATTTCCTCTTGTTCCTGTTGTAAGGAAATAACCAGGATATACATTATAAACATCAGGCAAATCGCGAATTATGCTGTTGTATACATCTTGAAGCTTGTTCCAGGTTGCTCTGCCCACAATTCCGTCCTGACCCAAGCCGTATTCCCTCTGAAATGCAGTTACCGCATCACGGGTTGCGGGGCCGAAAATGCCGTCAATTGATATCTGCGGTATCGCATCATCAAATGCTGAAATAAAGGCAAGATAATACTGGATTGTGCTCACTTCTATCCCTCTGTCACCTTGCCTTATCACCTTACTGAACTGCCTCTGCACCTCGGAAAGGGTTATACCCTCGGAATAAAGCTCCGAAATACGTTTAACAGCATTGAAAATCTGCTTTATTTTGTACCACGTTGCCTTGCCAACAATTCCGTCAACCGAAAGACCGAAAACCTGCTGGAACGTTCTCACCGCCGCCTGCGTGGTGGCATCAAAAATCCCGTTTACGTTGGGGATTTTAGGTATAAGCGGATAATTGGTTGATATACGGTTTAACTGCCGCTGAATAGTTCGCACGTCTTCCCCTACACTTCCCAATCTCAACAGCACACCGGGGTAAGATTCCGCTATGTTTTTAACAGGCGCATTTCGCACTATGTTTATATCGTTGCCGTAGTAATTCTGCAATATCTGGTACGGTGTTCGCCCTTGATTTGCAAGATTTACGGTACCCCATTGCGACAATCCGTCACAAGTAACCGTGGTACCGCTGCAATACTGTGCAAAGAGCGGCTGAATCTGATTTCCTTTAGTGATGTAATCGTTAAAAAGCTCATCCACAAGCTCACTTATATTCTGAAAAATAGTTCTTCCGTCATAATACGCCTGGTCAAAAGAAGTGGAGCTTGTTATGTCAAAATCATATCCGCGGCTTCGGTAAAATTCACTGTAAACTCTGTTGAGCGCCAAAGATATCTGAGCATAAATATTCGCCCTGAGAGCATTTTCGGGCCAGGTCGGATACACTTCACTTGAAGCTACGTTTTTAATGTAATCCGCAAAAGGAACTGTAACGTTTCGTGCGTTGGAATCGGGCGGACCGAGGTGAACAGTTATATAATCAGGAACTACCGGATTAGGCATATTATCTCCTCCATTTCTTCAATTATTTCAAATTCGGCTCTATCACATTTATCTGCGTTTCACGCTGACTCTGTGAGTTCTTTGGAAAAAGACTTACCGGTTGCACGGATTGAGTTCCTTCAAAAACAGGCACGTTTGTGAAAACAGCTCTGGCGTAATCAGGATGCTCAACAAGCACGGTATAGCCAACGTAAGGCAACGCTGTGTCAGGGTCACTGGTAAGAGAGCTTTGTCTTGGCGGTGCCGGCAAATCAAACACCGGTGTTCTGCCGACGGTATCCGTAAGGCCTTTGAATATAACGACGTTTCCGCTTTCAAGCGGTGCGAGCACAATAACTCTTGCGTTGCTTACCCCAAAATTACTGTTCCAAACGGACACGTTTACACCCATTGAGCCGCTTGCGGAATTAAGTTGCAAAAACTCTTCCAGGTCGTTACAAAGTGTACCGAGCGACGACTGCTGCTGCTCGGGAGTTAGCCTTGTGCACCCCTCTCTGAGTTCATCAAACTCTCTTGTTCCTTCAGCTTCTTCCATAGTAGGAACGGATGTTGCTTGAGTTTCATCAACAAAATCTGTTTGTACCGGAATGGCGACAGCAGGCACCGCCTCGTGATATTCAGAGTCTTGCGCCGCAGTTTGTGAAGATACCGCCTTAGCTAAATCAACCCGCGGCTCATCGCTTTTGCTCATTGATGCTTGCGCTGCGTGCTCTTCTTCCTGCATAAAAGTGCTTCTTCTGTTGTAAGTGAGCATTTCCCTTTTGTATTGTTCTATCATTTCCTGAAGGTTTTTAGCATTCATTTGCATTCCTCCTTTTTGTTTGCCGAGAAAAAACGCTCGGCTTTTGCTTCATTATATGCAAGAAAAAAGCTATACGTTACAAAAAAAGCGGCACGCTTTCGCGTGCCGCTTAAGTGTTTATTAATTATTCGTTATCCTTTTTTCTCTTGATAACGTATGCTGTTGCTGCTGCGCCGGAGATAATTGCAAATACTGCAATACCTGTTGCGGAACCGGTATTGGGAATGTCAACTGAAGGAACATTCGTTGAGCCTTCGTTGTCCTTACCGTCATCCTTGCCGTCGCCGTCAGGCTTATCGGTTGTTTCACCTTCACCTTCGCCTTCACCGCCGAAATCAAATTCAGGAAGCTTGTCGGGAAGGATACCGATGATTGCATCTACAAGGTCAACGTAGAGCTGAGGATCAATAATAAGAGTATTGATATCAATATTGGGAAGGTCTATTTCAGGAACTTCGTCAAATCCAAACTCCCACTGAGCTTCTGCTCTGAGGTCTTCGCCGGGCATTTCGTCAGGCTCAGCGATGTGCTCACCTTCTGAATTGTACCACTTCCAGCCCTTGAAAGTGAAGCCGAATCTTGAAGGATCTTCCTTATCAAAGATCTTGTCGCCCTTGAAATAACCTGAGGTTTCGATGATATCACCGTAGATTACGTAAGTGATGGTGTATTCCTTAGGATCACCCCACTGAGCTTCGAAGGTTACGTCGCTCGCAGGCATCTTGCCGCCTACTTCAGCGTCCTTACCCTTGGTCTGCTTCCAATGGCTGAAGAGTTCTTCTTCAGACTTTTCGGGAGTTTCGGGACGGGCGATTTCTTCACCGAACTTAACTTCAATTACCTTATCTCCGGTTGTGCCATTAGGCCACTTGCCGCCGTTAAGAGTAAAGGTTACTTCATAAGTCTTTGCTTCCCAAGTTGAAAGAACGATGAGGTTCTGCTCGGGCATAGTTTCGGGCTGAGAAATCTTGGAATCTTCGTTATTATCGGTATACCATTCCCAAGCTACGAAATCAAATCCTTCAATTTCAGGATCACTGGGAAGTTTGATTGTATCACCGTAGTTGTATTCCTGAGTCTTGTACTTGTCAGCCTCACCGTCGTTATCCTTATCATAATAATAAGTTACGGTGTACTTAACGTCGCCCCAGCTTGCGAAGAGCTTAAGACCGTCAACATTGTCAATCTTATCAACGGTGTTGCCGTCTTCGTCAACCCAACCGAGGAAGGTCTTGCCGGGCTTTGTGGGGTTCTCTTCGGGATATACGTCGGAAGGATCGCTGCCGTAAGGAGCTTCTGCTTCCTTCTCGTCGCTGCCGTCAGACCATTTACCGCCGTTTGCATCGAAGGTAACGTCAACGTCAACTGCTTCCCAGATTGCGTAAGCTGTTTCAGCCTTCTTATCAGCTACCTTTCCGAGAGAGCCGCTGTCCTTATCGGTAGTAGCGGTATCAGCATCCTTATCGAATGACCAGCCGAGGAATTCGTAACCTTCTTTTTCAGGAACGGAAACTTCTGCAACATCCATATCCTCGCCATAAGCGTAGGTCATTTCTGTAGTAGCGCCATCAGCAAAGTCACCGCCGTTTGCATCAAAGGTAACGGTCTTCTCAATCTCCTTCCATACAGCGTAAACAGTTGCGCCGTTTTCGGTCATATTGCCGAGGGAAGTGTCGGGAGTTGTTGCATCCTTGGTGGTTGACCAGCCAAGATGCTCATAGCCTTCTCTTGTAGGAGTTGAGATTGAATCGGAATCAATTTCAGTACCGTATTCAACATTCTTGGATACTGTTGCTGCACCGCCGTCAAACTCACCGCCGTTAGCATCGAAAGTTGCGGGATAGCTCTTGGTCTTCCATACTGCATAAACTGTTACGCCGTCTTCGGTCATATTTCCGAGAGAAGCGTCAGCCTGAGTAGCAGTCTTGCTCAGAGCCCAGCCTGCGAAATCCTTGCCTGCGGGAGCGTTGGGAGTTGAGATTCCGTCTGATGTGATTTCCTTACCAAACTTAACAGGCTTCTCAGTTACATCACCGCTGTCATAAGTTCCGCCGTTGGGATCAAATTTTGCAATGTATTCTTGAAGTTCCCATACTGCGTAAACAGTCTTGGTGTTATTGCTCATTGTTCCAAGATCGCCGGGAACCTTTGCGTTAGCATCAGTTGACCAGCCAAGGAACTTGTGACCTGTTTTTTCAGGATCGGTGATTCCGTCAGCAGTAATCTTATCATTGTAAGGAACCTTCTTACTGTCTGTTGCACCTACGGGGAATGAACCGCCGTTTGCATCAAAGAATACATCGTACTTTTCAGCTTCCCAAACTGCATATACAGTTACGGGCTCAGAACTGATTGTACCCTGAAGGTCAGGAGTAGTAGCCTCGGGGTCGAATGACCAACCGATGTGCTTGTAACCATCCTTTGTGGGAGTTGCAATGCCGTCTGCTGTAATTTCATCACCGTATTCAAGAGTCTTGCTCATTGTTGAGCCTTCAGGAACTTTACCGCCGTTAGGATCAAAGGTTACGGTGGTCTTTATTTTTTCATAGTTTGCGGTAAGAGTAATGTTGTATGCAGGAACTTCTGCAGGAATTGTGCTGACAGCTGCACCGGTGTCGGTGTTAGTTGCAGTCCAGGTGCCTTCGTTATAGCCTACTTTGTTGGCGGTATGAGCAGGCATTGCTGCGCCGTAGTAAAGAGTTTCGCTGATTTCAGCAGTATTACTCTCGTCACTGTCAAGGTAGCCGCCGTTGGGATTGAAGGTTACTGTATATTTGTTACGGTCGTAGTAAACCTTAAGAGTAAGGGTTCCTGTTGCGGGAACTTCGCCTGAAAGCTCACTCATATTTGAGTTGAGGATAAATCCATCAGGAGTTGAATCAGAAGCATCCTTGGTGATATTAACGTTTGTGCCGGTATCGCCGTTGGTGGTGCCGGTACCTGTCTTTACGTAAGTACCGTCTGTTTCCTGAGAATAATACTCAATGTTTACTGTGTTGTTTACAGGTGACCATACTGCGTAGTAGGTAAGAGGCTCGGTTGTTTTAAGCTCACCGAGGTTCTTGGATCCTACCTTTGAGTTTGACTCAAGTGACCAGCCAAGGAAAATATAACCGGCGTTTACGGGTTCTTCGGGGAGATTGATCTTCTGGTCAAAGGTTGATTCAACCTGCTTTGATGTTTCGCCGTCTGAATAAGCACCGTCGTTAGCATCAAATGTTACGTTATACTTCTTGGGTGTGTAAGTTGCTACGAAGGTAAGGCCTTCTGTATCGGGCATTTCATCGGGAACTGCAGGAGTCCATGCACCGAGGTCATAACCAAGCTTACCGGGAACGTTGGGCTCAGGGATTTCCTGACCGTAGGTAGCGTTTGTTGTAAAGGAGCTGTCACCAACCTGCCATGTTACTGTGTAGGTCTTTATCTGCCATACAGCATAAACGGTTTTGCCCTGAACATTGTCCATAGTACCAAGAGGAGTTACGCCGTTGTTCTCACCTGCGTTAACTGACCAGCCGATGTGCTTGTAGCCTGTTCTGGTGGGAACGTCAATACCGTCAGATGTGATGGGAGCGCCATACTTAACAGTCTTTTCAGACTTAGCGCCTGCGGTACCGCCGTTTGCATCAAAGAGTACATAGCAATCAATAGGTGTCTTGGTGGTGGTAGCAATGATGTTATATGCGGGCATTTCATCGGGAAGAGTGTCGATTACAGTGCCGTCTTCCTTGGCATAAGTCCAATCGCTGTACTCATAGCCAGCATTTACAGGAAGGTCAGCTGCTGCAATCTCGTCGCCTTCTGCATAGCTTGCTGATGATTCTTCTTCATCAATCGCGTTACCGTTTTCGTCTACAACTTTATATGTGATTGTGTATGTGTCGCCTTCAGTGTACTTTGCTACGAAATAAGCAGGAGCATCTGCTGTAACTGTTACTGAGGTAGCAGCTTCCGTGCCGGTTGCCTGGCCGTTTGCATTTGCGGGAAGCCAGTCTGCAAAGGTGTAATCCTTAAGCTTGTTGCCGTCATCAGGATCAGGAACATCCAGATAGCCAACAGGGTCAGGAACATTAAGAGCAGAAATTGCAACTGCTTCGTCAATGTAGCTTACTGTTTTGTAGGGGCTGTCAACGCCGTCGAACTCACCCTTGTCACCTTCAAAGAAGTAAACGTCATTGATTACCTGGATGCCTGCTGCTACAGTGGGAGGAACAGTGTTAGTCCAGTAGTTCATACTTTCAACAGCGCCTGAATCGGGCTTGTACCTCGGAACGTTTACATAACCCTTCTGATTAGCGGGAGAAAGAACGGTTGAAGGAAGAACCTGAACCTTGAGCATATCACCGATCATATCGGGGTCAGCATCCTTGCTGATTATAAAATCAACAGCGAAAAGCCAGGTACTGTCATCATACTGAAGCTTGCCTGCGCCAAGTACTTCGTTTACCTGAGCAATGAAGAAGCCGTAATTTTCAAGATCACTGTCAGTAAGAACACCCTGCTTATTCATTCTGGTGGCAACTGAACCGTCGTTCCAGGTTTTTGCATCGCCGCTGCCTGAATAGTAACCGCTTGCAAGAGAGTTGATACCGCCGACGTAATCTACAAATCCGTTTTTAACTGCGGAGTTGTTGCTGTTGAGAGTATATCTGTCAGCATATACGTACTCAGCAAAATCTCTGTTATAAGCAAAGATAAGCTCTGCACCGTCGCTGGTATCATAATTGGTACCGAGCGAGATATACACCTTAACGGTGCTTTCTCTTGCTGCCTTTGCAGTTTTGTCCGTTGAATCTGCAAGACCTGAGGTCTTGATGGTAAGAACCGGCGAATCCTCTGCCGATGCCATTACCGATACGCAACTGAATGCCATTATGAAGGCAACCAGAAGCGCAAGCGCTTTCTTAAATGTAGTCATAAGAAACCTCCTTGAACTTTACGCTTTACGACACATACATAGTTAGCGTATTTTACAAGTCATTTTAACACAAGGTGTCTGATTTTGCAAGTGCTTTATTGCCAAAAACAGCACATTTTTTAGAATAATTTATTATATATTATTTACTTATTATTATATAAATGGATTTACTGTAAGATTATGCACATCGAATGACTCTGTAAAGTCTTGCAGCTTTACAGAAACTTCACCTCAAAAAGGGATATCGGCGGACGCCGAAACGTCCGCCGATATATGGGGAAAGAGAAAATAAAAAAGAAGTGTTCACATTTACAATTGTCACTTAATACAACAAGATTATATTTACTGTTTTTGTTACTGCTTGTGCGAATGTGTTAACAAATGTTGTACAGATTGTGAACTTTTTGTTAATTTTTCTTATCAGGAATTATATTTAAAAGTTTGCTTCTTTTCAAGAATTTTGAGGTATCGGGCACATTCTTCCTTTGCACATCCGAGCTCCAAATCCAACCAATTGCCGCATTCCTTCTGAGAAGCACCGAAAACCTCCCCTTCATACTCGACAATGCTTTTAAGAATTGAACGGGTTATTTCAAGCACCTTTTCATTATCGGCATTTCTTACAAGCAGATAAAAGCCTGTGCGGCATCCCATAGGCCCAAAATATATAACGTCATCCTTTATTTCGGAGTTGCGGACAAAGGTTGCAAACATATGCTCAACAGTATGAGCGGTTGTGGTATCCATAAAGCTGCCCGCATTGGGCTTACGTGTTCTTAAATCGTAGGTGGTAATATCGCCGTCTATTCTTGAAACGTAGATGCCCGGCTCAAGCAAATCATGGTCAACGTTAAAGCTTGTTATTCTTTCCATAGTATTCTCCTATTCTGCATTTTCAATCAGCCAACGCACCACGGCATCCTCGGTGTTTGCGCCGATAACCGCGGTTGAAAGGCTCTTAAGCTCCTCAACTGCATTTGAAACAGCGTAGAATTCATCACACGCTTCAAGCAGAGGAATATCATTATAATTATCCCCGAAACCTACAACTTTTTCAAAGCCGTACAATTCCTTAATACTCTTGACTGCCGAATTTTTCGACGCACTCGGAGAGCAAAGTTCAAGATAACTGTGGCGGGGATTGTAAACATCTCGGTAGTATTCCACCCTGAGCCCCTGCACTTCCTTAAGCTGCTTTGCCGCGGGCTCAAGCTTTGATGTTTCATCAGAAATTGAATAATATACCAGGCCTCTGTCTGCAAGGCTTGTAAACGAATCAACCTTGAAAAACGGTTTGTTATATTTCCTCTGCCGTTCCTCAATAAACTGCTTTGCATCAGGTGAATCGGTGTTTTCGTAATAAGTGGAAAGCTTGCCTTCCTCTATACAGTACCAGAAGCCCGACAAACCGTGGGCGGCAATAATCCGCATTGCACTTTTCCTTGCAAAAGAGTTTATATACTCTACATTCACGTATTCATCCTTTGACAAATCGTAAGTGCAGACTCCGTTCATAAGTACAACAGGAGTATTCACACCTACGGGCGCGAGCATTGCCGCTACGGTTGCGGCAGTTCTTGCGGTTGCCACGCTGAAAGATACACCTTTGCGGCACACGTCTCTTAATCCGTCAACGGCAAACTGTGAAAGCTCGGCATTGCGGTTAAGCAAGGTGCCGTCAAGGTCACTGATATACAGAGTTTTTGCCACTGTTATCTACCCGCCTTTTCCTCTTCGCGCTTCTGAGCAAGCTCAGCAAGATATTCATCGAAGGTTATTTTCTTATCATAGTGGCTGCCGGTTGTAACGTCAATAACTCTGTCAGCAATGGTCTGGACAAACTGATGGTCGTGCGACGTAAACAGAACAGTTTCAGGATACTTTATAATTCCGTCATTAAGGGAAGCGATGGATTCAAGGTCAAGATGATTGGTAGGTTCATCGAAAATAAGAACGTTGGCACCTGAAAGCATCATCTTGCACAGCATACAACGGACCCTCTCTCCGCCTGACAAAACCTTGGCTTTCTTAAGCGCTTCATCACCCGAGAACATCATTCTGCCAAGCCAGCTTCTGACATCACTTTCAAACACAAGATTGGAATAGCTGCGAAGCCAGTCAATGAGAGAATCCTCACAGCCGTCAAAATACGCCGAATTATCTGAGGGGAAATATGAATTACTCGTTGTTACTCCCCATTTTACCGTGCCTTCATCGGGTTCCATTTCACCTGCAAGAATTTTGAAAAGAGTTGTTTTGGCAACGGCATCCGTACCTACAAAAGCAACCTTTTCTCGGGGAAGAATAGTAAAACTCACGTTATCAAGAACCTTCCTGCCGCCTACGGTTTTAGAGATACCACTGACGGTAAGCACATCGTTACCAACCTCTCTGTCAGGCTTGAAGCCGACATAAGGAAAACGCCTTGAAGAAACGGGAAGATCACTTAAATCAAGACTTTCAAGCAACTTCTTGCGGCTTGTTGCCTGCTTTGATTTGGATGCGTTTGCACTGAATCTTGCAATAAACTCCTTGAGTTCCTTAGCCTTCGCCTCATCCTTCTTATTCTGCTCTTTCAGCTGACGCTGACGCATCTGAGTGTACTCATACCAGAAATCGTAGTTGCCTGCATAAACAGTAATTTTACCGAAATCAATATCAACAGTATGGGTACAGACTTTATTAAGGAAATGACGGTCGTGCGATACAACAATAACAGTACTCTCAAGATCAAGCAGGAAATCCTCAAGCCATATAATCGCATCAATATCAAGATGGTTGGTAGGCTCGTCCATAAGCAGAATATCAGGCGAACCGAACAACGCCTGAGCAAGCAGCACCTTGACTTTCAAATCATTTGGAAGCTCGCTCATAAGACTTTCGTGCCACTCGTTTGTAACTCCGAGACC
Organism: Acutalibacteraceae bacterium; assembly: GCA_045592385.1. Taxonomy (GTDB): domain Bacteria; phylum Bacillota; class Clostridia; order Oscillospirales; family Acutalibacteraceae; genus CAG-177. The sequence goes on from JAZNUP010000078.1 coordinate 38,864, forward strand.
GTTTAAAAGTATCTGCGCATCACTCTCGGCACTCCAACCGTCCATTTCAGCAAACTCTTCTTCAAGCTCGCTTATACGCATTCCGTCCTCTTCGGTAAACTCCTCTTTTGAATAAAGCTCCTCCTTGGCATCCATAATCTCACAAAGCTTTTTGTTGCCGAGAAGCACGGTTTTTACTACCGTATATTCATCAAATGCGAAATGGTCCTGCCTGAGCACCGAAATACGCTCGCCGGGTGTAACGCTTACTCTGCCTCCCGTAGGCTCAAGCTCACCTGCAAGAATTTTAAGAAATGTGGATTTGCCCGCTCCGTTGGCTCCAATAAGCCCGTAGCAGTTTCCTCTGGTAAAAGTAACGTCGGCATGCTTGAACAACGCTCTGCCGCTATACTGAAGATCAACATCAATTGCTGCTATCATTTTATCGCTCCGTTTTGTTTTTTTTATAACTTTAACATATTATACAATTTAAATCAACTTATAAAAAGAAAAAGCCTGCGGAGGTTTCCCTCCGCAGGCCGCGGGATAATTAGATCAGATGTAAGAAATCCATTCGCCTGTTACCTGATCGATATCAAGGAGATAAGCAATGTTCTCTCTGATACGTGCAATGTCAGAGGTTACGATTCTTTCATCTCTTACGATATCGCCGGCCATAAAGCGTGCGCTGTCGAAATCATCAAATCCGTCAACACTCCAGGAGGTGAGGTAGGCAATTTCGTCATTCATTACGCTGGTATCTGATGTCTTGATAGCTGCGTCGCCGTTTACATCACCAAAGATTACTACGTAGAATTCTTCAACGAGTTCCTTGGTAACCTTATCGTATACGGAGATCTTGGAGCCTGTACCTACAACAGTCTTGCCGATTTCTGAACCGAAGTCAGCGTTGTAGGGAGTTACGGTGTAGTAACCGTCGCCGTAAACGTCGCAATACTTATCACGAAGAACGTCCTCGAAGAGGTAAAGCTCTAAGCCGTATACGTACCAAACGTTGCCTGAATCAGCCTTATACTGATCGTAGGTCTGTGTTACGTTACGTGAAACAGAGCCGTCTGCATTCAATGTGTAAGCGCCTGTCTCACCATAATAGCCTTCACCGCGGTCGATAACTGTGGTTGAGCCATCCATGGGGATAAGGTAAACGGGAAGTCTCTCAAAGTGAGCATAGTACTTGAGATTCTTTGCGGGCATTGTTTCAGGCCACTTTGTTACTTCGTTGCCGTCTTCATCCTGCCAGCAGCAGAACTCGTAGTAAAGGATTTCAGGTGTTCCGGTAACAATAGCATCTGTGAAGGATGCATCAGCTTCAAGGGTCTTTACTTCGCCGTATACTTCCCATACGTCAGCCTTAAGCTGGCCGTAGGTTGAGCTGCTTTCATCAGCATCACGAACGGGTACGTAGTAAGTTACGGTGAAGGTCTTGGGAGCCCATACTGCTTTATAGGTTACGTCATCTGAACCCATTGCCTGAGGCCATTCGGACTCAGGAATGATACCGGCTTCTGTGCCGTCAGTTGACCAACCCTTGAACTCATAACCGGGAAGAGTAGGCTCAACGGGAAGCTGAATTTCGCCGCCGAGAACTACGTCCTGAGTTTCTTCCTTATCGGTAGGATCGTTGTTGAAGTAACCGTCACCGGAATCGAATGTTGCGGTGAAGGTATCCTTCTCGAAGATTGCGTATACAACGTAATCATTTGCAGGCATTGTTGCGGGAAGAGCAGCTATTGCGCTCTCATCACCCTTAACGGTTGACCAGCCCTTGAATACGTAGCCTTCAGGAGCGGTGGGCTCGCTGAGAGCTTCAACAGTTTCACCGTAGAGATACTCTACGTTAGCGTGTTCTGTTTCTGTACCGTCGTCTTCTACAACGTATGCGATAAGATTATAAGCATTACGCTCCATATAAATCTTGAGAACGAGCTTATCGGGAGCTACGGGGATGATACCGCTGTCAGCATAGCCTTCGTGGTCCTTATCAAGCTCAAAGCCTTCGGGAGCAGTATAATTTACACTGCGTGCTTCGCCGGTAACACCGTCATTGTGCTCAATAGTCTCAGTGGGTGTGTCGGCATATTCGCCGTCAGTACCCATCTTATAAATCTCAACTGTGTAACCAAGGCCTGTTGTGGGAGCCCAAACAGCATAGAAGGTCTTGCCGTTTACATCATCCATAACGCCGAGGTCGGTAAGAGGAGTCTTTGCATCCTTCTCAAGTGCCCAACCTGCGAAGGTATAACCGCCGCGGGCAGGAGCAGGAGTTCTTGCGCTGATAACGTCACCGAAAGCTACGGTTGTGGTATCTGTAGTCTTGGTGTTGTCATCATCAAAGATACCGTTGTTTGCATCCCAGGTTACGGTGCAGTCAACTGCATCCCAGGAAGCAAAGTAGATCTGACCCTTATCGGAATCCATTGTTTCGGTTGAGAAGTCAACATCGTTACCGTCAGCATCTACCCAGCCGCCGAAGGTGTAGCCTTCCTTAGTGGGGGTGCCTGCAGGAGCAGTTACTTCTGCGCCGAACTCAACTTCTTTTTCGTCAAAGAGATTTTCCGCTACTGTGGTATCCTCATCTGTGTAGAAGGAAGCCTTATACTTGTTGGGTGAGAATTCAGCGGTAGCTGTAAGATCATAAGCAGGCATTGTTGCGGGCTCTGTTGTTTCAACGGTGTTGCCGTCTGCATCAACATAAGTCCATACCCAACCGTCAAAGCTGTGACCGGTCTTTGAGGGAGCGTCCGCTACGGTAACGTCCTCTTCGAAATCATAGCTGTCTACGCGGGTGGTAACGCCTTCAACAACATAGCTGATATCATACTCGTTGATTTTCCATGTTGCTGTGTAGGTAACCTTCTCTGCGTTGGGAACAGTTGCGCTTACTGCGGGGGTCCAACCTGTGAAGGTGTACCCGTCTCTGTCAACCTGAGGAGCAACGATTGTTGCACCGAAGAAGGTGTTTTCAACAATATCGTCAACCTTGGTTTCGTCGCCGTCAAAGTAACCTTCATCTGCATCCCAAGTGATTTCAACGGGATTTCTGCCGTAGAAAATCTTAAGAACAAGAGAACCGTCAGCAGCGATGGTGCCGTTCATTGTGCTTTCGTCCTCATCGAAGTAATATCCGTCAAGAGGAGTTGCAACAAGGCTTACCTCAGCACCGGTGGTGCCTGTGTATTCCTTGGAATTACTGGGAGCGGTCTTGTTATACTCACCGTCAGTGCCCATAATATATGTTTCAACAGTGTACTTGGTATCGTTTCTGGGATTCCAGATAGCTGTTGCGGTAATATCATAAGCGGGCATCTTTGCGGGGATAGCTGCAAGAGTCTTGATTTCGCCGTTTTCGTCTTCATATGTGTATTCCCAGCCGCCGAAGTCGTAGCCTGTAAGTGTGGGCTCAGCTGCAAGAGCAGTTACATCAGCATCAGTCTTATAGGTTTCAACATAAGGTGTTGCTGTTGTGTACTTGAGACCGTCGATATCAAGCTCGCCGCCGTTGGGATCGTAGGTTACAGTCTGATCCTCTGCAAGCCAAACTGCCTTATAGATAGCACCTGCAGTGATGAGAGTTGTAGTACCGTCAACGAATTCGGGAGTCCAGCCGTCAAACTTGTAGCCGGGCTTTACGGGGGTGGAATCAGGACCGTCGATAGCTTCGCCGTAAACAGTTTCTGTAGTATAGGTTGCTTCACCGTCGATTGTGCCGGTGTTAGCATCAAATACTACTTCATAGCTGTTGGGAACGAATACTGCGGTTGCCTGAAGGTTGTTAGAAGGCATAGTTGCGGGTTCTTCAACAGCAATGTCAAAGAGACCTGTTTCATCGTTGTATGCCTTCCACTCCCACTTATCAAATGAATAGAACTCATTTGAATATGCAGGATCTGCAATTACGGTAACTTCTTCACCGAAGAGGTACTCATCGGTGTCGATTGTCTTACCTTCTGAGATGTAATCAATTGTATATACTACATCTTCAAAGATTGCATAGTACTCATAATCCTTGCCGTCGATTGTGCCGGTAAGGGGATTTACGGGAGTACCGTCTTCAGTTTCTGCCCAGCCGAGGAAAGTCTTGCCCTCGATGTAAGGATCAGCAGGAACTTCAAGATCATCACCGGTTATAAGACCTTCGTATACCTGAGGCTCTTCACCTTCAACATAATAAGTGATGGTGTGTTCAACAGGAGCCCAGTTTGCGGTAAAGGTCTTGCCGTTTGCATTATCCATAACACCTACTTCAGGATTCCAGCCTATGAATACGAAATCGTCACGGGTAGGATCAGCAGGAGCTTTGATTGTATCAAACAGTTCGGTGGGAACGTTCTTCTCGGTTGTGCCGTCTTCCCAAGCGCCGCCGTTTGCATTGAAGATAGCATCAATCTTAAGAGCATTGAGCTTGCCGTAAAGAACTATGTTCTTTGCAGGCATTGTTTCGGTAGCATCTACCTTATCGGTAAGAGCTGCATCCCAGTACCAGCCGTTAAGCTCGAAGCCTGCGGGAACCTGATAGGTAGGAACGGTTGTGGGGATGTTCTTGCCGAACTCGATAACGGGAGAAGCAACCTTAGTGGTGTTGCCCTTTGTGTCGGTTACATAGTAATCAACAGTATAGGTCTTTGCTTCCCAAATTGCATAGTAGGTAGTATCAGCTTCGGGGTACTTTTCAGGAAGAGTAACAACGGGAGAAACGCCGTTATCTGTGCCACCTGTAAGTGACCAGCCAACGAATCTGTAACCGGTCTTTTCAGGAGCAGCTACGTCTTCAAAATCTGTACCTGCTGCTACTACACGGTCAGCAATTTCAGTGCCGTCATAGGTTTCAAAGCTTACGGTAACGGTTGTTGCCCAGAGAGCCTTGAATGCCTTATCTTCATAGTCGATCTCTGAGGGAATTTCAACTACGTCTGCCTGGGTAGGATCAGCGAGTGATGCATCAACCCAACCAAGGAAGGTTGAACCTGACTTTTCAGGAGTGGGAACGTTTCTTGCATCAATAGCGGAACCAATGTCGCCCTCGATAACATACATAACGCTCTCGTTGATTTCAGTTGTTGCTGCATCATCAACAATGCCGGGGAATTCGCCGCCGTTTGCATCGAAGGAAACGGTGCTTGTAATTCTTACGGGCTGAGAATCAGCAATAACTGTTGCATTCCAGAGCCACATACCCTGGGTGTTCTTAGCTATGCCGTTTTCAGTTCCCTTGGGAATATTTACGATTGCAGTATTCTGATTGCCGGGAGCAAGAGCGGTTTCAGGAACCATTACCATATCGCCCTCACCTGCTGCCGAGTCAGCTACTGTAAATGTGAATTCAGCAAACCAAAGGTCATTGTCTACTTCAGTGTCAACAAGATACTCACTGTCGTCAAATGCAATAGCATTGGGAGAAGTTTCTTCGTCGCCCTTGAAAGTATACTGAACATGGATGAAGTTGTGGTCTTCAGCGAAATCCGCTGTAATGTGACCGCCGGAAACAAGAGTGCTTTCTGCTGCAGAAGCGGAAGCGTCTGTATAGAACAAGCCTTCAACAGAGTTGATTGCTGCAAAGCTGGCGGGGTTATCGTTTACCTTGAGCACGTTGGAGCCTGCTGAATACTCATCGTTAAAGAAAGCCTTGTCATAGAAGAGGATCATTTCACCTGCGTTGGTGTAATAATCAGTTGCAAGATAAACTCTTGCCTTTACGGTTTCGCCGCGCTTAACCTTTTCGGTTTCAACCCATTCACCGTCAACTTCTCTGAAGAATTTGGTGTTGATTGCAAGGTTAGTGCCTGCTGCACCTGCGTTGCTTACCCAGTAAGCATAGTAGGTTGCTCCGCCTTCAGGATATGAAGTGGGGTTAGCAACTACATCAGCCTCTGTGGGGTTTTCTACTGTTGCCCAGCCGCCGAAGGTATAACCTGCTCTGGTGGGATTTGCGGGGAGATCTTCAAATACAGTGTTTGCTTCACCTGTGAAAGAAAGAGTTTTCTTTGCTGCTGCGAAAGTACCCTCACCTGCTTCAAAGGTAACAGTTGAAGGATTGCTGTAAAGAGATACCTGATCATTTACGATAGTGGGGTTAACAGTCCAAAGGAACATATCGTTCTTGGCTGCTGTTCCTGTTGCGCCCTCTTCACCCTTACTGAGGTTGAAGATACCGCTCTGATTCTGAGGGGTAAGAATTGTGTTTTCAAACACCTTGAATCCACCGGTGCCTGTGGCATCATTTCTTACTTTGAGTTCGAACTCACAGAAAGTGCCTGAAAGACTTTTGTTAGCGGTGTTGGTTCCGTCAACAAGAACCATAATGAAATTGTTGTCAGCTGCTTCTTCGCTTGTAATAAGCTGAGAGGCAAGAAGTCCGTTTTCGGCACCCTTGGCACCTGAGGACTCTGCAACGATTGTTGTGCTGAAATAATAGGGTGAAAGAGTGTACTTGGAAGCAAGAACTGATGTACCTGTTGTAAGTGAATCAGTGAAGAAGTCACTGTCATAGAAGAAAATCAGTTCGCCGCTGCCTACGTGGAAATCAGTGTCCATATTTACACGGACCTTTACTGTTTCACCGGGAACAACGTAATCGCTTTCTTTCCATTCACCGTTTATCTGCTTAAGTATCTGAATTGTAACATTCAAATCATCATTAGTATCTTCTTCAAGGCTATAGGCGGAACCCATAACCGAGAAGCTACCGATAATCATAACCAATGACAACAATACAGCAACTAACCTTTTAACTTTAGTCATGAATTAATTCCTCCTTATATAATAATGTATTCGTTACCGAACACATCGCCGATGAAAAAACATTAATATCAACTACTTTGATATCGGAATTCTTTGACTTTTACTCAGCGGAGAAGGGTTTACTCCCCCGCTGAGTTTGTTTAATTTAGGTTTAGTTGCCTGCGGGAGCAGTTACCTGGTCAATATCTGCGATATAACCGATCTGCTCTCTGATGGCTGTAGTGTCGATGCTGCTGAGTCTGCCGTCACGGTTAACGTCTGCTGCATATACCTTGTAGATATCTGCATCAGCGCCGCGAGACCATGAGCTTACATAGGAGATTTCTTCACGGATAGCGGTTGTATCAACTGAGGTGATCCAGCCGTCGCCGTTGATATCGCCGAATACGACGATTACATATTCCTGACCTTCAACAAGTTCGCCTGTTTCATTGTCACGTACACGGACGATTACGCCTGTGCCGTACCAGTTATCCTGGATGGTTTCGTATACGATAGTACCGTCACCTTCAACGTCAAGGTATACGTTGTTGAGGAGATCAAGTGTAAGCTTGTTCTGGAGACCGTAGATGATCTTGCGGTCTTCATCAATCTTAGTTGTGGAACCTTCTCTTGCGATAAGCTTAACGGGAACCTTATTGAAGATGGGTTCAATGTCAAGGTCTCTGTCAGGCATTACGGTAAGGTCATTGTTCCAGCTGTCAAATACGCTGTAATCCTTGGTGGGCTTGCCGTCGGGAACGGGGATAGCGTCACCGTAGGTTACTTTGTAGGTTTCAAATACGTTGCCTTCTGCATCGAGGTAGTTAACTGTGTAAGTGTTGATGGTAAGAGTACCCTCTACAACGATGTTTTCAGCGGGCATTGTTGCGGGAAGAGTTGCGGGAGTCCAGCCTGAGAAGCTGTATCCGGTCTGCTTTGCAGCTTCTCTGATGGAGATTTCTGCGCCGAATTCATACTTTTCAACCTCACCGTACTGTTCGCCGTTAAGCTTATAAGTGATGGTGTAGGTGTTAGCCGAGTATACGGGATAGTAAGTGCCGGGAGCGGATACTGTTTCGGGAAGTTCAACTGTAGTAGTTGAGTCCTTGGTATCGGTCCAGCCGAGGAAGGTCTTACCGGAAACCTCTGCTGCCTCGGGAGCTACGAGAGACTCGCCGTGGAAGAAGGTGTAGGTAGTGCCGTCAAATACTACTTCGTATTCATTGCGTGAGTAGTAAAGCTTAAGAACGAGAGCATTGTCAGCTGTTACAGTGCCTTCAGTCTTGCTCAGAGACTCAACGAATGTGAAGCCGGGTCTTTCTTCAGCGGTAAGAGCTACAACTGAATCTGTTGCTGCAACGATGCCGGTGGTCTTGAAGGGAACACCGTATTCGCCGTCAAGATCCATAATGTAGATTTCTACGGCATATTTTGACTGGCCGCTGCTCCACTTAGCAGTGTAAGTTGTATCCTTGGTGGGCATAGTTGTTACAGCTGCAACGGTCTGAGTGTTGCCGTCTGCATCAACATAAGTCCAGCCAACAAGGGTGTAACCGTCCTTAGCAACTGTGGGAGCTACAACGCTTGAGCCGCAAGCTTCTGTGTAAGAAACATCAGCAGTATTAGCCTTATCGCCGTTGAAGTAACCGCCGTCAGCGCTGAAGGTTACTGTAATCTGCTTGCCGATAAGAGTACCGGTTGCAATGAGGTCATATGCGGGCATGGTTTCGGGCTCGGTTGTGGTCTGGGTGTTGCCCTCACCGTCAACGTAAGTCCAGGTCCAGCCTGAGAAGTCGTAACCTTCCTCGTTTACTTCGAGAACGGTAACGTCTGCGCCGAATGCATATTCAGCTGAATCGTAGGGCTTGCCATCAACTACGTAGTTGATTGTATGCTTTTCAGCAGCCCATACTGCGAAGATTTCGATATCGCCTGTTACGGTGATTTCTTCAGCAGCCTTTGCATCAGCGGTGGTTGCCCAACCAAGGAATTCATAACCGTCTCTTACGGGAGTTTCGGTGTTAGCCTTGGTAAGAACAGTGTTGTAGGGGAATGAACCTGTTGCGTTTGCAATAGTAGCATCAGCAGCGTTTACATTGTAAGTTACAGTGCAATCGTTGGTGCTCCATACTGCGTAAACAAAGATATCTTCCTCTGTTTTTACAAGGTAATTGGACTTGCCGTTTTCATCAAGAGTAAGCTTAACGGTGGTATCGCCGTCGGAAACTACCCAATGATCAACGGTCTTGCCGGGAACTTCGTCAAACTGAGTTTCAGTGGTAAGAACAAGGTACTCACCGTAGGTTGCCTCAGTATAGCCAAGCTCAGTTTCAAGAGCTTCCTCTGCATAGAGGTAAACACCGGTGGTCTTGGGTTCGTACTGGAGATAGATGTCAGCGTCTGCTGTTACGGTGTATGCACCTTCAGGAACTTCGACGCCGCCTTCTTCTTCAGTGAACCAGCCTGTTGCATTGTAGCCGTAACGCTCGCTTGCATCGTCAGCTGCGGGAATTTCGACAGCCTTGCCGTAGGTTGTGGAAAGGGTGTCATATTCCTCTAAGTCGCCGTCATTGTTTACAACCCAAAGGGTTACGAAGTAATTGATATCCTCAAGCTGAGCAGTAACAGTTGTTTTCTCTGCGGGCATTGAGTTGATTGCCTGAGGCATCCAGGAAACGAATGCCTTACCTGCGGGAAGATCGTCTTCGGTAGGATCAGCAGGATACTCAACAGCTGTGCCGTATGCAACCTTATCGGTATGATAGGGAGCTTCAACGCCGGGGATTACGAACTCAACGTCAAAGTACTGAACCTGCCATACAGCGTAAACTTCGATATTGCCTGTTACGGTGATGTCTGCAGCTGCGGCAGCATCAGCTGTGGTTGCCCAGCCGAGGAAGGTGTAGCCTGCTCTGTCAGCGGGTGTTGCACTGGTCTTAACGATAGTATAGCCGTGCTTAACGTCTGCAGTTGCAGGTGTAACAGCAACGTTTTCAGCATTTGCATTGTA
>JAZNUP010000079.1:0-9970 GCA_045592385.1 Acutalibacteraceae bacterium
TTAGCGCCTGCATCAATGTGAGCCTGAGACTTTGCCTTGGAGCAGTAGAAGCCTGTGCACTCAAGAACTACGTCAACACCGATTTCGCCCCAGGGGAGCTCAGCAGCGTTAGCCATAGCGTAAATCTTAAGGGTCTTGCCGACTACAGTGATGGTGCCTGCTTCGTCGTCAGCAGATACGGTGTGAAGATTCTCACCGAGGGTGCCGCAGTAACCGCCCTGAGCAGTGTCGTACTTAAGAAGGTTAGCAAGCATTGAGGGCTTGGTAAGGTCGTTGATAGCAACAACGTCGTAACCCTCTGCGCCGAACATCTGGCGGAATGCAAGACGACCGATGCGACCGAAACCGTTAATAGCAACTTTAACTGACATTTGAATTACCTCCAAAATTATAATCAAGAATTTTGACCGATATATATTTTATCCATTTTTACCTTTATATGCAACACCTTTTTGAAGAAAAAACCATTTTTTCAAAAGTTTTGGCAACCTGTAAAAAAAATGACGGTTTTAAAGACAAAATGGGTATAATTCTGCCAAATGAATTATTCTTTTTCAGCATTATTTATGGTACTTGCCGCCCGAAGAAATCATAAAAGCTCTGTAAATCTGTTCAAGAAGCATAACGCGTGCAAGCTGATGCGGGAAAGTCATAGGGCTCATTGAAAGGCGCAAATCCGCTCTCTGCTTTACCGAAGCGTCAAGACCGCACGAACTTCCTATCACAAACACAACGTTTGCATTGCCTGACACTGCAAATCCCTCAAGCGTACTGCTGAGCTTTTCGGAGGATATGAGCTTGCCCTCAATGCACAGCGCACACACCTTGTCCGACGGCTTGATTTTTGAAAGAATCGTTTTAGCCTCCTGCGCAAGAGCGGATGAAATCTGTGAATCGGAGGGGTTATCGGGCAGAGCGACGGGTGTGAGCTCCGTAACGCTAAGCTTGCAGAATGCGCCGAGCCTTTTTACGTACTCCGCACTCATCTCCCGAAGGTAGCTTTCCTTAAGCTTTCCCAGGCAGATTATATGAATATTCATCATCTGTAATCACCGCCTATATCGCCGTCATTTTAAGCTCCTGCGAAGCAATTTTCAGAATATAATCCACGTTTTCGCAGGCGCCTGCCATACTCATTGCCGCCTTTGTTGTTTCATATGCGAGCTCGGGGAAATTATTCTCCCTGCTCAGGTGGCCGAGGAAAAATCTTGTTGTGCCCGATTCAAGCAGCTTCACCGCCGTATCGGCACACGTAACGTTTGAAAGATGCCCGATGTCGGAAAGAATTCTGCGCTTTGTTATGTAGGGGTAACTTCCGTTTCTGAGCATATTCACGTCGTGATTGGACTCAAGCAGAATAAGGTCAGAGCCGCTGACCGCCCGGAGCACCTCGTCCGTGACAACTCCGAGGTCTGTGCACACGCTTATGCGCTTTGAATCGGGAGTTATAACCGTGTAGCCGCAGCTTTCCCTTGCATCGTGCGAGGTTCTGAAGGGACGTACAAGCATCGACGCCGCTTCAATTCCGCTGTAAGGAATAACCGAGGTTTCGTTTTTCGCATTTACGGCACCCGATTTTTCCATAGCATCAAGGGTGCCTGCCGTGGCATACACCTTTATGCCGTATCTTGATGCAAAAACTCTTACTCCGCTCACGTGGTCACTGTGCTCGTGAGTAATGAAAATCGCACCGATTGATTTCGGGTCAACACCTATTTCGGCAAGCGCCGCCTCGGTTCTTTTGGCGCTCACGCCTGCATCAATCAGAATTCCGCCCTGCGAAGAGCCGATATAAGTGCAGTTTCCGCTGCTGGATGAATAAAGGGGACAAAAGCGAGCCATAATTTTTCCTTTCAAAAACGGGCTGCTTCTTTCGAAACGGCCCGTTAAGATGAATATATTAATTGCGATTTTATTTTCAGATTGCGGCGGAAATGCCCGAAGCGTCGGGATACTCAACACGCTTGATATCTGCGCCCAGAGCACTGAGCTTTGCAACTACGTCTTCGTAGCCTCTGTCGATGTGAAGAATATCTTCGATTTCGGTAGTGCCGGTTGCAACAAGGCCTGCAATAAGCATTGCCGCACCTGCCCTGAGGTCATCAGCCTTAACGGGAGCACCCTTAAGACGCTCAACACCTTCGATATAAGCGCGCTTACCCTCAACCGTGATATTGGCACCCATACGGATTAACTGCTCAACGTAGCGGAAGCGGTTATCCCATATTCCTTCGGAAATGGTGCTTGTACCGTCCGCAATGCTCAGAAGCACTGCCATCTGGGGCTGCATATCGGTGGGGAAGCCGGGATGAGGCATAGTTTTGATGTTGCATCTTTCGGGTCTGCCGTTGCCGCAGACGCGTACGCACTCGTCAAATTCTTCAACTGTAACACCGCATTCAACAAGCTTCTTTGAAATAGATTCAAGGTGCTTGGGGATAACATTGTTTATAATAACGTCACTGTTTGTTGCAGCGGCGGCAAGCATATAAGTGCCTGCTTCAATCTGGTCAGGAATAATGGAATAGGTGCAGCCGTGAAGCTCTTCAACACCTCTGATTTTAATAACGTCAGTACCTGCACCTCTTACGTCAGCGCCCATGGAGTTAAGGAAGTTTGCAAGGTCAACAATATGGGGCTCTTTTGCGGCATTCTCAATCACAGTAAGACCCTTTGCCTTGACTGCGGCAAGCATAACGTTTACGGTAGCGCCTACAGAAACAACATCAAGGTAAACAGGGCTTCCCACAAGCCTTTCAGCCTTGGCATCAACAATAGCGTTTTCCTCAATGGAAACGCAGGCGCCGAGCAGTTCAAAGCCCTTGATATGCTGGTCAATGGGGCGTATGCCGAGGTCACAGCCGCCGGGCATTGCAACCCTTGCGTGGCCGTATCTGCCGAGAAGCGCACCGAGAAGATAATATGAAGCTCTGAGGTACTTTGCCAATTCATTTGAAACTGTGTAGGAATTTACAAAGCGTGAGTCAATCTCAAGTGTGCTTTTATTTATAAGCCTTACCGATGCACCGAGGCTCTGAAGAATGCGCATCATCATGGTAACGTCGCTGATTGATGAAGGTACGTTTTCGATAATGCAGATATCCTTGCAAAGAATAGCTGCGGGGATTATGGCAACAGCCGCGTTTTTAGCGCCGCTGATATTTACAGTTCCGTGAAGCTCTCTTCCGCCGTTGATTATGATCTTTTCCAAAGAGCGCCGCCCGCCTTTCCGTTCAAAAATTAGAGATATATGTCAAATAAAAGTGATATTCAAGAAATCAATTATAAAATAAACCAACTTATTATATCACAATAAATCCGTATTGAAAAGCCTGATTCAAAGAAAAAATTAAAAAATTTTTAACGAATTTCAAAGATTTTTCTGTTCAATTTGCATTTAAATCATTACGATTGACTGCATCTTCTCAATACAGTATGCCCGCTTATTTTCAAAAATATCTGCTTTTTCAGCAAATCGGCTGTTGTCAAAAAGCACAAAAGAACTTTTCGACAACAGGGCAAAAAACGCCGTTAATTTTCTTTTAAAGAATAATATTCAGCGTTTTTTGACAAAATGACGAATTTTTATTTGACTGTGACAAATGGCAAATATGAACAAATTTCAGCTTAAAATAAATAAAAGATGAACAATTTGACCGTTTTTTTTAAAAAATTCAAAAAAAAGGGAAGCTTTTCTATTGCAATATTGCGTGTAATTGTGTAAAATGTATACATCCCGATAGTCAATTTGTATAAACCGCAACTAAATTCAAACAGTGAGGGGTAATTATTATGTCCAACAGACTTTTTCAGGGACTTATCCATCAGATGCGTGACGCTGCGGGCAGAACCATCGGCGTTATCGACGAAGCCGGAACGGTCATCTCTTGCAGTGAGCTTGGCAAAATAGGCGAGGTTATTTCCACTGCCTCCGAAGTTTTTGCAGACAGTGAGCTCCACTACATAGACGGCTGCACTTTCCGTTGCTTCAGCTCGCATGTTCAGTCTGAGTATGCAGTGTTTGTTGAGGGCACAGATGAAATCGCAGGCAAGTTTGCCAGCATCTGCTGCGTATCGCTTGAAAACATAAAGCAGTATTATGACGAGAAGTTTGACAGAGGTAACTTTATCAAAAACGTTATTCTTGATAATATCCTTCCCGGCGATATTTATGTTAAATCAAGAGAGCTTCGCTTCAACAACGAAACCTCCAGAGTTGTTTTGCTTGTAAGAATCGTTGACCATAACGATGCTTCGGTATATGACGTTATCCAGAATCTTTTCCCTGATAAAACCAAGGATTTTGTTGTTAACATCAACGAAAAGGATATTGCAATCGTAAAGGAAGTAAAGAGTGCAATCGAAACGAGCGACCTTGAAAAGCTTGCCCGTTCAATCTCCGATTCTCTCAATACCGAGCTTTACACTCATGCTCTTATCGGCATCGGCACAACGGTAGAGGGCGTAAAGGATCTTGCCCGCTCCTTCAAAGAGGCTCAGATTGCCCTTGAAGTAGGCAAGGTATTTGATACTGAGAAGGCTATAATCAGCTACGAAAATCTCGGCATCGCCCGCCTTATTTATCAGCTTCCCACAACTCTTTGCGAGATGTTCCTGCGCGAGGTATTCAAGCGCGGCTCAATTGAAAGCCTTGACCAGGAAACTCTTTTCACCATTCAGAAATTCTTCGAGAATAACCTCAACGTGTCCGAAACCTCACGCAGGCTTTTCGTCCACCGCAACACCCTTGTTTACAGACTTGAAAAAATCAAGAAGCTTACAGGTCTTGACCTGAGAGGCTTTGATGATGCTATTGTTTTCAAGGTTGCGCTTATGGTTAAGAAGTATCTGGATTCAGAGCCCGTAAAGTTCTGATTTGTTCAACCGAGGGGTAAAATTTAATATTTATCGTATTTCTGTGTTCGGGGCAGAGGTGTGCGCATCAGGCGCCGCCGTATGAGTGGACCTGCACCGATGAGCGGAACAGAAAGTCTTACACTGACTATTAAGAAAGGTATTGTGATAGAGTGATTGAATTCAAAGGCGTCACCAAGAAATACGATAACGGCACCACTGCTTTAAAAGACATCAACATAAAAATTGAAGACGGGGAATTTGTTTTCGTTGTAGGTTCATCGGGAGCCGGTAAAAGCACGTTCCTCAAGCTTATGATGCGTGAAGAGGTTCCTTCACACGGAACAATCACGGTGGATGGCGTTGTCCTCAACAACCTCAAAAAGAGAAAAATCCCGCAGTTTCGCCGTAAGCTCGGCGTAGTTTTCCAGGATTTCAGATTAATTCCGAATATGTCGGTTTTCGATAACGTGGCATTCGCAATGCGCGTTATCGGTACAAAAGAAAAAATCATCCGCAAGAGAGTGCCCTACACTCTTTCCCTTATGGGTCTGCCCCATAAAGCCCGCTGTATGCCCAACGAGCTTTCGGGCGGTGAGCAGCAGCGAGTTGCCCTTGCAAGAGCGCTTGCGAACAATGCTGATATCATTATTGCGGACGAACCCACAGGTAACGTTGACCCTCAGATGAGCTACGAAATAGTCGATTTGCTCATGAAGCTCAACGAAAACGGCACAACAGTCATTATGGTAACCCACGAGCACGACCTTGTGCGCAGTTTTGACAGAAGAGTTATCATCCTTGATAAAGGCTCCGTTGTTTCCGACGGCGGTCCCCTTATCAGTGATATCGCAACCGCTCACATAAACGCGGCTGCAGAAATCAGCTCAAGCTTTATCCCCGAAAGCCGCGAAGCCTCATCCGTTGAGCTTCAGGAGAGCTTTATTCCCGAGGAAAGCTTTGAGCCCACACCGGCTCAGCCCGAAGAAAAGCAGGGCGCCGCAGTAGGAGGTGACGCTCAGTGAAAACAGGCAGCATAGGTTACCTCACCAAGGAAGGCTTCAGAAACCTTAAAGTAAACAAGCTGATGAGTATGGCGTCAATTACGGTGCTTTTCAGCTGTATGTTCCTTATGGGCTTTGCTTATATGGTTTTTGTCAATATAGGCAGTCTTGTTTCCGATATCGAATCGGAAAACGTTATAATGGTTTATATTGAGGATGATGCCGATTCGGTAGAGGTTGTAAACCTCAACACCGCTATAATGGAAGTCGAAAACGTTGACTCCTGCACCTTTGTAGGCAGGGATGAGGCGTACGAGGCAATCCTCAACGATATGGGCGAGGCAAGCGATTATCTGCGCGGGCTTGATGAAAATCCCCTCCCCGATGCATACAAAGTAACCGTCAAGGATATGAAACAGTTTGACGCAACGGTTGCAAAAATTCAGGTTCTTGACAATGTAATGAGAACAAGAGAAAACAGTGACCTGGCAGGCAAGCTTTCCGCTATGAGGAATGCCATAAGCTACGTAAGCATAGGAATCATCTTCCTGCTTCTGATTGTTTCGCTGTTTATTATTTCCAATACTATCAAAATCACAATGTTCAGCCGCAGGCTGGAGATAAGCATTATGAAAAGCGTAGGCGCAACAAATGCGTTCATCCGCTGGCCCTTTATGGTTGAGGGTATGCTTCTCGGTATAATTTCCGGCATTGTATCCCTTCTCACCTTCTGGGGGCTTTATGAGGTGGCGGTAAGGTATCTTTCAAGAGTATCCGGTATTTTCTCATCCGGCTCTCTTGTTGACATCAAGGACCATTTACTTTACATTCTTGCGGCATTTATGATTATCGGTGTGTTCAGCGGAGTATTCGGCAGTGCAAACTCGATAAGAAAATACCTCAAAGAAAGGAAGTTTGTTGACCTTGAAGAGCTGTAATAAAACACACGGGGTATTTGCAAAAATCCTTTGCATAGCCATGTGTTCGGTTATGGTTTTGCTTTCAGGCATTTACCCCAATTCGTATGCTCCCAGGGCATCTGCTCAGCAGACCCTTGAGGACCTTGAAAATGAATACAAAGACCTTGAGGAAGACCTCAAGAAAAACGAGGAAAAGCTTGCCGACATACAGTCGGACATTACCTCGAATGAAAAGAAGCTCACAAGCATCACGGGCCAGATTGAAACAATAAAGGGTCAGATTAACGTGCTTGATGAAAAAATCGGCGTGCTTAATGAAAGCATCGGCGAGCTTCAGCCCAGGATTGATACCCTTCAGGGTGAAATTGACGGGCTTCAGGTTTCCATTGATTATCTTAACCTTCAGATGGATGAAGCAAGAGCTCTCTCGCAGGAGACTGAAGCGGCTCTGCTTGAAAGAATCCGCGAGGATTATATGTCAGGCGGCAACGCTTCAATGCTTGAAATCCTTTTCAGCAGCGATGATTTAACCTCTTTCCTCTCAAGACTGGAACTCGTTGACCGTGTTTCCGAGCAGGAAACAATGCTCATAGAGCAGCTTGCAGAAAGAGTTGAGGCTCTTGACGCTCTCGAGAAAGAGGCTCAGCACGAAAAGGCAACAGTTGAGCTTAAAAAGGCTCAGCTTGACTCCAGTATGAACGAGCTTACCTCCAATCAGCAGGATTTACAATCCAGCCTTGACGCTTCCGAAAGCAAGCAGGCAAGCCTCTCCAATAAATACGAGCAGGTTCAGGATTTGCTCGTAGAGCTTGATGAGGACAGTGAAGCTTATCAGAAGGAAATCGCAAGGCAGCGCCAAGAAATGGAACAGCTGTCAAAAGAAATTGACGATTACATAGCCAAAAACGGCTCAAGCGTAGGCGACAAGCCCACCGATTTTGAAAACGACGGCAAGCTCCTTTTCCCGCTCCCCTACGATAACTGCTACATTTCCTGCCACTACGGTTATTATTCCGACGGCAGCAGGCACTGGGGCACTGACCTTTGCGTAAGAGGCGAAGGCGGCGGCAACGCTTCAAACGGAAAAGACATTGTTGCGGCTCAGAGCGGCGAGGTAATAATCGCTTACAATGACGGCAACTGGAATTCCGGCTTCGGCAATTACTGCGTTATCGACCATGGCGACGGTATGCTCACCCTTTATGCTCACTGCAAGCGTCTCACCGTAAGCAAGGGCGAGATAGTAAAGAAGGGCGAAAAAATCGCGGAAATCGGCCTTACCGGCAACACTACCGGTTATCATCTGCATTTTGAGGTAAGAATAAAGAATGCAGACGGCACCGTAAACCGCGTAAATCCCGAGAATTATATAAACTGTCCGTAAACCAAAAATATAAAAAGGCGCCGTTAAAAGCGCCTTTTTGTTAATTTAAACTATGCAAAGGAGGAAACAGCGTGAATAAAAAAATCTCGCTGGGGCTCAGCCTTTCGCTGATTATCCTTTCAATAACGGTCACCTTTGCCGTAACTATGGCAATGTCCAAAACCGTTTACAACAAAATCATCAACAACCTTTCGCTGAGAACCTCGGCATCCGAAGCTATTGAGGAAATCAGCGAAATAGTTTCCAACTACTTTTTCGGCACGGTTGATGACCGCACCGCCATAATCACAGCCTCTCTCGTTGAGGGCTACGTTGAAGGCCTCGGCGATCCAAACAGCCGCTATCTCTCTTCAGCCGAATTTGCCGATTATAACGACAGACTCAACGGCAAGCTCAGCGGAATCGGCATTGACTGTGTCTATGATGCTCAGCTCAATTCGCTGGTTGTAGCTTACGTTTACGACGGTTCTCCTGCAGAAACCGCAGGGCTTGAGCAAGGAGACAGAATAATTGAAATCGCCGACACAAAGGTAACGAAGAAAAACTATTCCTCGCTCATATCTCAGCTTTACGGAAGTAAGCTGAACAGCGTTGAAATCCTCTATGAGCGTAACGGTGAAACAGATACCGTTGAGCCGATGCTCGGCTTTGAAATTCCCACTGTTACAAGCTCCGTGCACGGCAGCATTGCAAGAATCCGTATTTCCGCATTCTACAAGGATACCTCCGCCGAGTTTTCGGATTGTATCAAAGGTCTGCAGGAAAGCGGAATCACCAGCTTCGTTATTGATTTGAGGAATACAAACGAAGGCACTCTCGAATATGCGGCACAGACCCTCGACGTGCTTGTGCCTGCATCCGCTTCGGGCAGATACATTGCCGCAACCTACGATAAAAACGGCAACAGACTGAGCGTTTTCACCGCTGAAAGCAGCTCCGTTGTGGCATCCTATGCCGTACTTGTAAACTCCTCAACCGCAGGACCTGCCGAGCTTTTCGCCTGTGATTTAAGGGATATAAGCTCTGCAAAAACCGTTGGCACTGCCACCGCGGGAATCGGCACTTATCAGAAGCCGTATCCCCTGAGCAGCGGCGATGCCGTAATGCTCACCGTTGCAAGGGTTGAGCCCTTCAACGCTGAAAGCGCCTACGACGGCAAAGGCATTGAGCCCGATTACGTATGCGAAATGCAGGAGCCCTCAAACGTATGGCTCCTCAGCGAAGAGCAGGATTTGCAGCTCAAGCAGGCTCTTGAAATTCTGCAATAATCAAATATAAATCAAGGCAGGGCTGTCTCGCTTATTGAGACAGCCCTGTTTCTGTTATAACAAATTCTTCAATTCATCGCTGAGCTGTGCAAGCTCCTGCATTGTGAGCGATTCCGCTCTTACGCTCGGCTCAAAACCGCAGAAGGCTATTGCGGCAGCCACTTTGTCCTTAGGCACCGAAAGCCCTGAGCTTATTGAGTTTGATGCCGTTTTCCTGCGCTGACCGAAAGCCGCACGCACCGTTCTGAAAAAGAACTTTTCATCCTTCACGTTAACGGGAGGCTCCTTGCGCACACGCAGCTTTATAACGCTGCTGTCAACCTTTGGGGCCGGCATAAACGAGCCTGCACTTACGTCGAAAAGCTTCCTTGGCTTAGTATAATAATTTACCGCCACGGTAACTGCGCCCGAATCCCTGCTGCCAACCTCTGCGCACATTCTCTGCGCCGCTTCCTTCTGTACCATTACGGTTATAGCCTCCACAGGCAGGCGGCTTTCAAGCAGCTGCATGATGACGGGCGAGGTGATGTAATACGGCAG
>JAZNUP010000080.1:0-37098 GCA_045592385.1 Acutalibacteraceae bacterium
ATGGTAGGCCCTCTCGCTCTTGTTATGCTCGGTTCAACAACCATGGCTGAAATCATCTGCTGCTTTACAATGTACTATGTCATTGCACAGCACGACGGCCTTGAGCGCTACTGGGATTACAAGAACATAAAGTTAATCCGCATTTTCCTTATTCTTGTCGGCGCGGCAGCTCTTGCCGTTCAGGCATTAAGGGGCTACACTCTCTGGGAAACCTGGATTTTCTACTGCGTAGGATATATCCTCTTCGACCTTGCATTCTTCTGCCGCCCCAAAAGAGTTGCAGACAATTACAGAAATGCAAAATCCTTCAAGGATTTCCTTGTATCCTTCGGCGGAGACCTTACCGTTCTCCCGTTCTTCTACATTTTAATGGCAGTTTTGCTTGTTTTCGGTTATATGAATTTCAGATAATCACACCGCTAACGCAACAGTCGGTCGTATGAATTTCAGATAAACCACACCACTGATGCAACAGTCAGCTGCATGATTTTCAAATAAACCACACCACTGATGCAACAGTCGGTCGTATGAATTTCAGATAATCGCACTGTTAATGCAACGGTAGGTTGTATGAATTTCAGATAATCAATACCACTAACGCACCAAAAAGCCGGTCCGTCACTCAGCTGACGAACCGGCTTTAATTAATTTCTTAGCAAAAACGAGGCAAAAAAACCTCATTTTTAATTTATTTTCCTATCCAGAACGGATATGATGTAGATTCTATTGCTTTATTTCTTTACAACAGGTACCCATATTTCACTACGGTAATCGGGGCTACTCATATTTCCTTCGGTATAAGCTTCAATATCCATTTCGTAGGTAGGCTCATAACCTGATGTCGGGAAGAATTCTGAAACAATTTTGTGCCACATATCCTGCATAGCATTTGGCATTGCACCCTTACACTCAAACACAGCCCACGTTCTTGCCGGAATAGCGTTTTTTCTGAAACCTTTGGGAATTGCGGTGTTGCTATCACACTTCGCTGCAATTGAATAATCAAATGTCTTTGCATCTTCAGAAAGGTTTCCGTAGCACACTCCGAAAATAAAAGCTCTGTCTGTTGCTAATTCTGTCAGCGTTTTTACTGTACCGTCTTTGTGTGAACGAGTCCAGAAATCAGGAATACTCTTGGCATTTTCTGAATTATCAACGGTATGTGTTTCTAATTTCTCGATAATATCAAAAGCATCTTTTTCAATAATTTTGTAGTCCATTATATTACCTCCGCTTAATGTAATCTTCACAGAAAGGCGAGAAAAAGATTTGAGTTTTGAACCGTCCTTTTTAGCTTCGGATGGTGTTATACCATGAAACTTTACAAACGCTCTTGTGAAGCTTTCAGGACTTTCATATCCGTATTTTAATGCAATATCAATTACTTTAGTATCAATAGCACACAACTCATTGCCGGCAAGTGTAAGCCGTCTGCTTCTGATATAATCACCAAGAGTAATTCCGCACAGTATGCTGAAAATCCTTTGAAAATAGAAACTCGAACAAGCCGCTTCTTTTGAAACCAAATCAAAGTCTATTTCATCGGTAAGGTGTTCTTCAACATAGTTTATTGCATTCTGTATACCTGTAACCCAATCCAAATCGCTCACCTCTTTGTGTGATTTCATTATAGCTCAAAGACCGTATGACATCTTGATTATTTATGCTCACTATTGTACGGATAAATTTTATCACAAATTATTATTTGCTTCAACTAACAGGATTCTTCAAAAACAAATATACCATTTGTTTTTGAGTTAGCTATTAGCCAAAAGTGAATTTATATTGATTTTGGATAATAGATGACAGCCTTAAGGTGTCCATACAGCAAACATAAAACTTGGCGAACGAGAATATAACAAACATCACCTTGGTCATTTATGGCTGAGGTGAGGTTGCTTTATTCAGACGGTTAATGTATAATGGTTTTATCAAAAGTGCGAGGATAAGGTTATGAACAAAAACGCAGCAATTGAATTTGTTTTACAAAATGCACGGCCGCTTGAATTGGCTGTATACAAGTATTTCTTTGAAAATGAATCAAACCAAGCTGTTATTGATGAGCTTTTGAAATTTCAAAATTCCGATGGTGGTTTTGGCAATGCTCTTGAGCCTGACTTTTTCAATCCCAATTCAAGCCCTATTGCAACAAATGATGCTATAATCACTCTTTCTCGTGTAAATGCACTTGACAGAGATTCTGACATTTTAAAAGGAATCGTCAGATATCTTGAATCTTGTGATTCTTTTGATGGGGATAAAAAACGTTGGTTGTTTGCGATAGACAGCAACAAGGATTATCCGCACGCGATATGGTGGCAGAAAAAAGGTGACGGTATCAGCGGATTTAATCCGTCAATATCTTTGGCGGCATTTTTGATTTGCTACAGTAATCGCGCTTCTCTCTACGAGAAAATCATAAAAGAAGGTTTTGAGTATCTTGAAAATGCTGAAGAAATCAGCGGAGATTCGTTGAAATGTTTTCTGCTTGCACACGAGCTTTTGAAAGCAAACAGCATTAATGATATAATTGATTTGGAACATTTCAAAGATTTGTTGTGCAAAGCTATTGATAATTCCATATGCAAGGATATTGAAAAATATGGTATTGAATATGTACCGATGCCGTCTGACTTTTTCTCTGGCTCATATTTGGAATTTATCACACCTGAAATAAAAACTCTGATAACTGCAGAAAAAGGCATTTTAGGTAAACTGCAAATGGAAGACGGAGGATTTGACATCACTTGGAAATGGTACACTTCGTATCCCGAATATGAACAAGCAAGAGCTTGGTGGCGACCTCGCATTACTATTGAAAAGCTTCTTTTTAATGAGGTACAGATATGAAACCTGAAATATTAAAACAAAATGAAAACAGTTGGAATGCGTTGGCTGAAGATTTTTTCGGTGTAACCGCTTTGCCTGTTCTCGGCTGTTCAATTCCGACGGAGGATGAACTTCACCTTTTCCCTGACCTTAACGGCAAGGCTATATTTGAAATGGGTTGTGGAAGCGGCCATTCGCTCAAATGGTGTGCCGAACACGGTGCAAAAGAGCTTTTCGGTCTTGATATTTCCGAAGAACAGCTTAAAGCCGCAAAGAAACTCCTTGACGAAAACGGGTATTCCTGTACACTCTTTCATCAGCCTATGGAAGAAAATGCAAACATTCCGCAGAACTATTTTGATGTTGTGTATTCAATCTATTCAATCGGTTGGTCTACCGACCTTGAGAAAACAATAAAGAACGCTGCATCGTATCTGAAACAAGGAGGCACATATATTTTCTCTTGGGATCATCCGCTTCTGCATTGCGTTGATTTGGAAAGCGTTGCGATTTCTGGCGGCAACAGAACCGTTGCAACCGAAGAACGCATAATTTTCAGTGGCAACTATCTTGAAGAAGACTATTACACTTTTGAGAAATACGGCAACCCTCTTACTCTGCAAAACCGAAAACTTTCAACTTACATAAACACCCTTGCTGATGCAGGTTTTGCTGTTGAAAGAGTGATTGAAGAAACAAGCGAAACAGTTCTTGAAAAATCAGCAGACTTCAGTTCAGGTTACTACGCCGATTTCAAAGCCAAGCATTTTCCGTTATCGGTAGTTATCAAGGCGAGAAAGCTTTGAACGCAAAAAAGTTCATATCAAACGTAAAGACGGCAATTGTTATGCCGTCTTTTTTCGCTTTATACCATTTATAATGCTTAAAATTGTGTTTTCTTTTCCGTATAAACTGCAGAACCTGACAAACAATAACAGGGCAAATATTGAAAACAAGGAGAAAGATTAAATATGAAAGCCACAGGTATTGTCAGAAGAATTGATGACCTCGGAAGGGTCGTTATCCCGAAAGAAATCCGCCGCACTATGCGTATCTGTTAAGACATCACATTTAGGCTACTTCAACACAGCTCGATAACGATTTCGCAACAATGTTCGTTTTATCTTCTCTCCCGCAAAAAACAACGGTAAATCATTGCTATTGCGAAAACACAAAAGTTAATTATTTACTTAATTATTTATTATTTATTTTAAGGCATAAACTGCTTATTCGGCAGTTTATGCCTTTTTCTTTTTCCCCCTATTATTTTTTCGAAAGGGTACCCTTTATTATTTTCTCGTAAGGTAAATCGAATGTGTCTGAACTTCGCTCGATTTTTATTCAACGGCGCATTTAATCCGAACACATCCTTTTCTTTACAAGTTAATTAAAACACTATTCTTTCAAAAAAGCGAAAGGAGGAAAAAGAAAAATGCTTCATCCCAGAGACCGGCCATGAAAAACGTTTTTGCACTTGTACAGAATTTAAATAAGCAAAGGAGAAACAGCTTGAAAAAGAAACTTGTAAAAACCATATCGATAGCCCTCGTTATCATTACCGTTTTCAGTTCAATCAGCATTCTGGCTTCGGCGGCAGTTTCTTGGCCGTCATTCAGCACAAGTAAACCCATTAAAGCCTACACTATAAGCACCGGAAACAACACAACGTCATATTCCTCTGCTTCTCTCTCATCCAAGAAAGGCACAGTCTTTGCTTCTGATGAAATCCATATTTATCAGATTGGCACAAACAGCAAAGGCAGATATGTTGCATATTGTTCTTACCCCATTTCAAACGGAAGAAAATATGCATACATTCCTCTGAGCGCTGTCACAACCGCAAAAGCCCCCTCCGCATCTTATACTTCCAAGGCAAACCTCACTACATACAGAAGATCCGGCAGTTCTGCAACCGCTGGCAGTATCAGCAAGGGCGATAAAGTTTATAGACTTGCAACAAGCGGCTCGTGGACCCAGGTACTCTACAACATCGGCTCAGCAAGCAATCCCTCAGGCTGGAGAATGGCTTGGATTTCCACTGCGAATTTCAACAAATACATAAACGGGTCTTCATCCAACGCTAATACAAGTGCAGCAGTCAATGCAACAATCTCCGCAGCGCAAAAAGCCGCTGCTTCATCAAACGGCGACTGGAAGAGTCCTATGAAGAATATGTATTGCACATGGAGAACACCCGGAAACAATATGAGTTGGGCACAGTACACATCCAGGAATTCTTCAAGAACCTATCACCTGGGAATTGACGTATACGGCACAAACGGAAACGTTTATTCAACATACAACGGAACAGTAGCTGCCTGCTCATCTTCTCCTTCGGGCGCAAACGGAAGATATATCATCATCAAACACGTTATCGGCGGTAAAACAGTTTACAGTTTCTATGCACACCTTGAATACGTTAGAGTCAGCAAGGGTCAGTCTGTAAGCGCAGGTCAGTATATCGGCATTGCGGGTAATTCCGGCACAAGCTCCAACGGAAAGCATCTTCACTTTGCAATCGTTGATACTCTTTGGTCAAACGGCACATACTACGGCTATGCAACACCTTTCTCGGGCAACAAATGCACTTACGGCGGTGTTACATATTATAATCCCTGGTATGTTATAAACTATGATCGCTTACCCTGAGGTAACCGCGCATAGAAACTCATTCCTCAATATAGGCTTATAAATCACGTGACAACTCAGGCAACGTCTTAAAAGACATTGCCTGAGTTGTCTCTACAGCTTTAAGAATCCAATCATTCATTATATAATCTTTAAACGAAAAATCTCTCCGTTTTTTTGCGAATTTATTTTAAAACTAAAATCCTTTTTCAGTATAAACTGCATCTGCTGACAAACAATAACAGGGCAAATATTGAAAACAAGGAGAAAGATTAAATATGAAAGCCACAGGTATTGTCAGAAGAATTGACGACCTCGGAAGGGTCGTTATCCCAAAAGAAATCCGCCGCACTATGCGTATCCGTGAAGGCGACCCGTTGGAGATTTATACGGATACGGACGGTGAGGTTATCTTTAAAAAGTATTCGCCTATAGGCGAGCTTTCTTCCATCACCGCTCAGTATTCCGAGGTGCTCAACAGAAGCACCTCTTTGCCCGTAGTTGTAACCGACCGTGACACGGTTATTGCCTGCTCGGGCATTTCGCGCCGCGAAATCATTGACCGCAGAGTAAGCAACTCCCTTGAGGATCTTATGGAAAACAGAGAGAATTTTGTTTACGAAAAAGGCGCGCAAATAATGAAGCCCGTTGAAGGACTCGACAAAGCTGCCGCGGTTGCCTTCCCCATTATCGGCGCCGGCGACGTTTCCGGGTCTGTTATCCTTCTTATGGGCGACAACGGCGCCGCCCCCACACAGACTGAAATAAAGCTGGCTCAGGTTGCGGCATCCTTCCTCGGAAAACAGATGGAAGAATAACCGGATTTAACTGCAAATCAAAAAACGGTACGTTATGTGGAGTTTTCTCCGTAACGTACCGTTTTAATTTTGTGTTTCCTTTTCAGTTATCGCTATATTCGGCAAGATACTGCGCAAGAGCCGTCTGCCAATCGGGCAATCTCTCAAATCCCGCTTCATCAAGCGAAGCCTTTGAAAGGCGGGAGTTTGCAGGTCTGAGCGCCGCGCAGGGATATTCGCCGGTTGAAATCGGGTTTACTTTGCACTGCGTGCCGGAAAGCTCCATAATTTTTTTTGCAAAATCATACCAGGAGCAGAAGCCCTCGTTTGTGGCATGGTAAACACCGTATTTTTCGGTAACTATCATATCGCAAAGGAGCTTTGCCAGATCCCTTGTAAAGGTAGGCGAGCCAATCTGATCGTTCACTACGCTGATTTCGCTCTTCTTCGAGCCGATAAAGAGCATTGTCTTTACAAAATTCTTTCCGTTAAGCCCGAACACCCACGAGGTGCGTACAACAAAATGTCTTTTGCAGTTATTTATAACAGCATTTTCGCCCTTGAGCTTGGTTGCACCGTAATGATTGACGGGAGCCTTTTCTCCGTTGACCTCATACGGTTCGGTTCCTGCTCCGCCGAAAACGTAATCCGTTGACACGTAAAGCATCTTTGCACCGTGCTTCTCTGCCGCAACGGCAACATTCTCGCTGCCTGTGATGTTTACAAGAGTGCAAAGCTTACGCTCTGCCTCCGCCTTATCAACCGCCGTGTATGCGGCGCAATGAATAACCGCATCAGGCTTTTCCGCTTCAAAAAAAGCTTCAACCTGCTGACAATCAGTTATATCAAGGGTGTTTCTGTCGGTTGCGAGAGGCTCGTGACCGAGCTGATTCAGGCGCAGCACAACGTCATAGCCAAGCTGACCGTTTGCGCCCGTAACAAGGATTTTCATTTCTTTTCCTCTTTTCAGTTTTTGAGGCTCTGAAGGGGTGCAGGGATTCTGCCGCCTCTGGAAACAAACTTTGCGGGAGAAGCATAGTTTACCTTCATAACCGGTCCGCTTCCGAGCAAGCCGCCGAAATCAAGCTGGTCGCCTATTCCCTTGCCGATTGCGGGGATAACTCTTACAGCAGTGGTTTTGGAGTTTACCATACCTATTGCCGCTTCATCCGCAATGATTGCAGATATAATTTCGGGTGTAACGTCACCGGGAATAACTATCATATCAAGACCTACGGAGCAAACCGCAGTCATAGCCTCAAGCTTTTCAATGGAGAGGCATCCGCTCTGAGCCGCAGCTATCATACCTGCGTCTTCACTTACGGGAATGAATGCACCCGAAAGTCCGCCGACGTGGGAGGATGCCATAGTGCCGCCCTTCTTTACTGCATCGTTGAGCAGAGCAAGCGCCGCCGTTGTGCCGTGAGCGCCGCACTGTTCAAGACCCATTTCCTCAAGAATGTGGGCAACGGAATCGCCTACTGCAGGTGTGGGGGCAAGAGAGAGGTCAACGATTCCGAAAGGAACGTTGAGCCTACTTGCGGCCTGCGTTGCAACGAGCTGACCCATACGGGTGATTTTGAATGCCGTCTTTTTGACTGTATCAGCAACCTGAGTGATATCCGCATCAGGGATTTTACTTATTGCAGCACGCACTACACCGGGGCCGGAAACTCCTACGTTTATAACGCATTCAGGCTCACCTACTCCGTGGAAAGCGCCTGCCATAAAAGGATTATCCTCGGGTGCGTTGCAGAAAACAACCAGCTTTGCCGCACCGATGCAATTATCGTTTGCGGTAAATTCAGCCGCTTTCTTCACGGTTTCACCCATAAGGGCTACAGCATCCATATTTATGCCCGTTTTTGTGGAACCTATGTTAACACTTGAACAAACATTTTTGGTAACGGCAAGTGCCTCGGGAATGCTTCTTATAAGAGCTTCATCGCCCGCGGCAAAGCCTTTCTGAACAAGAGCTGAAAACCCGCCGATGAAGTTTACGCCTACAGTCTCTGCCGCTCTTTGCAGAGTTTTTGCATACTCAACCGGATTGCCGCCCGATGCAGCAGTAAGTATAGCGGCGGGGGTTACGGCAATGCGCTTATTGATAATCGGGATACCGTATTCATTCTCAATTGCGTCAACTTCTTTTACAAGATTTTCGGCAAGTCTTGTGATTTTATCGTAAACCTTGGTACAGCTGCGGCTTATATCGTCACAGCAGCAGTCAAGCAGGGAAATGCCCATTGTGACCGTTCTGATATCAAGGTTTTCATTTTCTATCATCCGTATAGTTTCAAGAATATCGCCTGTGTTTATCATTTTACATACTCCTCCGGGGTTATCAGATGTGGTGCATGGTGTTGAAAACGTCCTCGTGCATTACATTGATCTGAAGCGCCTTCTGAGCTCCGAATTCCTTGAGCTGCTCTGAAAGACGGGCAACGTCAATGCCTGAGTCACCGAGGTCAACAAGCATTATCATACAGAAAAGCTCCTGAAGAATAGACTGTGAAACCTCAATAATATTTACGGAATTCTTTGCGCATGCTTCGGATACACCCGAAAGAATACCGACCATATCTTTACCCACAACAGTTATAACTGCTCTCATAAGACAACATCCTTTCAATTTCACTATTTTTAAATATTACCATATTTTTATTAACAGTACAATCCCAAAATGCAAAATTAATCATAAAAGCTTATTATATTGCTGATTTAGAAAAACTTTTTTAAAAATTAACAATTTGTACACTTGTTAAATGTGAAGATTTGGTATATTATAAAAGTTGCTGCCAACGGCCGCAATTCACACACAGGGGGCTTTCCCATGGGATATAAAAATATTATTGATTTGCACACTCATACCCGTAACTCTTTTGACGGTCACTATTCCGCAATGTTCCTGTGCGAAACCGCTTTTTTCAAAGGCCTGCGCGCCATTGCGTTTACCGACCATATTGAAATAGATACTTATGAAAGCGGCAATTTCGATATAACGGCAAGGCAGTCTTACATCGACTGTGCAAACGCCCGCTCCGCCTTCAGGGGCAAGCTTACCGTATGCAACGGAATCGAGCTCGGTCAGCCCACATACGATATCCCCGTTGCCGAGGAGCTTATCAGCTCTTTCAAATACGATATAGTTATAGGCTCCGTTCACAATCTCAGAGGCGCTCAGGATTTCTGCTACCTTGATTATGACAATGAAGCCGCCAATTATCCCGATTTGCTTGATGAATATTTTGATGAGGAGCTGGGTCTCGTTAAATGGGGAAAGTTCGACACTCTGGCTCATCTTACATACCCTCTGCGTTACATCATAGGAGAGCAGAAGAAGCCCGTAGATATGGCAAGGTATACTGACAAGATTGATGAAATCCTCCGCCTGCTCGCTCAGAGCGGCAAGGCTCTTGAAATCAACACCTCAGGTCTTCGCCAGCCTCTTGGCACCACTATGCCTGACGAATACTTTGTTCGCCGTTTCAGGGAATTCGGCGGCGAACTGATAACCGTAGGCTCTGACGCTCACTATGCCGAGCATCTCGGCGCAAATATTGAGGACGGTATGGCACTTGCGAAAAAGTGCGGCTTTGATTACATCGCCCTCTTTAATGACAGACTTCCCACCTTTATTCCTATTGAATAATACCCTTTTATGAAAGGACGGCTCCGGAAGCCGAGGTTTATATATATTATGATGAAAGTAACAGTTGATGCCGCAGCAAAAATCAACCTGTTCCTTGACATCACGGGGACTCTTGAAAACGGATACCATTCACTTTTTATGGTGATGCAGTCCGTAGACCTTTTCGACACCGTGACTCTCGAGAAAACCGAAACGGGAACAATCGAGCTTACCTGCTCAGAGCCTTCCCTTCCCTGCGACAGAAAAAACATCGCTATGCGCGCGGCCCAGGCATTCTTCACCGATGCAGATATCAAAAACACGGGTCTCCGCATTCATATAGAGAAAAAAATCCCGCTTGCCGCAGGGCTTGCAGGCGGAAGCGCAGATGCCGCCGCCGTAATCTGCGGCCTTAACGCACTTTACGAAGCCGGTCTTTGCGAAACCGCTCTGTGCTCAATCGGCATCAAGGTAGGCAGTGACGTACCCTTCTGCATTGCGGGCGGTACAAGACTTGTTGAGAATATAGGTGAAAAAATGTCCTTCCTCCCTGCACTGCGTGACTGTCATATAGTTCTCGCAAAGCCCGAAAGAGGAGTTTCCACCGCCGAAGCATATGCCGCTTACAACGAGCTTGAAAGCGTTAATCACCCTGACGGTGAGGCTATGCTCAGCGCCGCAAGGGCAGGCAATTTTGAGAAAATGTGCTCATACGCTCAGAACGTTTTT
This sequence comes from Acutalibacteraceae bacterium, assembly GCA_045592385.1. Lineage (GTDB taxonomy): Bacteria > Bacillota > Clostridia > Oscillospirales > Acutalibacteraceae > CAG-177. The sequence continues at coordinate 10,615 of JAZNUP010000080.1, forward strand.
GAGCAGGTTATTGATTTCCCTGAGTTTTCCTCAATTCGTTCCTGCTTTGAAGCCAACGGTGCTTCGCTTGTAAGAATGAGCGGAAGCGGCCCCACCATGTTCGGCATTTTCACTGATGACTCTGCCGCGCAGACTGCGGCGGCGCAGCTTAAATCACTTAAGCTCAACTGCAGAATTCACCATTGCAGACCAATATGTGATTCAATAAGAATAAAAGCGTAAAAAATATCACCGTTCAGATAAGCTCTGAGCGGTGATTTTGCTTTATTCTTTTTCGCAGCGGTTTGATATGAAGGAAATGAGCATTCCGAAGCCCGTACCTGCGAGCACTCCTATTACACAAACGGCAAAATACCATAATCCGTGCACGAGCGCACTTTCATTATAATATATGTATACACTCGGTAAAAACACAAGCGGCACTGCAACGGGGTAGATAATTTTTAAAAAGCTCTTTGAAAGCCCTGCCACGGCAGAAAGCACAAGAGCGGCTATGAAAAGCACGAACACCATGCCCATTTCATCGCCGGGCTGAGCCGTCGCGGGAACGGCATAAAACAGCACCGCCTGAATTATAAATGCGGCAACAGGGATAATATGCTTCTTCATTATCAACACTCCTTTACGGTGATTATATCAGGTCTGCAAAGAAATAATAAATCTTAAGAAACAGTCTTTCAAAAAAATACGCGGCTTTTTGCGCATCGCTTCCGGCATCGTCAAGAACAACCGTGCATCCGATATCCTTAACGGGCAGGAACACCGCCGTTTCGTGCACGGAAGCATCCGAATAATTAGGAGAATGCACAGACATAAGAAGTTCTCCCTCTGCCGTTGTGAAAAGCATTCCGTGGCCGCCCTCTTTATGATAATTATCTGCTTTGTAAAGCGCTGTAGGCTGATGCTTCCATTTGCCGTCAATTTTTCCGTTTTCGGAATAAGCGATACCCACGGCATAGCCCTTCTTCGTACCGTTTGACCAGAGCATTATGAGCCTGCCGTCCTCGGTATGATGAAGATACGGTCCGTCAGTAATTTTGCCGCTCGCCCATAAGGTTTCATCAGCCCTAAAAAGCACAATCGGCTCGCTTATAAATCTGCTCAGATCGTCGCTCAGCTTTGCCGCCGCCATTTCGCCGACCTCGTCGGGATTGGAGGTCCATTCATTCACGTAAACCATCCACGGCTGACCGTCATCATCAACAAAAAGAGTACCGTCAATGCAGTCTCTGTACCTGGGAGTAATATGACCGTCACCAAGCTGCACGAAAGGACCGTCCGGCTTTTCAGCCTCATAGATTGCAACTCCGCGTTTGCCGCTGAGGGCTGAGCGGTAGGTTGCAAAAAGATAAAACTTGCCGTTGTATTCGTGACATTCGGGTGCCCAGAAATCATACACTCCGTCATAGTCCGCAGGTTTCTCAAACACAACAACAGGGTCGGACCAATCCTCAAGATTTTCGCTGATATAGCAGCCGTAGCCCTTGCCCGTAACACCCGTGCCATACATATAATATTTCCCCTCATGCACCACAATGCAAGGGTCACGGATTATTACGTCCTCACGCTTCCTCGGATAATCCGGGTTGCTTTCCGCGGCACCGGAAGCCACAGCACAGCCAACTCCGGTCAAAAGCGTTATACAGGAAAGAAGAAACACAAGAATTCTTTTCAAAGCTATTCCCCCGAGCAAAAATTTAATTTCTGTCATTTCGAGAATACCACATCTTATTTCCTTTAACAATATTTAAACACAACTTTTTTAAAAATCTGTAAAGAAAAAATAAAATTTTACAATAAAAAAGGCAGGTCTGCACCTGCCGATGTTTTCACCTTATAAAAATCAGTTTTCTGTCGGAAAAGGATGGCGCCTTTAACGGCAGAAAAAAGGCAGGTTTACACCTGCCTGTGGAGCTGGTGGTCAGAATCGAACTGACAACCTGCTCATTACGAATGAGCTGCTCTGCCATTGAGCCACACCAGCAAAAATATGTTCTTTTAACAACGTTCGTTTATTATAATGTATTGTAATGAATTTTTCAAGTCTTTTTCAATTTTTTTATTTAATTTTGAAAATTCACATCCTGTCAACACAAGATTAACATTTTGTTGTAAAATGAGTATTGATTTTGTAAAGAAAATCAGCTATTCTATTAGTAACGCATTAATCGACAATCTTTTAATGCTTCATTTTCGGAGGTAAAATATATGAAAAAACGTTTACTCAGTCTGCTGCTTGCAACAGTTGTTATACTCGGCCTTTCCGCCTGCAAGGGCAAGGCCGGTAAGGAAACATCCGTCACCGATGAAACCTCTTCAGCTCAGGGTTCATCCCAGGTTGAGCAGACCACCGAGCCCATAACCTTCTCAGAGGAAGATGCGGAGCAGCTCAAGGAGATCTTTGGTGAAGATGCGGTAGATAGTTTTATCGAAGAATCAACCGTTCCCGTATCAATGGCTATTTCCGACAAGCTCATTGTCGGCGAGGAAACAGAAATTGAGGTTGAGCTTGACTCCTCGGGCAAGCCTGCCGATTCCGTTATGGAAAAAAGCTTTACCGATATCCTCAAGAGCGGCACCTACACCTCAAAATTCGTAATTTCAAACCTTGATGCAAACGGCAAGCCCGTATCTGACCTTATCCCTCTCACCACCATTGTTGAAGGCAAAAAGGTCTATATGGAAGCTACTATGCCTGCCGACTCAGGCAGCATCAGATGTGCTTTCCTCTTCACTCCCGACGGTTCATACATCATCATCCCCTCAATGAAGGCATATATGACTTTTGAAGACACAGGCCTCGGTGAGGATTTCAACGAAATGTTCTCCTCCATGGACCAGCTTGAGGCTGAATACACTGAAAGCACAAACTACGTTTCCACCTCAGAGGTCACCTTTGACGGTCAGACCTACCTTTGCGAAACCTATGAAACAGAGGGCAACGTTTTAAAGTATTACTCCCAGAACGATAATATAAAGAGAATTGAAATGATAAACGCTGACGGTAACACCACCATAATTGAGGTTGAAGAAATCTCCCCCAAGGCTGATTCTTCAAAGCTCACACTTCCCAGCGGTTACATTGATATTACCACTTTTATGACTGAAAATACTTTTATCTGATTTAAAATACAGAATAGGATTTTCCCGTATGATGCATAAAGTTGCTTTGATTACCGGTGCTTCCGGCGGTATCGGAAGCGCCGCAGCAAAGGCTCTTGCCGAGGACGGCTTCAGACTTGTTCTGTGCTATAATTCAAACGAACAGGCGGCTTTCGCCCTTAGTGAAAGTCTTTCAGGCAAAACGGATGTTATCTGCTGCAAAATGAACGTGGCAGACCGTGAAGAAGTGGATACTGTATTCAAAAACGCCACCGATACCTTCGGCGGCGTTTCTGTGCTTGTAAACAACGCAGGCATTGCCCAGCAAAAGCTCTTTACCGATATAACCGAAGCGGATTATGACCGTATGATGGATGTAAACGTAAAGGGTGTTTTCAACTGCTGCCAACGTGCAGTGCCTTTTATGGTAAACCGCAAATGCGGCAAAATCATAAATATTTCATCTATGTGGGGTGTGTGCGGCGCATCGTGTGAGGTACACTACTCTGCGGCAAAGGCGGCGGTTATCGGGCTTACAAAGGCTCTTGCCCGTGAGCTTGCCCCATCAAACATTCAGGTTAACTGCATTGCCCCCGGAGTGATTGACACTCCTATGAATTCCTGTTTTTCTCCCGCTGAGCTTGATGCTCTCAAGGCAGAAACGCCTATGGGCAGATTCGGCTCTCCCGAGGAGGTAGCGGCGCTTATCCGCTTCCTTGCGGGCGACGGTTCCGATTATATAACCGCTCAGGTTATAGGTGTTGACGGCGCTTTTATTTAAGGGCTGCGTTCTTTTTATTTTTTGCTCTTGATTTTTCAGTACTTGTATGCTAAAATTAATTGAATATTTAAATTCCCCTAGCGTAATTATCATTAAAAAATTGGTTTGGAGGAAGTTTTATGGCAACTTGTCCCAAGTGCGGTTATAAACTCAGACTTATTGATTGGCGCCCCGACTGCCCTGCATGCGGTGTCAATATTGTTTACTACGGAATGGAAGAGCGTCTGCTTGACGATGCTGACAAAGCTGAAGCAGAGCACGCTCATTTTCAGAAGAGAATCGACCGTCTTAAAGCATCATTCATCGGCTCCAAGCTTACTATACTCCGTATAGTTCTCTCTCTTCTGCCCATCGCTCCGTTGTTCCTGCCTCTTGCAATTCTTAATTACAACGGTCCCTTCATTGCAGAAACAACCACCAATGTAACTCTGCTTACCCTCATTGATTTCTTCGGCTCATTCAATTTTGATTCACTTCTTACCATAATCGGCTCAGACATTGTCGGCTCGGCATTCATTTATTTTGCCCTTTCGCTTGTTCTGCTTGCCCTCTCGGTTGTTCTTATCCTTGTAAGCCTTCTTTGCCTCACTATGGCTTGCGGCCCCAAGGGTAACGTAAGAAACATAACCTTCAACTCCCTTATGGTAGTTTTCGCTGCTGCAAGCATCTTCTGCTTCAGTCAGTTTGCAGGTCAGATTCACGAAGTTTTCCCTGATTTCATTTCAGGCTCAATCGGCTTCGGCGCATATATCTACCTTGCTCTTCTCGTTGCTCTTCTTGTTCTTAACATCATTATTGCAAGCAAGGGTATTGACGTTAAGTATAAGCAGTGCTACATCGGCGGCCTTAAAGCTGAAGAATACTTCGAGCTTGTTGAAAAAGGCACCGAGCTTTCAGTTATCAGAGAAAAGATGTCCGAGGCTCTTGCTGAAAAGGCTGAAGCAGATGCCAAGGCAGCTGCTGAAAAACAGGCGGCTGAAGAAGCCAAGAAAGCAGAAAAAGCTGCTGCAAAGAAATAATTTCAAAAAATTTAAGGCACCGGTTTTCCGGTGCCTTTTTTTGGAGCTGTTATGATTAAAGAGTTTTACAGTAAAAACCACATCCGCCTTGTGATGCAAAACGAAACGCAGGCAAGGCTTTTTTACACTTCACACGGTATCGCAAAAGCCGGAAAAATCCTTTTCATTGACCTTTGCGACGACGGTGAGACACTTTGCGAAAACGGAAACTTCGGGGATGTTGAAGGCTTTAAAGGTGTGTTTGAGCTGCTTTCACCTGTTGATTGCGTTGCACTCAGAGCAAATGAAGAAATTCTCACAAACCCCTCCACCCTCACAGAGAATGACTGGCTTGTGGAAATTGAGCTTTCATCACCGCTGCCGCATCTTATGACGGTGCAGGAATACGGCGAATTCATAAAAAACGATACGTATATCAGGGAGAAAAGATAATCAGTCTTTCCTGAAAAACGACTTGATTGCAGGCATAAAAAAGCTGACGGTATTTTTTAATCTTTTACCGACCCACGGATTCCATTCCGCTTTATCGGCAGGCTTTATCGAAAAGCTTTCGAGAATGGGTTTATAGCATTCAAATCTGCGTTCAAAATCCGCTTCATCCTTATATTTTTCAAGTGTCCAGCCCGTTTCGGCAACTGCCGTAAACCGCGGAAACCACATAAAGCAAAGGCGGTCAAAATCCTTAACGTATTCCGTCCACAGCGGAGTTTCAACGCCTGCCACGTTTGCTCTGCCCTGTGCGTTGAGGCCCTTGATATACGGACTGTAATTATAGGTCTTTTTCAGCGGAGTCATCGCGTAGGGATAATCGGCATAATAGTGATAAAAATCGGACATTATCACCCTGCCGCCATTGTTGGCATAAACCGCACTCAGGGAGTTTTTCTCCATCCATCTCTGCACGGTAACACCCTTGATTTTACCGCTTTTCAGGCTTTCATTCCAGACTATCGCTTTCTTACCCTTTGACTTAAGGAAATCAACAACTCTGTTTACAAACCAACCCTGAAGCTCTTCCTCGTCTTTGAGGTTGAGCTCTTTTATTTTGCGCTGACATTCGGGGCATTCTTTCCAGCGTCCCTTGGGAGCTTCATCACCGCCGATATGGATATACTCACCGGGGAAAAGCTCACAAATCTCACTTAAAATATCAAACACAAGCTCAAATACGGCTTCATTACCTGCACACAGAATGTCCGAAAAAATGCCCTGCTTCATCTGTACGTCTATCGGCACCTTTCGGCAGGAAAGCTCGGGGTAAGCGTGCAGTATCGCGCAGGTGTGGCCGGGCATATCAATCTCGGGAATAACCTCAATAAACCTCTGCGCCGCATAGTCGATAACTTCTCTTATTTCATCATTTGTAAAGCTTGTGCCGTAAGGGGTACGGTCGTTTTCGTCACCGAAAAGCGATGCCTTTCTGTAAGCGGATTTTTCGGCAAGCTCAGGCCTTTTTTCAATCTGCAAACGGAAGCCCTGGTCATCGGAAAGGTGCCAGTGCATAACGTTCATTTTAACACTCGCCGCAGCATCAATAAGCCTTTTGGTTTCCTCTATGCTCACGATGTGACGCACGCAATCCACCATAAATCCTCTGTACTCAAATGCGGGCTTGTCCTCAATAACGCAGCAGGCAATTTCTCTCTCAAGCAAAAGCTGATTTACGGTTTGCTTTGCATAAAAAAGACCCTTTTCACCGGATGCTCTCGCCACGGCACCGTCAGGCTTAATCACAAGCGTATAGGCGCTTTCACCCATACCCGGGCAAAGCTCGTAGCGGCAGCTTGCAAGCACGTCGGACGTAACTTTTCCGTGTAAATATCTGACACTGTTGGGGTAAGGAATAATATTGAGTTTCATAGTAATCCCCCTAAAAATAAAAGGGCGGAAAACCGCCCTTAGTTTATTAAATTAATCGTCGTCCTCTTCGTCATCCTCTGTTTCTTCAAGAGGAGTAACCTCAACCCTGACCTTGCCTATGCGGCGTTCCTCAACGTTGAGAACGGTGAAGTGAAGGCGGTCATACTCAGCGCAGGTGGTTTCTCCCTCCTTGGGAAGATAGCCGAGCAGGCTTATAATAAAGCCGCCGAGAGTATCGTAATCGCCCTCAGGTATTTCAACTCCGATAAGCTCTTCAATTTCATCAAGATCCGTAACACCGTCAATGGTGAAGGTGTTGTCGTCTATCTTTGAAATCTCTTCATCCTCATCGTCATATTCATCCTGAATATTACCGACTATGGATTCAACAAGGTCCTCAAGAGTTACAATACCCGCCGTGCCGCCGTATTCATCAACAACAATGGCAAACTGAGTGTGAGCCTCTGTCATTTCCTTGAAAAGGTCGCCGCAGCTCTTGGTTTCGGGAACGAAGGTAGCCTTGCGCATAATATCGGCAATCTTTACGTCCTCAGGCATATCCTTGCCGACAAATTTAAGTAAATCCTTTATATAAACGATACCGACAATACTGTCCGGATCCTCTTCGTAAACGGGAATTCTTGAGTAACCCTCCCTGATTGAAAGCTTAACAACTTCCTCGAGAGGCTTGGTAATTTCGATTGCCGTCATATCGGTGCGGTGAGTCATAATATCCGCAACGTCAATATCGTCAAACTCGAAAATATTATCAATCATTTCCTTCTGTGCGCCTTCGATAACACCCTTTTCCTCGCCTACGTCAACCATCATACGGATTTCTTCCTCGGTAACCTGCTCTTCATCGGCATTGGGGTCAAATCCGAACAGCCTTACCACAGCGTTTGTGGAGAAGGAAAGCACCTTAACGAAGGGCTTTGTAAGCTTGGCGATAAATATAAGCACGGGAACAACGGCGAAGGAAATCTTCTCAGGAATCTGCATACCTATCCTCTTGGGGGCAAGCTCGCCGAGAACAAGAGAAAAGTAAGAAGTTAAAAGAGTGATAACAACAACGCAGATAACGTTGAGCACGCCCTCGGGGATATAATCCGCCACAGCCGTAGTCATCAGCTTAGCAACAAGCGGGTCTGCGAAACTGTCCGCCGCGGAAGCGGAAGTAAGGAAGCCTGCAAGAGTTACGCCAATCTGAATGGTTGAAAGAAAGTTTGAGGAGTTTTCGGTAAGCCTGATGATTTGCTTGGCTTTTTTGTTACCGTCCTCAGCCATACGCTGAATCTTATTGTCATTGAGCGAGATTATTGCAATTTCGCTCATTGCGAAAAATGCATTGACAAGCACAAGAACAAACAGCAAAAGAAGTTTTAAAAGTATTCCTGTTAAAGTAATACCGGGCCCGGGGTCATCCATATCGGATTTTCTCCTTTCAAATAACAAAGTTGTTATATATTTTAGCAAAGCTTACTTTACTTGTCAACTCCCCAAAACAGCCGCTTTGAGCCGATATCTGCCGATTTTTCGGCTCTGTCTGCAATCTGACCCTGACTGACTGCTCCTGATGAATTTTCAGCCGTTTTTGCATATTGGAAACATTTATAACAAGTTTATACAAATTACACTGAAAAAAAGTCCTCAATTTGGAAGAATTTTCGGTTTACAAAAGTTAAAAATAGTGGTATGATAGCGTGTGGTATGTTATATCAAACTATTGATACAGGAGGAAATATAACTATGGCAAGAAAACAGAAGACCATGGACGGCAACAACGCCGCTGCGTATGTCTCATATGCGTTTACGGAAGTTGCCGGCATCTACCCCATCACCCCTTCAAGCCCCATGGCTGACTATGTTGACCAGTGGTCCGCTCAGGGTCTGAAGAACATTTTCGGTACTACCGTTAAGGTTTCCGAAATGCAGTCCGAAGCAGGCGCAGCAGGTACAGTTCACGGCTCACTCAACGCCGGTGCTCTTACTACCACCTACACCGCTTCTCAGGGACTTCTTCTTATGATCCCCAATATGTACAAAATCGCAGGCGAGCTTCTTCCCAGCGTATTCCACGTTTCCGCTCGTACCGTCGCTTCCCACGCTCTTAACATTTTCGGCGACCATTCGGACGTTTACGCTTGCCGTCAGACCGGTTTTGCTATGCTTGCTGAAACCAACACTCAGGAAGTTATGGACCTCGGCGCTGTTGCTCACCTTGCAACTATAGAAAGCCGCGTTCCCTTCATCAACTTCTTTGACGGTTTCCGTACCTCTCATGAGCTTCAGAAGATCTCCATCTGGGATTACGAAGATCTTAAAGAAATGTGCAATATGGACGCTGTTAACGATTTCCGCAAGCGTGCTCTTAACCCCGAGCACCCCGTAATGCGCGGTTCCCACGAAAACGGCGACATTTTCTTCCAGCACCGTGAAGCCTGCAACAAGTACTACGATGCAACTCCCGCTATCGTTGAAAAGTACATGGACAAGGTTAACGCAAAGCTTGGTACAGATTATAAGCTCTTCAACTACTACGGCGCTCCCGATGCTGAAAACATCATCATCGCTATGGGCTCCATCTGCGATGTAGCAGAAGAAGTTATTGATTACCTTACCGCTAAGGGCGAGAAGGTTGGTCTTGTAAAGGTTCGCCTTTACCGTCCCTTCTCAGCTGAAAAGCTTGTTGAAGCTATCCCCGCAACCGCAAAGAAGATCGCTGTTCTTGACAGAACAAAGGAACCCGGCGCTCTCGGCGAGCCCCTCTTCCTTGACGTTGTTGCTTCTCTTGCAAAGACAGGCAGACAGGCTCAGGTTATCGGAGGCCGCTACGGCCTCGGCTCCAAGGATACTCCTCCCTCAAGCATCTTCGCAGTATACGATGAGCTTAAGAAGGACGCTCCCAAGGCTCAGTTCACTCTCGGCATCGTACACGACGTTACCGGCCTTTCCCTTCCCGAAGTTCCCTCACCCAACACAGCTGCAGAAGGCACAATCGAGTGCAAGTTCTGGGGTCTCGGCGGTGACGGCACCGTAGGCGCAAACAAGGACTCCATCAAGATCATCGGTGACCATACTGATAAATATGTTCAGGCATACTTCCAGTATGACTCAAAGAAGACCGGCGGTATCACCATTTCTCACCTTCGTTTCGGTGACAGCCCCATCAAGAGCCCCTACTACATCAACAAGGCAGACTTCGTTGCTTGCCACAACCCCTCTTACGTTGAAAAGGGCTACAAGATGGTTAACGATGTTAAGCCCGGCGGCGTATTCCTCATCAACTGCCAGTGGGATGAGGCTGAGCTTGCTGAAAAGCTTCCCGCAGAAGCAAAGCGCTACATCGCTTCCAACAACATTCAGCTTTACACTGTTAACGCTATTGACCTTGCTGCAGAAATCGGTCTGGGCAAGAGAACCAACACTATCCTTCAGGCTTCCTTCTTTGCTCTTGCAAACGTTCTTCCCAAGGATGAAGCAATCGGCTATATGAAGAATGCTGCCCTCAAGTTCCTCAAGAAGGGCCAGGATATCGTTGATATGAACCACAAGGCTATCGACGCAGGCTTCGGCGCATTCAAGAAGATTGATGTTCCTGCTGACTGGGCAAACGCTGCTGACGAAGCTAAGTCCACCACAGAAAACGGCCCCGCAAAGCTTGTTAAGATGGTTGACTCCATTATGAAGCCCGTTGGAAGCATGAACGGTGATTCTCTCCCCGTTTCCGCTTTCATGGATCACGTAGACGGCACCTTCGAGCAGGGCGCTTCCGCATACGAGAAGCGCGGCGTAGCAGTTATGGTTCCCGAGTGGGATGCCGCAACCTGCGCACAGTGCAACCTCTGCTCCTACGTTTGCCCCCACGCTACAATCCGTCCCTTCGCTCTTTCCGACGACGAAGTTGCTGCTGCTCCCGCACAGGCTAAGTTCGCTGACGGCAAGGTTAAGGCTAAGGGCTATAAGTACACCATGAGCGTATCTCCTCTTGATTGTATGGGATGCGGCGTCTGCATCGGCGTTTGCCCCACCAAGTCACTCAAGATGGTTCCCAGAGAAACTCAGGACGACCAGCAGCCTGTATTTGATTACATGGTTGAAAAGGTTGCAGATAAGGGCATTGCTGACTCCACCGTTCCCGGCAGCCAGTTCAAGAAGCCTCTCCTTGAGTTCTCCGGCTCCTGCGCAGGCTGTGCTGAAACTTCTTATGCACGCCTTATCACCCAGCTCTTCGGTGACAGAATGTATATCTCCAACGCAACAGGATGCTCCTCCATCTGGGGCGGCCCCGCTGCAACATCTCCCTACACCACTGACAAGAAGGGTCACGGCCCCGCATGGGCAAACTCCCTCTTCGAAGATAACGCTGAGCACGGCTTCGGTATGTATCTTGGCCAGAAGGCTCTTCGTGCAAGCCTCATCGAGAAGGTAGAGGCAGTTGCCGCTTCTGACAAGGCAAGCGACGAAGTTAAGGCTGCAGCAAACGCTTACCTCAACAGCGTTGATGACGGCGCAACAAACGGCGCTGCTGCTGACGCTCTTGTTGAAGCTATCAAGGATATTGATTGCGACCTTTGCAAGGATATCGTTTCCAAGAAGGAATATCTCTCCAAGAAGTCCGTATGGATCTTCGGCGGCGACGGCTGGGCTTATGATATCGGCTTCGGCGGCGTTGACCACGTTCTCGCTTCCGGCGAAGACGTAAACAGCATGGTATTCGATACCGAAGTTTACTCCAACACCGGCGGACAGGCTTCCAAGGCTTCCCAGATCGGTCAGGTTGCTCAGTTCGCAGCAGCAGGTAAGGCTATCTCCAAGAAGAGCCTTTCCGAAATCGCTATGAGCTACGGCTACGTTTACGTTGCTCAGCTCGCTATGGGCGCAAACGCAAACCAGACCATCAAGGCTATCACAGAAGCTGAAGCTTACAAGGGTCCCTCACTCATCATCGCTTACGCTCCCTGCGAGATGCACTCCATCAAGGGCGGCATGGTTAACTGCCAGGCAGAGATGAAGAAGGCTGTTGAATGCGGTTACTGGAATATGTTCCGTTACAACCCCGCTCTCAAGGATGAAGGCAAGAATCCCTTCACTATCGACAGCAAGCCTGCTACCGCAAGCTACCGTGACTTCATCATGAACGAGGCACGTTACTCCTCACTTACCCGCTCCTTCCCCGATCGCGCAGAAGCTCTCTTTGATAAGGCTGAAAAGGCATCCGTTGCTAAGTACGAGCACCTTCTCCGCCTCAAGGATCTCTACGCTCCCTCAGCTGAATAATTCAGCCTGACGGTAAATACGTATAAATAACCTTTGCGGCTTGCATACTGCGGTGTGCAAGCCGCTTTTGTTTTAATTTAATTACTGTATCATTATTGAAATGCAGGCGAAACTGTGATAATATATTTAGTTGGAAACCATATATTTTATTTGGAAATGAGGAATACTTATGGGCAAGAAATTTATGGACTGCGATTTTCTCCTGAATAACGAGCCTGCAAAAAAACTGTTTGCAGCGGCAAACGAAATGCCTATTTTTGACTGGCACTGCCACCTTTCACCCAAGGAGATTTACGAAAACAAGCAGCCTGAGGACATTGCTTTCCTCTGGCTTGCAGGCGACCATTACAAGTGGCGCGCAATGCGTTCCTGCGGTGTTGATGAAAAATTCATCACGGGCGATGCTTCAAACTATGAAAAATTCAAGGCGTGGGCAGGCATAATGCCGATGCTTATAGGTAATCCTCTTTATCACTGGACTCACCTTGAGCTGCAGCGTTACTTCGGCATCTATGAGCCGCTTAGCGCAAAAACCTGCGATGAGATATGGGAAAAAGCAAACGCAAGAATTGCCGCAGGCGGCTTCACTCCCCGTGAGCTGATTATGAATTCCAACGTCACCTGCGTATGCACCACAGACGACCCTGCGGACTCTCTTGAATACCACGCCCTGCTCGCAAAAGACGAAAGCTTCACCACCAGGGTAATTCCCGCTTTCCGCCCCGATAAGGCTCTGGGAATCGAACTTCCCGGCTGGAAGGCGTGGCTTGAAGCTATGGAAAATACCGCAGGCGAAAAAATTGAATCTTACTCAAAGCTCCTTTCCGTGCTTAAAGCCAGAATTGATTTCTTTGATTCACTCGGCTGCCGCGCAAGTGACCACGCTTTCACAAAATTCCCCTTTGCACGAGCTGATGAAAACGAGCTTGAAGCTATTTTTGCAAAAGCTTGCAAAGGCGAGGAACTTTGCGAAATTGAAATTGAAAAATTCAAAACAGAGCTCCTTAGATTCTTTGCCAAGGAATACGCAAAGAAGGGCTGGGGAATGGAACTTCACATCGGCGCAATGCGCAACAATAACGCGCTTATGTTCAAGAAAATCGGACCCGACACAGGCTACGATTCAATAGCGGATTACGAGGTTGCTCACAAGCTTTCACGCCTGCTTGACAGCCTTGCAGAGGAAGAGCTTCTTCCCAAAACCGTTCTTTTCACCCTCAATCCCAAGGATAATTACGTGCTCGGCTCAATGCTCGGCAACTTCCAGACAAGCGAAGCGGCAAGCAAAATCCAGTTCGGCTCCGCCTGGTGGTTCAACGATAATATCGACGGTATGCGTGAGCAGATGAAGGCTCTCGGCAACCTCGGTGCTCTTAGTAAATTCGTCGGTATGGTTACCGATTCCCGTTCCTTCCTCTCCTATCCGAGGCACGAATACTTCCGCCGCATCCTCTGCGGCCTTATCGGCGATATGGTTGAAAACGGACTTTATCCCGATGATTACGATACTCTCTGTCCCATGGTTCAGGATATTGCATATAACAACGCCGTTTCATACTTCGGCTTGGAAATATAAGAAAGGATGAATTCTGATGGCAAAATATGTTCTTGCGCTCGACCAGGGCACCACAAGTTCAAGAGCGATTGTTTTTGATAAGGCAGGCAATATAATCGTAAGTGCACAAAAAGAATTTGACCAGATTTACCCCAAGGCTGGCTGGGTAGAGCACGACCCTATGGAGATTTTATACAGCCAGTTCCAGTCCGTCACAAGCTGCCTTGCATCGGGTAAGGTTGACCCGTCGGAAATTGCCGCAATCGGCATCACAAACCAGCGCGAAACCACCATTCTGTGGGATAAAGAAACAGGAAAACCCGTATATAACGCAATAGTATGGCAGTGCCGCAGAACTGCGGATATCTGCGAAGAGCTCAAGGCGGAAAGCGGTCTGCCCGAATACATTCAGGAGCATACCGGTCTTATAATAGACGCATATTTTTCAGGCACAAAAATCAAATGGATTCTTGACAACGTTCCCGAAGCACGTAAGCTTGCAAACGAAGGCAAGCTCCTTTTCGGCACCGTTGAAACCTGGCTTATCTGGAATCTTACCGGCGGCAAGGCTCACGTAACAGATTATTCAAACGCTTCACGCACAATGCTTTTCGACGTTGATAAGCTCTGCTGGGACCGTCTGCTTTGCGACAGACTCGGAGTTCCTATGAAAATTCTCCCCGAAGCCGTTCCTTCAAGCAAGGTTTACGGCTCGGTTGCAAAGGGAATCATAGGCCTTGAATCCCTTGAGGGTATTCCGATAAGCGGCGCTATCGGCGACCAGCAGGCGGCACTCTTCGGTCAGTGCTGCTTTGAAGCAGGCCAGGCTAAAAACACCTACGGCACAGGCTGCTTCCTTCTTATGAATACAGGTAAAAAGCGCACAAAATCAAAGAGCAATCTTCTCACCGGCGTTGCCTGGGGTATAGGCGACGAGGTTGAGTATGACGTTGAGGGCTCTGCTTTCAATGCAGGCTCAGTTATAAAGTGGCTACGCGATGAAGTGCATCTTATTGACACCGCAAGACGCTGCGACGAGCTCGCGGAAAGCGTTCCCGATGCAAACGGAATCTATTTCGTTCCCGCGTTCACGGGTCTCGGCGCACCCTACTGGGATATGTACGCAAGAGGCTGCATCGTCGGCCTTACAAGAGGTGTAAACCGCGCTCACATTGCAAGAAGCGTGCTTGAAGCTATTGCTTATCAGATGACTGACCTTCTTGAAGCAATGAAGAACGATTCAGGCATTGAATTCACCGAGCTTCGCGTTGACGGCGGCGCATCCGTAAGCGATATAATGATGCAGATTCAGTCCGACCTTATCCGTTGTATGGTTGTACGTCCTAAAACGGTTGAAACCACCGCCCTCGGCTCTGCTTACCTTGCAGGTCTTGCTGTCGGCTTCTGGAAAAACAAAGAGGAAATCATCAAAAACCGTGAGATTGATAAGGTCTTTGCTCCTCAGATGCCTGTTGCCGAACGTGACAGACTCTATGCCGGCTGGAAACGCGCCGTTGAACGCTCAAGAGATTGGGAAACTAAAGAATAATTACCTTGAAAGGGGATTTTTATAATGGATTATGCAAAAGAATCCTTGCGCCTTCACTATGAGTGGAAGGGCAAGCTCGAAACAAAAGCAAGAACACACGCAACCGACAAAGAGTCGCTTTCTCTTGCTTACACGCCCGGCGTTGCCGCGCCCTGCCTTGAAATAAAGGATGACGTTAACAAGAGCTATGAGCTCACAAGACGCTGGAACACTGTAGCCGTTGTGACCGACGGTACTGCCGTGCTCGGTCTCGGTGATATCGGACCCGAGGCAGGTATGCCCGTTATGGAAGGCAAGTGCCTGCTTTTCAAGGAATTCGGCGGTGTTGACGCCGTTCCCCTTTGCATCCGTTCAAAGGAAGTTGACGATATCGTTAAAACCGTTGCCCTGCTTGCAGGCAGCTTCGGCGGAGTAAACCTTGAGGATATTTCCGCCCCCAGATGCTTTGAAATCGAACGCAAGCTCAAGGAAATCTGCGACATTCCCATTTTCCACGATGATCAGCACGGAACCGCAATCATCGTTCTTGCCGCCGTTACAAATGCTCTCAAGCTTGTAGGCAAAAAGCTTGAGGACTGCACTATCGCAATGAGCGGTGCAGGCGCAGCAGGTGTTGCAATCGCAAACCTCCTCAATTCAAGCGGTGCAAAGAATATCATTATGAGCGATATCAACGGCATCATTTCAAGCACCTCAAGCCATTCCGCAGAGCTTGCAAAGAACGTTGCTTTCTCAAATAAGAACGATATCAACGGCAAGCTTGCCGATGCAATGAAGGGTGCCGATATCTTTATAGGTGTTTCCGCAGGCGGAATCGTAAGCGAGGAAATGATCGCTTCTATGAATAAGGATGCCATCGTTATGGCTATGGCTAACCCCACTCCCGAAATTATGCCCGACCTTGCCAAGAATGCAGGTGCAAGGGTTGTAGGTACAGGCAGAAGTGACTTCCCCAACCAGATAAACAACGTTCTTGCTTTCCCCGGAATTTTCAGAGGCGCTTTCGACGTACGCGCAAGCGATATCAATGAAGAAATGAAAATCGCCGCCGCAAACGCTCTTGCAGCCCTCGTTCCCGATGATGAGCTCAACGAAAATTACATCATCCCCGAAGCTTTCGACCCCAGAGTAGGTAAAGCCGTTGCCGAGGCCGTTGCCAAGGCAGCAAGGGATAGTGGAGTTGCACGAATTTAAATAATGTTTTTTGTGAAAAATCAACAGTGTTTCTTTTATTTATTATTATATTTAAAAGAAACTGTTGATTTTTTTCTGTTCTTGTGCCATAATGTATGAGCATAATTGGATATTGGGGCAATATCCGCCCCGTCCACCGCTTACGCGGGAAATTAAAAGGAGGAAAGAAATTATGTCCAACTTCAAGCGCGTTTTGAGCCTTGTACTTGTTTGTGCAATGCTCATGTCTTCTGTCGCTTGCCTTGGCGGTGTATTCACCATCGGCGCAGCTGCAGCGGACGCAACCTACGGTCTCTACAACGGCGGTAAGATTCTTACTAAGTCAGAGATCGAAACAACCTACGCATCACAGATCAACAAAACAGCTTCGGATTATTTCGGCTGGGCTTATTACACCGGCGATATTCTCGAAGTTCCCGTTGGTGAAGAATCAAAGGCTGACGAAATCGTTTACGCTGAAGGCGACGATCTCGCAACATACCTTACCGACGGTTACGTAGACGCAGGTCAGATGCTCATCGTAAGAAACTATCTTGCTTGCTCTGACAGCATCTACATGTACGCACCCACAGTTGGTTATTCTATGGACATCACCCTTTTCGAGGCAACTACTCTTGAGGACGGCACTCTTGCTGCATCAGATACAATCGCTTCCAAGGGTGAGTGCATAAACCTTAACCATCCTCTCTACCTTGAGCACAAGGCTGGTTGGGTTAACAACCTCAACAAGGGTATTTCTAACTGGAATACCAACGCTTACAAGACAAAAACCGGTCTTTCTGTTAACAGAATGAAGAGCTATACTCTTTGCCAGTTTGGTATTGAGTACGACGGTTGGTTCCAGACTGACGGTCAGGATTGGATTGCTGCACATGCAATCTACGTTAAGGCAGGCCTTGCTGACGGCACAACCGGTTCAATCTGGGTTGACCGCGGAACCAACAAAGCGGTTAACGGCACTACCGAAAACGGCAGCTGGTTCAAGGATTTCAAATCCAACGCTCCCTGGAACGTTTCCGCAAGAACTGTTGCTGCTATTGAAGGCGGCAACACTGGCGACCCCGCAACCGACGACTATATGCATAAAACCGGCATCACCGTTATCACCTCCGATTTCGGCGGCGACTTCATCATCGGTGAGCCCAAGGCATCAACTCACTCCGTAACCTTCTATGCAGACGCTGAGGCTACCACAGCTCTCACAACCGCTACCGATTACTCCGCAATCGAAGAAGGCGCAACATTTACTGCTCCTGCTGAAACTCCCGAGGCTCCCGTAGGCACAACCTTCGGCGGCTGGGCTTCATCAGCTGATTCCACCACTCCCGTTTCATGGCCTCAGACTATGGGCACCGCTGATATGGCATTCTATCCCATTTTCTCTGCCAAGACTTCCTATTCAATCACTTATTATAAGGACGAAGCAGGCACTGAAGTATTCACTTCCGCTTCCGCTTTTGAAGGCGATACTTACACAATCTCTGCAGAAGGTCCCTCAAAGACAGGTTACTCCTTCAGCGGCTGGACCGCAACTCAGGGCGGCACAGACCTCGTAAGCGGTGAAATTACTGCTGCCGCAAACGCTTCCTACTATCCCGTATTCACAAAGAACAGCTACACAGTAACCTTCGATGCAAACGGCGGTGAATTCGCTGCTGATGCTGTTACTACCAAGAATATTCCTTACAACGATGCTATCACCGCTGACGGTATCTCCGCTCCCACCAAGCTCGGCGCTGAATTCCTCGGCTGGGCAAAGGATTCAACTGCTACCGAGCCTGATGCAGACTTTGGTACAGTTCCCGCAAACAACCGTACAAACCTTTACGCTGTATGGGCAGTTGCTGAATACGAAATCGCTGTTTACAACGAAAAGGGCGACGCTGCTCCCGTAGCTACTCTTACCGTTAAGTACAACGAAACCTGCCCCTCATTTGACAGTGCTCTCCTCACCGCTCCCGAAGGCGAAGACGGCGACGCTGCTACCACCATTTTCGCAGGCTGGAACTACGTTGCTGACGACAGTGCAACAGGCGGCTCCATCCTCAGACCTCTCGGCACTGGCAGGTATACAAATACAGAAGATACTGCTATTTACGCTACCTGGACCGATTCCGCTTCCCTTAAGTTTATGATTCCCGACTATTCCGACAATGAAGGTTGGGTTGACGTTTACACTCACATCAAGCTCAGAAACGGCGGCACAACCGCTGCATTTGATGAAACTACTTTCGCAAAGGCTCTTGAAGCAGCAAACGCAAAGGCAGCTGAAAACGGCCTGAGCTTCACAGACTCCATCAACTGGTACAGTGATGAGGCTCTTACCACCATCGCAGCAAACCAGAAGGGTCAGACTCCTGAGAAGGAATTCTACACCTACGCAACTGACGGCGCTGCAAGCGTAACCAACCTCTACATCGGCGCTTCCTACAAGGCAACCGTAGCTCTTTACGCTAACGAAGGCGACGAAACACCCTTCATCACCAAGGAAGGCCAGGCAGGCGACAACTCTGATGAACGTATGCGTACATTCGTTGTTTCCAAGACCGCTCTTCCCGAGGCTCCCGTAGGCCAGCACTTTGTTGGTTGGTTCGACAAGGACGGTAACGAACTTGTTCCCACCGCTGAATCAGCAAACGCTTACACCTACACTTATACTCCCGGTGATTTTGCTTACTATGCAAAGTTCGAGGATATCATCTTCACCGTTGAGTTCAAGGTTGACGGTAACGTTATCGGCACAGCAGAAGTTGCTTACGGCGATACAATCAACTTCAACGACGTAGCTGCTGCTTCAGACGGCACCATCCCCGCAATCGGCGATAACCTTGATGAAATCTACAAGCCCGGTTACATCCTCAAGGGCTGGTCCGCAGCTTATATCAACACTCTTCTTACCGATGAGCTCGTTATCGACAACACCGTAAGAATCGTTGCTAACGCAATCGAAAGCGGCACACACACCATCACCTTCTACGCAAACGCTAACGGCGGCAACTTCGAAGCAAGAAAGTTTGTTGCTACTCTCGTTTGCCCCGAAGGCGCAGCATTCGCTGACGGTGAAACCACAAAGACTCTTGAAGTTGCTGTTGGTACCACCCGTGACAACATCACCAGAGCTGTTGAAGCTGCATACGGTCTTCCCGTTAAGGAAGGTCACACATTCGCATTCTGGACCTACGATACCACCATCGGCGGAACCACCGGTGATATGCCCGCTCAGGACTTCACCTACACCGCAAGCTTCTCCGCTAACACCGTAAAGGTTACCTTCAATCCCAACAACGGCTCCGATCCTATGCCCATCAATAAGTCCTACGGCGACAGCGCTGCTGAAACTATTGCAGCATTCAACCATCCTTATTACAGATGGCCTGCAGGCTCCGTATTTGAGGGTTGGGTTCTTACCGAAGGCACACTCGGCGCTGACGGCGACTCACTCACAGGTGACGTTACCTACACTGCTGACTACGCAACATTCGGCGAGAAGTATTTCTTCATCGTTTACAACTCCGGTTGCGAAACCAACGACACTGCTGATGAAGCAACCTACAACGAGTACATCTACAAGACCATCTCCAAGGATGGCTTCAAGACTCAGTACTGGGAGAAGGGCGAATACGTAGATTCCAAGGAAGAGGCTGAACTCCTCAAGATCGAATCCAACGTTATCATCTTCTTCAAGCTTAAGCTTATGGGCTTCGACTTCTCAAGATTCTTCGAAGTTGAAATGTGGCAGAACCTCTACTTCACAGTAGTTCCCGTTGACGTTGCTAAGTCAATGTTCACAATCCAGGGTATGATTGATACCATTAAGCTTATCATCACTGCTCTTGGCGCTCTTTAATCCTTAATTTCTCACAGCACTGCGGCAGGCCGAAAGGTCTGCCGCTTTTATTTTTCAGAACAAGGCAAAAAAACAGCACCTGCTTGATTGCAGGTGCTGTTCTTTGCGTATTGATTATTATTTTTTGTTTATCTCTGCGAGGCAGGTAAGGCAAACTGATCTGTTTTTGAATTCTGTAAGCTCCAGAGTCTCGCCGCAGAAAATGCAGGATTTTTCTGCCTTTGCAACGGTAACAACGCCGTTAGCGCAGGTAACAACAACTGTACCGCCCTCCTCAGGGATGTCCATTTCCTTGCGGTACTGCTTGGGGATAACGAGTCTTCCGAGAGGATCAATATCTCTCACATAACCGGCTTTTCTTGCCATAAAACGACTCCTTTCGATACTTGGTTACTAAATATTAACATTGATAAACTTTTTTGTCAACCGAATTTACGCAAAAACACGGCGTGTTCATAATTATTTAAAAGAAAAATGCCGTTTGTACAGGATAACCTGCACGAACGGCAAAATTCGGATATATAATCAGATAAGACCCTGAGCCATCATAGCATCAGCAACCTTGATAAAGCCTGCGATGTTAGCGCCTGCAACAAGGTTATAGCCGAGACCGTACTGCTCTGCTGCCTTTGCGGAATTGTCGTGAATATCCTTCATAATCTGCTTAAGCTTGCTGTCAACCTCTTCAGCACTCCAGCTGTATCTCATAGAGTTCTGGCTCATTTCAAGAGCAGAAACTGCTACGCCGCCTGCGTTAACTGCCTTTGAGGGAGCAACCGCCTTGCAGTTTTCCTTAAGATACTCAAGAGCATCGTTAGTGGTGGGCATATTGGCAACTTCGATATAATAGGGAACCTCGTTTTTAACGAGAAGCTCAGCCTGTGCCATATCAATTTCGTTCTGGGTAGCGCAGGGCATTGCGATATCAACCTTAACTTCCCAGGGCTTCTTGCCGGCTACGAACTTAACACCGAACTTGTCAGCATAATCCTGAACCTTGTCACGGCCTGAAGCACGCATTTCGAGCATATAAGCAATCTTTTCGGGTGTGCTGATTCCGTCCTCGTCATAAACGTAACCGTCAGGACCGGAAATTGTAACTACCTTACCGCCAAGCTCGGTAATCTTGAGCGCTGCACCCCAGGCAACGTTGCCGAAGCCTGAAAGAGCAACAGTCTTGCCCTCGATGGTTTCGCCGAAGTGCTTGAGAACCTCAACTGCGTAATAGGTTGCGCCGAAGCCTGTTGCTTCAGGTCTGATAAGTGAACCGCCGTAGGGAAGACCCTTGCCGGTAAGAACACCGTTTTCAAAGGTGCCCTTGATGCGCTTATACTGACCGTAAAGGTAGCCGATTTCTCTGCCGCCTACACCGATGTCACCTGCGGGAACGTCGATATCGGGGCCGATGTGTCTGTAAAGCTCAGTCATATAGGCCTGGCAGAAACGCATAATTTCAGCATCGCTCTTGCCTCTGGGATCAAAATCAGAACCGCCCTTTGCGCCGCCGATAGGAAGACCTGTGAGGCTGTTTTTGAAGGTCTGCTCAAAGCCAAGGAACTTCATAATACCGATATATACGGAAGGATGGAAGCGAAGGCCGCCCTTGTAGGGACCGATTGCTCCGTTGAACTGAACACGGTAGCCGCGGTTAACCTGAACGTTACCTGCATCGTCAACCCATGTAACACGGAAGGTAATCTGTCTTTCAGGCTCAACCATTCTTTCAAGAAGAGAGAACTTCTCATACTCAGGATGCTGAGCGATAACAGGCTCAAGTGATGTAAGAACTTCAGTTACAGTCTGGACGAATTCAGGCTCATTTGCATTCTTAACAGCAACTGCGTCAAGTACTCTTTTTACATAACTCATTGGTAATTTCTCCTAACATAAATCTATTCAGCAAGTTCTGTCACAGACAAAACGGATAATAAAGCCGTAATGTGATATATTCAAAACCACTGTATACAAATACACTCGCAATAAGTATATTTTTTAATATGCTACATTTTATACCAACAGAAATAAAAATGCAACTGCTTTTTTCTAAAATTTCATTTTTTATCGGTTTTACCTAAAAACGCGCCTGTTTCAGGCATTGTTTGCAACAAAAAAAATAAAACTTTCATTAAATTTTTATATATTATGCCCCTTTGAAGAACGTTAAAATATAATATGTTGACTTTTTTTAAAAGAAAATATAAAATAGATGTGTATTGTTTGAAAGGAGATTTGCTATGGAAACACTTGACGGATATCTTTTGCTCTCTCATTATCTCCTTCCCGGCTTTGCCGTAATGATAGTTCTTCTCTGCCTTGTGGCATTACTCAAAAGAAGAATGCCTTCCCTCGGCAGTGCAAGAGTTGTTGATACTTTAAACGGAAAATCCTATTCCCTTAAATACAGAGAAACTTCACTCGGCCGCAGCAAAGCCTGCGATATTGTGCTCAACTACCCCACCGTTTCAAGGCAGCACGCAGTAATCGTATGCGCTAAGGAAGGCTGGTATATTGCTGACAGTTCGGGCGCAGGCACTACCGTAAACGGGCTTAAGGTCAACAAAAGAGCCGATATTGCAAGCGGAGATAAAATAGGCATCGGCAACGCTGTTTTGGTTTTTGAAAATAAGAAATAAAGATGTGATTAAAACGGAAAGCAAGCAAAAAATTATAACTTTACAAAATGGTACGCGCATCATTCTTGAAGAGGATTTTAACGTCCGTTCCTGCTCAATGAGCGTTCATATTGCAAGCGGCTCACGCTACGAAACCCCTGAAACCGCAGGCGCATCGCATTTTATTGAGCATATGCTATTCAAGGGTACCAAAAAACGCAACGCAAGGCAGATTGCTGAAGAGATTGATGAAATCGGCGGTATGCTCAACGCTTTCACCGCAAAGGAATACACCTGCATTTACGCAAGGTGCCTCGGTGAGCACGCAAACGAAGCCTTTGAAATAATTGCGGATATGGTCACCTCTCCCAAGCTCTCGCCCGATGACATTGAGCTTGAAAAAGGCGTTATACTTGAAGAGATTTCAATGTATGAGGACAGCCCTGAGGATTTGTGCGCCGATATGTTTTACGAGAACGTATGGGCAAGTGATATGCTCGGCTCCAACATACTCGGCACAAGAGAAACCGTAAACGCAATGAGCCGTGAAATTCTGCTTGAACATATGGAAAAATTCTACGTGCCGGAGCGTACGGTAATCAGCTTCTGCGGCAATTTTGAGCGCGAAAGCCTGCTCAATCTTTGCTCCGAGCATTTCGGCAAAGCCGAAAACACGGGGAACCCCATTTCCGTTAACGAAGTAAAATACCACCAAAATATAACCACACGCAAAAAGGATTTTGAACAAAATCAGCTCATTTTCGGCTTTCCCGGATTTGAAAGAGGCAGTAAGAAAGCAAGGGCGGTTAGTCTTCTTGCCTCCATTCTCGGCGAGGCATCATCCTCAAAGCTCTTTCAGAGAATACGCGAAGAACTGGGGCTTGCCTACTCCGTGGACTGTGCCAATGCCGCATACCTCAATGCAGGTGTGTTCATTGTAACAATGGGTGTGTCGCAGAAATCCGAGAAAAAAGCAATAAAGGAAGCACTTAAAATAATAGCATCCTTTGCTGATACGGTTACCGAAAAAGAAGTTTTTCGCGCCAAGGAGCAGGCGGTTGCAGGTCTGCTTATGGGTCTTGAGTCCGTAATGGCGAGGGATTCTCACAACGGCAGAGAGCTTATGTTCGGTATGCTTAAATCAGCTGAGGAAATTGAAAATCAGATAAAATCGGTAACACTTGAAGATATAAAAGCCGTGGCTCAGGAAATTTTTGATTTTGGCAAAATGTCGCTTTGCGCGGCAGGCAGAGTGCACGGTAACGCTTATTATAAAAAGGAGCTCGAACAGGCGCTCCGGGAGGAAACAGATGAACAGCTTCAGTAATGCAAAAAGAATAGTTATAAAGGTAGGCACCTCAACTCTCACCTACGAAACAGGCAAACTTAATATCCGCCGCCTTTCAAAGCTCGTGAGAGTTATAAGCGACCTTAAAAACTCAGGGCTTGAGATTGCGCTTGTATCCTCCGGTGCAATCGGAGTAGGCGTCGGCAAGCTCGGGCTGCGCGAACGCCCTGAGGATACTCCCGGCAGGCAGGCGGCTGCAACGGTAGGCCAGTGTGAGCTGATGTTTATGTACGATAAGTTTTTCAGCGAATACGGCTCGATTATCGGTCAGCTTCTTGTTACAAGGAGCGACTTTGAGAACGAAGAGCGCCACACCAACCTTTCAAATGCTTTCAACAAGCTTTTTGAATACGGTGCCGTACCCATTATTAATGAAAACGACTCCGTCGCCGTTGAAGAAATCGTTTTCGGCGATAACGACAGTCTTTCCGCTCACGTTGCCAAAATCGTAAACGCGGATTTGCTTATAATCTTAAGCGATATTGACGGTCTTTTCAGCGCAAACCCCAGAGAGGATGAGAGCGCAGTGCTCATCCCCGTTGTTAACGGAATAAACGAAGATATTTACAAAATTGCCGGTGACAAGGGCTCAACAAGAGGCACCGGCGGTATGGTGACAAAGCTTCACGCGGCAGAAATCGCTGTTGGCGCAGGCATTGACACTGTAATAATGAACGGCGAAAATCCCGAGGATATCTACCGCCTTCTTGACGGCAGACAGACCGGGACTCTTTTCAAAGCAGAAAAGTAAAGAGAGGAGATCTGAAATGACTGAGGTTCAGAAAATCGGTTATCGCTCAAAGCAAGCGCAACGCGAGCTTGCAAAGGCAAACGGAAAAGTGAAAAACGAAGCTCTTGAAGCCATTGCAAAGGCTCTTGAAGCTTCAATACCCGATATAATCAAAGCCAACACCCTCGATATGGAAATCGGCAAATCATCCGGCCTGAGCGCCGGACTTCTTGACCGCCTTATGCTCAACGAGGCAAGAATTTTATCTATGACTCAGAGTATACGTAGCATTGCGCAGTCTGAAGACCCCGTAGGTAAAGTTATCAGCGGCGAAAGACGCCCCAACGGCCTTTTCATTCAGAAGGTCACCGTGCCTTTAGGTGTTGCTGCCGTTATTTATGAAGCCCGTCCCAACGTAACCGCTGATGCGGCGGCGCTCTGCCTCAAGGCAGGCAACAGTGTTATTCTCAAGGGCGGTAAGGAGGCAATCAATTCCAACAAAGCCATTGCCGATACAATGAGAAACGCTCTCGCATCAAACGGACTCCCTGCGGACTGCATTATTCTTATTGAAAATAACGCCCGTGAAATCACCTCAGAGCTTATGACGCTCAACGAATACGTTGACGTGCTCATCCCCAGAGGCGGCGCAGGGCTTATAAATTACGTAGTAAACCACGCAAGCGTTCCCGTAATTGAAACAGGAGTAGGAAACTGCCACGTTTACATTGATGCTCACGCCGATATCGAAATGGCGGCGGAGATTGTTTACAATGCAAAAACCTCCCGTGTTTCCGTTTGCAACGCCTGCGAAAGCCTGCTTGTTCACAAGGATATTGCGGAGATTGCTCTGCTCAAGGTGAATGAAAGGCTCAGCGAGAAAAACGTTCAGATAAGAGGTGACGAGGCAGTGTGCGCAATACTGCCCGATGCTGTGCCCGCAACCGAAGAGGACTGGGCAACGGAATACCTTGATTATATCATAAGCGTTAAAACTGTTGAGAGCATTGATGAGGCAATCGACCATATAAGCAAATACGGCACTGGCCACAGCGAATGCATCATAACGGAGGATTACAGTGCCTCAAGGCAATTCACAAACGAGGTTGATGCGGCGGCGGTATACGTAAACGCCTCCACCCGCTTCACCGACGGCGGTGAATTCGGCTTCGGCGCTGAAATCGGTATTTCTACACAGAAATTACATGCTAGAGGACCGATGGGGTTAGAAGCATTAACCACTGTAAAATATATCATTTACGGAAACGGTCAGATTCGTAACTAATATACCTTTTTCAGAAAAAGGAGGATTCATATGTTTGTAGATATGGCACGAATTTTTGTCAAAGCAGGAAACGGCGGGAACGGTGCAGTTGCTTTTCATCGGGAAAAGTATGTTGCGTCCGGAGGACCCGACGGGGGTGACGGCGGCAAGGGCGGAGACGTGATTTTTGTTGCTGACCGCAACCTTTCTACTTTGATGGATTTTCGTTATAAACGAAAATATACGGCAGAACACGGAGGCAACGGTGCAGGCGGGAACTGTACCGGAAAAGACGGAGCTGATTTGTTGATCAAAGTTCCTGTTGGCACTGCAATTAAAGACA
>JAZNUP010000081.1:0-3016 GCA_045592385.1 Acutalibacteraceae bacterium
TATACCGCAAATTCAATGAACTGCCTCACCGAAGCTCTCGGTATGGGACTCAGAGGCAACGGAACGATACCTGCGGTTTATTCCGCAAGAATCGAGCTTGCAAAGCACGCAGGTATGGCGGTTATGGATGTCTTGTAGAAAAATATCCGTCCCCGTGACCTTATGACCGAAAAATCATTTATGAACGCTCTGACGGTTGATATGCCTCTCGGCTGTTCAACAAACAGCATGCTTCATCTTCCCGCAATCGCACACGAATGCGGAATAGAAATCAATCTTGATATTGCAAACAAGATAAGCGAAAAAACTCCCAATCTCTGTCACCTTGCACCCGCAGGCAGAACATACATTGAAGATCTTGACGAAGCTGGCGGCGTTTATGCGGTTATGAACGAGCTTTCAAAGAAAAATCTTCTGAACCTCGATTGTATCACCGTAACGGGTAAAACCGTCGGTGAAAACATAGAAGGATGTATAAATCTCAACCATGATGTAATAAGACCCGTTGATAATCCTTACAGTAAAACAGGTGGAATCGCTGTGCTCAGGGGAAACCTCGCTCCCGACGGCAGCGTTGTCAAGCGTTCCGCCGTTCTTCCCGAAATGCTTGTTCACGAAGGGCCTGCAAGAGTTTTTGACTGCGAAGAAGATGCACAGGCGGCAATCAATGCAGGCAAAATCAAATCGGGTGATGTTGTTGTTATCCGCTACGAGGGTCCAAAAGGCGGACCCGGAATGCGTGAAATGCTCAATCCCACGTCTGCTATTATGGGAATGGGTCTGGGCAGCAGCGTTGCACTAATAACAGACGGCAGATTCAGCGGTGCAACAAGAGGAGCGTGCATTGGTCACGTTTCACCCGAAGCTGCAAGCGGCGGTATGATAGGCGTTGTCGAAGAGGGCGACATTATCAGCATCAACATTCCCGAAAACAAGCTTGAACTCAAGGTTGATGAAAAAGTCCTTGAAGAACGAATGAAAAACTTTGTTCCCAAGAAAAAAGAGCTTTCGGGTTATCTCAAAAGATACGCTGCACTTGTTTCAAGCGGAGCGGAGGGTGCGATTCTGAAATGATGAACGAAAAATTAAATGAGTTATATTTAAAACTGAATTCCCTATGCATCTTCAGAGCCTTGCTTTCCGATTCGGTTATAAGCAGGTTGATGAAATATCTGAAATCTGTTGAAAATGCAGATACGGCCGAAAAAATCAGCCTTTATTCCGAATTTGTTTCCGCATTATATGAAAACAACAAGGTCAGTCTTGCAAGGCACGTACACACCGTTGTCGGAAACAATGAAAATGCTTATGTTAAAATCATCGGCAGCGGAAAAGCAGGCTCGCCCACGATGAAAAAATGCGTTGATGCAGAGCTTGAAATTTTGCAATCCGTTGCAGATTTAACTCCCTCAGAGCTTCAGAGTGCGATTGAATGGAACGGGTTTCTTCCCGTGTTCAAAGCTGAAAAGGTTGATTTGGCAAACGATTACGCGAAGCGAACGAGGAATATCGGTAAATACGGCTACGGCATTTATGCGAAAAATCATATGTTTCGAATTGACAACGGAAAAATCGTTCCTGTTCTGCATCCCGATGAAACAGCACTTTCCGACCTTATCGGATACGAGCGTGAAAAGAAAATTATTCTTGATAACACAAAAGCTCTGCTTGAAGGCAGAGCGGCGGCGAATATTCTTCTGACAGGCGATGCAGGCACGGGTAAATCCTCAACAGTAAAGGCTGTCGTAAACGAACTTTACAAAGAGGGTCTTCGGATTATTGAAGTCAGAAAAAAGCAGCTTCACGAAATACCGTCAATTCTTGATGAATTGTCGGAAAATCCATTGAAATTCATTCTTTTTATTGATGACCTGTCTTTCCAAAAGGATGATGATAATTTCAGCGCACTTAAAGCTGTTCTTGAAGGCTCTGTATCGGCAAAATCAAAGAACGTTGTAATCTATGCAACAAGCAACCGCCGTCATCTTGTCAAAGAAAAATTCAGCGACCGTGAGGGTGACGACGTGCATTTCAACGATACCGTTCAGGAAATTATCTCCCTCTCGGACAGATTCGGAATTCATATCACCTTCAGCAAACCGAACAAAGAAACGTATCTTGATATCGTTCGCAGTCTTGCAAATAAAAAAGGTATTAAATGCGATACCGCTGAGCTTGAAATAAAAGCGGAACAGTTTGCCCTTGAAAAAGGCTCTCGCTCCGCCAGAGCCGCAAAGCAGTTTGTTGAAAACATAATATAAAAATCAAAGCAGGCAACAACCATTTTCAGGATGTTGCCTGCATAATTTGTTTTAGTAATCCTGCCGGACATGTGATCCAAACAAGATTTTTTAAATTACTGTTTTATGAGCACCCTTCTAAAAGCATGGGATTGTTTTTAGAATTCAAATCTTTTATAAAGCCAGTTTGCACAAAGTTCAAACCATCCTTTGAGATGAGCGTTGTATTCTTCCTCTGCCTTTGAATAAACGGTATGGTCGGCAAGTGAGAATCCGTGATATCCTTTTTCGTAGATGTGAATTTCAAAGGGAATCTTCGCTTTCTCAAGCGCCGAAGCATAGGCGAGAGAATTCTCAATCGGAACGCAATTATCTTCACAAGCGGCAATAATGATTGC
Organism: Acutalibacteraceae bacterium; assembly: GCA_045592385.1. Lineage (GTDB taxonomy): Bacteria > Bacillota > Clostridia > Oscillospirales > Acutalibacteraceae > CAG-177. The sequence goes on from JAZNUP010000081.1 coordinate 2,639, forward strand.
GGGAGGTGTTTTGTCGTCAACCTCATTTTCAAGTGAGGGAACGGGAAAAGCGAGAATTCTGCTGATTGATTCAAGAATGCAGGGATAAATCAGAATGCTCGCATTGGGTCTGATATCTCCCATTGTCGAAACTGCGGCGCAAAGATGACCGCCTGCCGAAAATCCGATTGAAGCGATTTTTTCTTTGTCAACGCCCCATTCTTCCGCATTTTCGTGAATGATTTTCATTGCCTCATTGATATCTGCCATGGGCATTGAAAAATCATAGCCGTCCTTTGCAAGTCCGACGGTATAACGAAGCACAGACGCCGCATATCCCTTCGCAAGAAATGCAAGAGCAACAGGCTCCGCCTCACGGTCAGAACAAAAGCTGTAAGC
>JAZNUP010000082.1:0-27275 GCA_045592385.1 Acutalibacteraceae bacterium
GTAAAGAAATGATAAGAAAGGAGCAGAAATAAAATGGAGAAAAGAATTCCGTGTGAGGTTATAAGGGATTTACTGCCAAGCTATGCCGACGGGCTTACAGATAAAGTGACGGACTGCATTATTAAGGAGCATATAAATGAATGTGAGGTATGTGCAGGAGTTCTCGAAAGGATGCGAGACGGTTCTGTTTCGCCCGTTGACGGCGAAAGCAAAAAAGCGGTAAACTTTTTAAAGAAAACGCACAGAAGAAGCATAATTGCTGTGGTGCTGGGAGTTTTTGTTACGGTTGCGTTGGCGGTTGTCGGCCTGAGTGTAAAAACATTCATAATCGGTCAGCCGATTGACGGCAAGCTGGTTGACTGTTGGGTGGGAGTTGACGGCAACGTTGTTAACGTAAATGCAGATGCAATAGATTCAAACCTCAATCTTTCTGCCGTTGATTTTGAGTATGACGGCGGAGTTGTGAACATTACCTTTAAGTCGGTTATGAAGCCCGGAGCATACGAAAGCATTTTTGAAAGCTACGAAGCGCAGGGTGAAGTGAAAAGTGTTTGTGTGGATTCAACGGTTGTGTGGGATAACGGTGTTGAGATTTCGCAATATGCTTCCGATGTTTTCAATACCCGTCATCCTTATGTGGGTGCAATGGATCAAAATGAAAAAACTGCCGTTGCTCTCAATATGCATAAGTCAATCGGCAGTTTCAAGAATGAACTTCAGACCTCGCAAGAACCTTACGGATGGACGATTTTCTTTGATAACGATATTCCCGGTGCAGAAAGCGAGATTAAGGAAAGATATATGAAGTCCTATGCTTATGCTGTTTTGGCTGTTGTTGAAAATCTAGGTTCGCTTTCGTATGAATATACTGTGGACGGTGAGGTGCGCACCCTTACGGTAACTGCCTCGCAGGCGAGCGAGTTTGCCGGAGCGGATATCAAAGAGGTTGGCAGACAGGCATCAAGCCTGCAAAAGCTTATCGAAAAAGCCGATATAGGACCTCGTGAATATTAAAAAACAGCTTGTGCAGACAATAAACTGCACAAGCTGTTTTTGAAAGGGTTATAAGATGTAACCGTATTCAACGGGGTCGTAGTAATTCTGGTGGATTTTTGCGCTGCCCTGTGAGTTTACGGTTATGGTGGTGCCGCCTATCATATCTTTATGGTAGTATGCGCCGAAACCTGTTTTAACCGCATAAGTAAGGGTTATTCCTTCATAGAGAATTGAAAAATCGTTTATGTGGTCGTGACCTACAAGGATGTTTTTAGTGCTTGAGAGCTCTTTGCAAAGAGTAAAGAATCCGTTGTTTACGGGGGCTGAGGATACGCCTTCGTATCTTTTGCCTGAAGCAATAGCTGAGAAAAGGGGATTGATTTTTCCGTCAACCTCTTCCGGGTTGTCACTCTCGATTTTTACCATATCCCACGCATCGGCATATTCAATAACAGGGATGTGCACTATTACGGTGCTTTCAACGGTGTGACCCTCGATATCTGCAATCGCTTCAACTGCCCACTTGTACCAATCCATCTGGTTTTTCCACAGATGGTCGTAACCGCTTACAGTTGAACCGTCCTCAAGAGGATAGGTTGCGGAGTTGTGTGTGTCCATCATAAAAAGGGTGTGGATTATTCTGCCGTTTTCGGTGATGTTGATAATGTAGTTGCCGTAGCCCATATCCTTGGGACCGAAGCGGAAAAGACTGTATTCTGATTTATACATAAGGTAAGCTGCCCAGAATTCGCCTATTGTTGCCTGACCGTCGTGGTTGCCCATTACGGGAGCCCAGGGAATGCAGTAGGAATCCAGCTGTCTGAAAAGCTCAATGTAAGCCATTGTGCCCCATGCGTTATCGCCGCTGAGAGTGATAAGGTCGGGATCGTGGTCGGCTACAAGCTTGTCAATAAGCTCCATTGAGTATTCGCCCGTGGGAGTATACATAAGGTCATCCTTGAGCTGAATATCTGCAAGGTTGAGAATTTTGAAATCCTCACCGGGTGTCTTTTTAAGTTCAATATAATCGTCTTTGTCAAATGTGTCGGATACTGACCATTCGGTGAAAAAACGGTCCTCTCCGCCCTTGGCAACAAAGCCGATAACGGGAGAAAGAACCTGGAAAAACGCAAGGAAAAATGAAATAACAAGCTTGACTGTTGACATAGAAAAGCCTCCTTTGAAAGTATATTACATATTTTATCATTTTTGTTTTGTAATTACAATATAAAAATATCTTTGACATCAATATGTTTTTGAGGTGTTGCTTTTAATTGATTCGGGTGGTATAATTACCAAAGAATTAATTTTGGAAGGAATGTTTCTGAGTGAGTGAATTGAAAAATATTGAGCTTACTGCTGAAGATATAAAGCGAGTCAAGGGCCTTGGCTGCCTGCGCGATAAACGCTATCCTGATGTTTTTAACGTAAGGGTTGTTACAAGAAACGGCAAAATCACCACGGATGAGCACAGAGCTATCGCTGATGCTGCGGATAAATTCGGAAGCTCAAGCGTTGCCATGACTTCGCGTCTTTCTCTTGAAATTCAGGGCGTAAAATATGAAAATATAGACCCGCTTATAGAGTTCCTTGCAGCTCACAATCTTCAGACGGGCGGCACGGGCGCTCTTGTAAGGCCGATAGTTTCCTGCAAGGGAACAACCTGCCAGTACGGTCTTATTGATACATTTTCTTTAAGCGAAAAGATGCACGAGAGGTTTTATCTGGGTTATCATTCGGTTGCTTTGCCCCATAAATTCAAAATCGCTGTTGGCGGCTGTCCCAACAACTGCGTAAAACCCAATCTCAACGATTTGGGAATAATCGGCCAGCGTGTGCCTGTTATCAATTATGAAAAGTGCAGGGGCTGTAAAAAATGTATGGTTGAGTCGGCTTGTCCCGTAAAAGCACCAAGCGTAAAGAACGGAAGGGTCGAAATAGATAAATCCGTTTGCAACAACTGCGGCAGATGCAAGGGTAAATGTCCGTTTGGCGCAATTGAAAAGTATATTGACGGTTACAGTGTATACGTAGGAGGCAGATGGGGCAAAAAGGTTGCGCACGGAAAAATGCTCGGCAAGGTCTTTGAGAGTGAAGAGGAAGTGCTTGATACGGTGGAAAAAGCAATCTGTCTTTTCAGGGACGAGGGTATAGCAGGCGAACGCTTTGCCGATACAATTAACCGTCTCGGCTTTGATTACGTTGAAAAAAAGCTGATATGACAATTTAATAATAACCGTTCGGAATCTGCCGGATCGCTCAAGCGAAAAAGGGCCTTAAAACGAATTCCTTTCGGGGTTTCAATACCTTGGAAGGGAGAAGTGTACCCTCTTGAGCGGTCCGTTTTTTATTTTTAAAGGAAGTGTGATTATGAAGAAAACTGTCAGTCTTGTTTTGATGTGTGCGCTGCTGATGCTTACTGGCTGTGTTGCACGCAACACAAACAACGCCCCCGAAAAGAGCGCGGTTGTTTTTACCGATGACCTCGGTCGTACGGTGAGTGTATCGGAATACGAAAGAACTGCGGCGCTTATAGGAAGCTTTGCTGATGTGTGGCTTCTTGCAGGTGGAGAGGTATGCGCCTGCGCCGATGATGCGTGGGATGATTTTGAGCTTGACTTGCATGAGGATACCGTGAATCTTGGCAAAACAAAGGAAATAAGCCTTGAAAAATTGCTTTATTCTGACCCTGATTTCGTGCTTGCCAGTGCTAACACAAAGGCGAATCTTGATATTATGCAAACTCTTGAAAATGCAGGAATTACCGTTGCATATTTTGACGTTTCGGATTTTGAGGATTACCTGAGAATGCTTAAAATCTGCACGGATATAACCGGCAGAGCGGATTTATATGAGGCGAACGGACTTTCAATAAAATCCCATATAGATTCGGTAACTGCATATACAAAAGAACTTTTCGGCGATGATGCGCCTACCGTTTTGTGCCTGAGAGCATCTGCGGCAAGCATAAGGGCAAAAAACAGCAAGGATAACGTGCTTGGTGAAATGCTGGCATCCCTTGGCTGTGTCAACATTGCAGACAGTGAGGACTCTTTGCTTGAGAATCTCAGCGTCGAAAAAATAATGCTTGCCGATCCTGATTTTATTTTCACCGTTCAGGTTGGTGATGACACTCAGGGAGTGGAGAAAAATCTTGAAAGTTTTATAGCAGATAATCCCATATGGAATGAGCTTTCTGCGGTGAAAAACGGCAGGGTATATCATATGGATAAACGCCTTTATAATTTGAAACCCAATGCCCTTTGGGCTCAGGCTTATGAACAGCTAAAGGAGATTCTTATTGATGAACAAACATAGAATACCGTTGATGTTTACGCTCTGTGCGGTGACGGTTATTGTTGCCGCCGCGCTCAGCGTTTGCTTTGGTTCGGCAGGCGTTTCTCCTGCTCAGCTCTGGCAAGCCATAACGGGTCAGGCGGAGAATGAGGTGTATCTTAGAATCCTTAAATACGTGCGACTGCCGAGGACTGCTGCCTGCCTGCTTGCGGGTGCGGCGCTTGCCGTTTCAGGAGCGATTACTCAGGCGGTGCTTGCAAACAGACTTGCTTCCCCCGGAATTATAGGTGTCAATTCGGGTGCAGGCTTTGCGGTAACGGTTTGCTGTGCCGCAGGGTCTGTGTCGGGTGTCGCAACGGCAGGTGCGGCGTTTGCGGGAGCTTTGATTGCTGCAATCCTCGTTGCGTCGGCGGCGAAAAAGACGGGATCTTCAAGAGTTACCGTAATACTCGGCGGTGTTGCGGTAAACAGTATTCTTAATGCCGCAAGTGAAGCGGTTGTGACTCTTGTGCCTGAAGCAGGTACGTTCAGCTCGGATTTCAGGGTAGGCGGATTTTCTTGCGTTTCGGTTACAAGACTTGTGCCTGCCGCTGTGGTTATAATATTTGCCCTTCTTGCCGTGATAACACTTTGTAATGAGCTTGACGTCATAACCCTCGGTGAAGATACCGCTCAGGGCCTCGGACTTAATGCGAAGCGTATGAGGTGGGTTTTTCTTGCCCTTGCGGCATTGCTTGCAGGCGCCGCGGTAAGCTTTTGCGGATTGCTTGGTTTTGTAGGTCTTGTTGTGCCTCATATAGTAAAACGTATTGCAGGAAGTGAGAGCAGAATTCTGTTGCCGATGTGTGCGCTTTTCGGAGCAGCTGCGGTTACCGTGTGCGACCTTGTGTCAAGATTAATCTTTGCTCCATACGAAATCCCTGCAGGGATTCTGCTTTCGCTTATAGGCGGTCCGTTTTTTATATTTATACTCTTAAAGGGAAGGAGAGGGGAAAATGCTTGAAACCGTAAATCTGTGCGCAGGCTATGGAAAAAAACAGATTTTGCACGGCGTGAATATTGCTTTTGAATACGGAAAGATAACTGCTGTAACGGGACCCAACGCAAGCGGAAAAAGCACGTTGCTCAAGGCTATAATGCGCCTTGCGGATATTCAGTCGGGTTCAGTAATGCTTGACGGAAAAAACGCTGATACATTCTCGGTGCCTGAATTTGCACGTCTCGTTTCTTATCTTCCGCAAAGCAGAAACGTGCCGGATATCACCGCTTCACGTATGGCGCTTCACGGCAGATTTCCCTATCTCAGCTATCCGAGAAGATACTCGGAGAAAGATTATGAAGCGGTGGAGGCGGCGCTTGAAAAAATGGGTATTTCCGACGTTGCGCATCAGAGCCTTTGCAATCTTTCGGGCGGTACGCGTCAGAAGGTTTACATAGCAACCGCTCTTGTGCAGGATACACAGACAGTTATAATGGATGAGCCTGCGGCATCTCTTGATATCGCCCATACCTTGCAGCTGATGAAGCTGGCAGGCGAGCTTGCAGAAAGCGGAAAAGCGGTTGTGATTGTGCTTCATGACTTACCGCTTGCGCTTAAATATGCCCATAGAATAGCGGTTATGGATAATGGCAGGATTGCGGCATTCGGCACACCGCAGGAAATAGTTCAATGCGGTTGCATAAAAAACGTCTTTTCTGTTGAACTGAAAAGTACGGTTTGTGACGGAGAAACGCAGTATTTTTGTGTTGGCAGATAATTTTTTTGAACAAAAAAGCAGGAAATCCTGCAAAATCATCTTGAAATCCTGCAAAAAATCGTGTAAAATGCAAAAGTATGCGATTATTTACAAGGCGGTGGATTTTATGAGCAAAAACGTGCAGACCAGAATTGATGCCGTTTACAGCAGTCTTTCAAAAGGACACAAAAGAATTGCTGATTATATAAAACTTAATTACGATAAGGCGGCGTTTATGACCGCTGCAAAGCTTGGCGAGGCAACCTCGGTGAGCGAGTCCACAGTGGTGCGCTTTGCTTCACATCTCGGTTATGACGGTTATCCGCAGTTGCAGAAGCATCTGCAGGAAACGGTTAAAAGCCACCTCACAAGTGTTCAGCGTATGGAGGTTGCCGCCAGCAGATACAGCGGCGCCGATATGCTTGATACCGCTCTTTCCGCTGATATTGAGATGATTAAGGCAACGCGTGAAAACGTATCAAGAGAAGCTTTTGCAAAAAGTGTTGAATCCATAAACAGAGCAAGAAAGATTTATATTCTCGGCGTTAGGAGCGCGGCAACTCTTGCAAATTTTGCCGCATTTTATATGAACTTTGTTTACGATAACGTTGTGCTGGTTGATACAACAAGCTCAAGTGAAATTTTTGAGCAGCTATACAGAATCAACAGCGAGGACGTGTGCATTGCTATCAGTTTTCCCCGTTATTCCAACCAGACTCTCAGCGCGCTTCGCTTTGCGGCAGGCAGGGGAGCGGTTGTTATTTCAATAACGGACGGCGAAATGTCACCCATTGCTCAGTATGCAACGTATCTGCTTACGGCAAAGAGCAGTATGGTTTCGTTTGTGGATTCGCTTGTTGCTCCGCTCAGCCTTATAAATGCTCTTATTGCGGCGGCGGCGAGTGAAAAGAGCGAGCAGGTGTATTCCAATTTCAGAATGCTTGAAGAAATCTGGGATGAATACAGAGTTTATCAGAAAAATGACGGAGGGGAATCCTGATGCAGGCTGAACTTCTTGTTATAGGAGCGGGAGCGGCAGGGCTTATGGCGGCAGGTACAGCCGGTGAAATGGCGGTTGAAACCGTGCTCCTTGAGCGTAATGAACGACCCGCAAGAAAAGTTATGATAACGGGCAAAGGGCGTTGTAACGTTACAAACGCGTGCGATTCTCTCAACGAGCTTATTGCAAACGTGCCCGTAAACGGCAGATTTTTATATTCTGCTTTTTCGCGTTTTATGCCGAGCGATACAGTCGATTTTTTTGAAAGCCGTTCAGTAATGCTCAAAAAAGAAAGAGGCAACCGCGTTTTTCCTGTTTCGGATAAAGCGGTTGATATAGTAGATGCTCTCCATAATTTTGCCGTTGATAACGGAGCGGAAATCATAAAGGGAAGAGCTGTTGAACTCATAATTGAAAACGGCGAGGTAAAGGGTGTGGTAACCGACGAGGGTGAACGCATTTACGCTAAAGCTGTGATAGTTGCCTGCGGAGGAAAATCCTATCCGCAGACGGGCTCTACGGGTGACGGATATGCTCTTGCCCGTATGGCAGGGCACAATATTGTGCCCATAAAGCCTTCGCTTGTACCTCTTGAAGCACACGAGGGCTTTTGCACGGATTTGCAGGGCCTTTCGCTTCGCAACGTTGCAATCAAGGTTGTTGATACAAAAACACAAAAAGATATATATAAGGATTTCGGCGAGATGCTCTTTACGCATTACGGTGTGTCGGGTCCTATGATTCTCAGCGCAAGCTCGCATATGAGGGAGATGGAAAGAGGAAGATACAAAATTCTTATCGACCTCAAACCGGGACTCACCCACGAACAGCTTGATGCAAGAGTGTTGCGTGATTTTGCAGAGAACGTGAACAGGAATTTCATTAATTCTCTGAATGCTTTGCTGCCCAAAAAGCTGGTTCCGGTGGTTGTAAGACTTTGTAAAGTGCCCATTTCAACCAAGGTGAATCAGATTACCAAGGAGCAGCGTCAGACTCTCGTAAATCTTCTTAAGAGTTTTACTGTTACCGTAACGGATTTCAGACCCGTTGAGGAGGCTATTATTACTTCGGGCGGAGTTGACGTTACCCAGATAAATCCGAAAACTATGGAGTCAAAGCTTGTTAAAGGTCTTTATTTTGCAGGCGAGGTGATTGATGCCGATGCATATACCGGCGGCTTCAATCTTCAAATAGCGTTTTCAACCGGCAGACTTGCGGGCGAGAGTGCCGCACAGTGGATAATTGATAAAGGAGAATAAAACAATGTCAAGGATTATTAACGTTGCCGTAGACGGTCCTGCAGGGGCAGGAAAAAGCACCGTTTCAAGGCAGGCGGCAAAGCAACTCGGTTATATTTACGTTGACACAGGAGCTCTTTACAGAACAATCGGCGTAAATGCTCTGAGAAAGGGCGTTGACACAAAGGATAAAGCTGCCGTTGCGGCAACTCTTTCCGACGTAAGCGTTGACCTTGTTTTTGAAAACGGGGAGCAGAAGGTTTTGCTTTTCGGCGAGGATGTTTCAACCGAAATCAGAACACCTGCCGCATCAATGGCGGCTTCGGACGTTTCTGCGGTGCCTGAGGTAAGGGCTTATCTTTTTGATTTGCAAAGGGATATCGCTGCAAGAAGCAATTGCCTTATGGATGGCAGAGATATCGGTACGGTTGTTCTTCCGGATGCGCAGGTTAAGATTTTCCTTACCGCATCACCAGAGGAAAGGGCAAACCGCCGCTGCAAGGAATTGCTTGCAAAAGGTCAGCAGGTTAATTATGAAGATGTACTTGCAGAAATCAACGAAAGGGATTATAATGATTCTCACCGTGAGATCGCTCCGCTCAAACCTGCGGAGGATTCGGTTTTGCTTGACACCACGGATATTTCTCAGCAAGAGGTTGTTGAAAGAATAATTAACATAGTTAAGGAGAAAGTACAATGAGCTCAGGTTTTGATTACAGCGTACTCAAAGAAGGCAAAATATATGATACCCTGCGTCCTTTGGGCAAACTCATCACAAAGTCACTCTATAAGATTGAATACGTAGGAACAGAAAATATTCCTGCTGATGGCGGCATTATTCTTGCCTCCAACCATATCCACGCAATCGACCCTCTTATTATTGCTATGGGTATGGAGAAAAGACAGCTTCACTTTATGGCAAAGAAAGAGCTTTATGAAAATCCCATAGTTGCAAAGCTTTTTACAAAGGTAAATGCTTTCCCTGTTTCAAGAGGACTTTCGGATAAAAACGCTATCGAATATGCAGTGCGCGTAGTAAAAGAAGGCTACGTTCTCGGTATTTTCCCTGAGGGAACCCGCTCAAGGAACTGCAAGCCTGCAAGGGCAAAGAGCGGCGTTGCGGCAATCGCCAAGGCTGCACAGGCGGATATTGTTCCCGTTGCCGTTATTTCAACCGATAATCTTAAGAAACATACAAAGTACACCGTTCGTTTCGGTACTCCCATCAAGTATGAAGAACTTGGGCTTAACGATGAATCCACAAGGGATGACGTAAGAGCGGCAGCAGCGTTTGTTATGGATAAAATCAAAGCTCTCTGGGAGGAAGGCCATTGCAAATAACGCTTGCAAAAACCGCGGGATTCTGTTTTGGAGTTGACCGTGCCGTAAAGCTTACGTATTCGCTGCTTGCAGAGGGCAAAAAAGTAAGCACCCTCGGTCCGATTATTCATAACCCTCAGGTTATTTCCGACCTTGAAAGCAAGGGGGTAAAAATAATAGCAGACCCTTCTCAGGCAAGTGAGGATGAAACCGTAGTTATCAGGGCGCACGGAGTGGCGGCAAACGTTAAGGATGCGCTTATGCGTACAGGTGCCCAAGTGTGCGATGCAACCTGCCCGTTTGTTGAAAGAATTCACAAAATCGTCAGTGAGAATTCAGCAGACGGCACACCTGTGCTTGTTGCAGGGGATTCTTCGCATCCCGAGGTTATGGGGATTATAGGCCATTGCAGCAGTGAAACTTTCACGTTTTCAACCCCCGAAGAGCTTGAGCAAATCTTCAACGAGCACAAAGAATTGCCAAAAAACAGAATTATAGCGGTTTCACAAACAACTTTCAGTGAAAAAGTTTGGATTTTGTGCAAAAAAATAATAAAATTATACTGTACAAATCCAATTATTTTTGATACAATATGTCTTGCTACGCAAAAGCGTCAGCACGAAGCAAGGGCGCTTTCCGAAAAATCGGATATTATGATTATTATCGGAGGGCGTACAAGCTCAAATACCGCAAAGTTAAAGGCGGTCTGCAGTGAAAACTGCGAAACTTATTTGGTGGAAAGAGCCGAAGAGCTCAGATCCATAGATTTTTCCCACAGCACCCGGATAGGGGTGACGGCAGGAGCATCAACACCTGCCGAAATAATTAAGGAGGTACTTTTAGAAATGTCCGAAAACGAAAAAATCACCAATGAACTCGAAGCAGCAGAAAAGGAAGCTGTAATCGAGCAGGTAGAGGAGGTGCCTTCTGAAGCAACATCGTTTGACGAAATGCTGGAGGCATCACTCAACAGTATGAGCACCGACCAGCACGTAAAAGGCGTAGTAATGGGCATCACTCCCAGCGAAATTCAGGTTGATATCGGAAGAAAGCACGCAGGCTTCGTACCCACTGATGAGTACAGCGCAGATCCCTCCGCTAACCCTGCAAAAGAGCTTAAAATCGGTGATGTAATTGATCTTATCATCATGAAGACCAACGATGCAGAGGGCACCGTTATGCTTTCCAAGCGCCGCTATGATGCTCAGAAGGCATGGCTTGAAATCGTAAACGCAGCTGATGACGAAACCGTTCTTGAAGGCACAGTTTCCGAAGTTATCAGAGGCGGCGTTCTTGTTACCTGCCAGGGTGCAAGAGTTTTCATCCCTGCATCACTTGCAACTCTCAGACGTTCACAGCCTGTTGAGGAGCTTCTTGGCCAGAAGGTTAAGTTTGTAATTATCGAAGTTAACAAGGCACGCAAGAGAGCAGTAGGCTCCATCCGCAAGGTAAGAGACGCTGCACGTGACGCATTCTGGGCAAACGTAGCTGTTGATCAGGTATATCAGGGCACAGTTAAGTCACTCACCAGCTTCGGCGCATTCGTAGAAATCGCTGAAGGCGTTGAAGGTCTTGTACATATCAGTGAGCTTTCATGGAAGCGCATCAAGAATCCTGCTGAGGTTCTTGAAGTTGGCCAGAGCATTGAAGTTTATGTAAAGGCTCTTGACGAAGAGAAGAAGAAGATTTCTCTCGGCTACAAGAAGGAAGAGGATAACCCTTGGAAGATTCTTGAAAAGAATTATCCCGTTGGCTCCGTTGTTGAAGCAACCGTAGTAGGTCTTACCACTTTCGGCGCATTTGCTGAGATTATCCCCGATATCGAAGGTCTCATTCACATTTCTCAGATTGCTGACCGCCGTATCGACAAGCCCTCAGACGTACTCGCTGAAGGCGATAAGGTAACTGTTAAGATTACCGATATTGATTTCGACAAGAAGCGCGTAAGCCTTTCCATCCGTGCTCTCCTTGAGCCCGCTCAGGAAGCTGAAGAAGCAGTTGAAGAAGCTGCTGAAGAAGAAGCTGCTGAAGAGGAAGCTGCTGAATAATTTAGGCTAAACCTTGCCGCCTGCAAATCCTGCGGGCGGCATTTTTAAATTAAACGTGGTGTGCTTTTTTAAGCATTAAACCTTTTGGTGTTTAAAAAAGCACGTCAAGTCCGGAGGGTTAAAATGAAAAACAAAGGTAAACAGTATCTCGGAGCCCTTTACTGTATTATTGCGGCGGTAGTGTGGGGTCTTTCGTTTGTCGCTCAGAGCATAGGTATGGAAAGTGTCGGTACGTTTACGTTCAATGCGTGCCGTATGCTTCTGGGAAGCGTGGTGTTGCTTCCGCTTATCGCATTAAGGGGAAGAGGCAAAGAAAAGCCTGATGAGCAAACCCAAAAAGCCGAACGTAAAGAGCTTATAAAAGCGGGTCTCATCTGCGGCTTTATACTGTTTGTTTCAAGCTGCCTTCAGCAGCAGGCATTTGCTTACCTTGAGGTAGGCAAAGTAGGATTTATTACCGCTTTATATATGGTGCTTGTGCCCGTGTTCAATCTCTTTGCAGGCAAAAAGGCAAGCCTGAACGTGTGGATTGGCGTTATATTAGGCGCAGTTGGTCTTTATCTGCTTTGCGTAGGTGACGGCGGATTCTCGCTTGAAATCGGCGATACGCTTACCCTTTGCTGCTCTGTTGGTTTTGCTTTCCACATTATTGCACTTGATAAGTTTTCAAAAACAACTGACCCTATGAAGCTTTCTTCGATGCAGTTTTTTGTAAGCGGCGTATTTTCAGCAATCTTTATGCTTATATTTGAAGAGCCCACATTCTCGGCTCTCAGCGCGGCGGCACCTTCAATAATTTATGCAGGTGTTATGAGCTGCGGTGTAGCGTTTACCTTGCAGGCTTTCGGTCAGAAGTATACCGACCCTGCTGTTGCATCGCTTCTGCTCTGCCTTGAGTCGGCGTTTTCTCTGCTTTTCGGCTGGCTTCTTCTGCATCAGACTCTCGGTAAAAAGGCGCTTATCGGTTGTGCGGTTATGCTTGCTGCGGTAATACTTACGCAGATTCAGATTACTCCCAAAAGAAAAAAGATGTCTTAAAGTTTAAATGCTGTTAAATCTTTTTGAAAGATGAGTGTGCATTGTTCTTGTTATTAAAATTGCCCTATTGCAAACATCTTTGATTTATGATAAAGTATATTAGTAATACATTTTGAAAGGCGGAGTAGAAATGGCAGATATCAAAAAAACCTGGTTTAAGGAAATGGCGGTTTATCAGATTTGGCCCAGAAGCTTCAAGGACGGTAACGGCGACGGTATCGGCGATATCAAGGGCGTTATGGAAAAGCTTGATTATATCAAGGGCCTTGGAGTGGACGCTATCTGGTTTTCTCCTCTTTACAAATCCCCTCAGCACGACTACGGCTATGATATTGCCGATTATAAGAGCATTGCTCCCGAATACGGCACTGTTGAAGAGTTCAAGGAACTTCTTGATGCCGCTCACAGCAAGGGCCTTAAGATTATAATGGACCTTGTTATCAACCATACCTCCAATGAACACGAATGGTTCAAGGAGAGTATGAAGGGTCACGATAACCCTTACCACGATTATTATTTCTGGCGCAAGGGTAAAAAGCCCAACGGAAAGAAGCCTCCCAATAACTGGCTTTCCACTTTTGCAGGCCCCGGCTGGCATTATAACGAAAATCTCGACGAGTGGTATCTCACTCTTTTTGCTAAAGAACAGCCCGATCTTAATATGGATAACCCCAAGGTCCGTGAAGAAATCAAGGATATTATCCGCTTCTGGCTTGATATGGGTGTTGACGGTTTCCGTGAGGATGTTATTACATTCATTTCCAAGCGTGAAGGCCTGCCCAACGGTTTCCCCATTCCCGTTGCCTGCGGTATGGAGCATTATAAGTGCGGCCCCCACCTTGATGAATATCTCAGAGAATTCAGAGCTGTTACCGATAATTATGACTGTATGACAGTCGGTGAAGCTCCCATGATGACTCCGAAGCTTGCTCTTCGCTTTATCAAAGAGGGTGCAGGTCAGACTCTTAATATGATGTTCAACTTCCAGCATATGGAAGCAGATTCATTTATGGTAAGCTGGATTCCTATGCCCTTCAGCCTCAAGAAGCTCAAGAATGCTTACAACAGATGGCAGACTAAGCTTTACGGCATCGCATGGAACGCAAACTATATTGAAAACCACGACCAGCCCAGAATCATCAGCCGTTACGGCAGCGAAAAATACAGAGTTGAAAGCGGTAAGATGCTTGCTACAATGTATATCTGCCAGAGCGGTACGCCTTTCATTTATCAGGGTCAGGAAATCGGTATGCTCAACGTTAAGATGGATAGTGTTGATGAATACACCGATACTCAGGTAAAGAGTACATATCAGCTCTTCAAAAAGCTCGGCGCAAGCGATAAGTTCTTCATCAAGCTTGCAAACCGTGCTTCGAGAGATAACGCAAGAACTCCCGTTCAGTGGAGTGCTGAGAAGAACGCCGGCTTTACCACTGCAGATAAGGCATGGTTCAAGGTTAACCCCAACTATACCGAAATCAACGTTGAAGCAGCGGAAAAGGATGAAAACTCCCTTCTCAATTATTACCGCAAGCTTCTCAAGTTCCGTAAGGAAAACGAGATTTGCATTTACGGCGATTTCAAGCTTCACTATAAGAACAGCAGAAAGCTTTTTGTTTACGAGCGTAATTATGAAGGCCAGCGTATGCTTGTTATCAACTCCTTCAGCGAAGAGCCCGTAAACTTCAGCGCTCCTCAGGGCTTTGACCTGAGCAAGGGCGAGCTTGTGCTTTCTAACTACGAGGTTTCCGATAATTCTCTCAATAGTTTCGTAACAAGACCTTACGAAACAAGAGTATACCTTTTCAAATAATAAACGCTTGAATTAATTAATATCAGGTGCGGCATAAGTCGCATCTGATATTTTTATAATTATATATATAATAATTCCTTGAAAAGGGTAACTTATTATGTTATAATTAATCAGTTAGAAAGGAATGATACGGGTTGATTAGAAAAAAGTGGATTGTTTCCGAATGTGATAAAGATTTAGCTGCTCAGGTTGCTGAAAAATTCAGCGTTAATCCTCTGTCGGCTTATTTGCTTATCTCACGAGGAATAACGGATGAGGCGGAAATTGAAGAATTTCTTGACCCCAACGCTCCGCTTTCAATCAATCCCTTTACCTTTGCGGATATGGACCTGGCGGTTGAGCGAATCGAAAAGGCTATTGATGAGTTTGAGAGAATAGCGGTTTTCGGAGATTATGATGCTGATGGTATCACCGCTACCGCGCTTCTGTATTCTTATCTCGAATCGAGAGAAGCTAACGTTATAAGATATATTCCTGACCGTATTACAGAGGGTTACGGTCTCAACTGCTCTGCGGTCAGATTTTTTGCCGAGCAGGATGTTAAGCTTATCATTACAGTTGATAACGGAGTTTCCGCTTTTGAGGAAGCGGAGCTTGCGGCAGAGCTGGGAATGGATTTGATTATTACCGACCATCATATGGTGGGCGAAAAACTTCCCAGGGCAGTTGCTGTTGTAAATCCTCACAGAGCGGATTGCCCCAGTGAGTTCAAGGAGCTTTCGGGTGTAGGCGTTGCATTCAAGCTTGTAAGTGCGCTCGAGGGCGGGGATGAGGATTCCGTGCTTGACGAATTCGGCGACCTTGCGGCTCTCGGTACAATCGGCGACGTAGTTTGTATGCGCGGCGAAAACAGAGTGCTTGTAAGAAACGGTCTTCAGGTTATAAATGAATCTCCGAGAGCTGGACTTTACGCTCTTCTGAGCAGTGCCGGTGCGGTGTCAAGGCAGCTGAGTGCTACTTCGGCTGCGTTTACCGTCTGCCCCAGAATAAACGCAACCGGCAGAATGGGTTCTGCGGATAGGGCGCTTGATTTGCTTTTGTGCGATGATGATGAGCTTGCTCAGGGTCTTGCTGAAGAAATATGTGAAATGAACGTTGAACGTCAGAAGACCGAAACGGGGATTTTCAACAGTGTGGAACGTCTTTTTGCTTGTGAGCCTGAACGCACAAAGGATAAAATAATCGTAGTTGATTCGGAGGACTGGCATCAGGGAGTTATCGGAATTGTAGCCTCCAGGATTGTTGAGCGTTACGGCAGACCTGCAGTTGTTATTTCAAGAAACGGAGAAAGCGCAAAAGGCTCGTGCAGAAGCATAGAGGGCTTTTCGATTTTTGAAGCAATAGAGGCGGTAAGCGATTGTCTTACCCATTACGGCGGTCATACGCTTGCGGCAGGCATAGGGCTTGACAGCGGCAGGATTGATGAATTCAGGCGCAGGATAAACGAGTATGTGTCTGATATTGAAATGCCTTTCCCTGTTCAGCGTATTGACTGTAAAATAAATCCGAAGTCAATCGGGCTTGATATACTTGATGCTATTGATGCGCTGGAGCCCTTCGGCTCAGGCAATCCTCAGCCGTGCTTCGGTCTTTTCTCAATGAAGATTGAGGATTTCTCATCAATCGGTGACGGTAAGCATATGCGCCTTGTGATAAGCAAGGGCGACGTACGTTTCGGAGCGGTTTATTTCGGAATGAAAGAAAAACAGTTCCCTTACAGCAGGGGAGATCTGATTGACCTTGCCGTAAATCTTGACCGTAACGTTTTCAACGGAGTGGAAAGGGTAAGCGTTAATATACGCAATATCCGCCCTGCGTCAACAAATGAGGAACGTGTGCTGTCAGGGCACAGGCTTTTTGAAAAGGTTACGGGCGCAAGAGCTCTCAGCAGGGAAGAGGCAGCATCAGCTTATCCCGAAAGAGAACTTCAAGTGGAAGTTTTTAAATATATCAAGGCAGCAAGACCGCTTGACGGTTGTGAGGAAATCATTTGTGTGCGTCTCGGTGATGACGGCTCAAAATTCTGCAAGGTGGCGGTTGCTGTTGAGGTTATGCTTGAGATGGGCGTTGTGGCAAGGAATGAAAACGGTTGCCTTTATGCGCCTGAAAGAGCAGATAAAGTAAATCTTGACGATTCGGTTTTAATGAAGAGATTACGCAGCTTTATGTAAGATAAAGACAGGAGGGTTGAATTTGAGTACCAACGCAATTGATCAAAAGGAAATATTTGCAAAGGCGAGTGAAACGGAAGAAGGTTGCCTTGCGGCGCTTATGGATGCTGTAAAAGGATTTTCCGAGAATGAGCTTGCTATGATTAAAAAAGCATACGAGCTTTCCAGGGATGTTCATTCAACCCAGAAGCGTCTTTCGGGTCAGCCGTATATAATTCATCCGTTGAGTGTTGCGAAAATTCTTGCAGACCTCGGTATGGATTGCGGTGCGATTGTGGCATCACTGCTGCACGACACTATAGAAGATACCACGCTTACCTATGAGGATATCGAAAAAGGCTTCGGTGCCGAAATTGCCGCTCTTGTGGACGGCGTTACAAAAATCGGCAAGGTGCCTCTTTCAACTCAGGAGGAGCAGCAGGCAGAGAATATCCGCAAGATGCTCCTTGCAATGTCGCAGGATATCAGAGTTATCATTATCAAACTTGCGGACAGGCTTCACAATATGCGTACCCTTATGTTCAAGTCGCCGCAGAAGCGAAGAGATATCTCCTGCGAAACCATTGAGATTTATGCACCCATTGCTCACCGTCTTGGTATCAGACCAATAAAAGAAGAGCTTGAGGATTTGGCTATCAGCTACCTTGACCCTGTCGCTTATGAGGAAATCCGTTCATCCCTTGAGGCTCAAAGTCAGTCAAGGAACGAATACCTTTCAAGCATTCAGGAGAGGGTTAAGGAAAGAATTGACCCGCTGGTAAAGGGTGCTCAGGTCAGCGGAAGAATAAAATCAGTTCACGGTATCTTCCGCAAGATGTATATGCAGAATAAAAACTTTGATGAGATTTACGATATTTATGCCATACGCATTATCGTTGATACCATCATTGATTGCTATAACTGCCTGGGAATTATTCACGATATGTTCCGCCCCATTCCCGGCAGATTCAAGGATTACATTTCAACCCCCAAGCCCAATATGTATCAGTCGCTTCATACCACGGTTATTGAAAAGGAAGGTATTCCTTTTGAAGTGCAGATAAGAACGTGGGAAATGCATCACACGGCTGAATACGGCATTGCGGCGCATTGGAAATACAAGCTCGGTATGAGCGGCGGCAAGGCTAAGTTTGAAGAGCGTCTTGCGTGGATTCGTCAGCTGCTTGAAAGCCAGAATGAATCTGAAGACGTTGAAGATATCGTGCGCACAATCAAGAGTGACCTTGCACCTGAAGAGGTTTACGTTTTCACGCCTAAGGGTGACGTTTTCAATCTTCCCAAGGGTGCAACGGTAATAGACTTTGCCTACGCCATTCACTCCGCGGTCGGTAATCGTATGGTCGGAGCAAAGGTTGACGGCAGAATAGTGCCGATTGATTATGAGGTGCGAACGGGTCAGATTGTTGATATTCTTACTTCCTCTCAGGCGGGTAAGGGCCCCAGCAGAGATTGGCTTAAGATAGTAAAAACCAGCCAGGCACGCTCGAAAATCAGGCAGTGGTACAAGAAAGAGAAGCGTGAGGAAAATATTGCCGAGGGTAAGGCGGAACTCGAAAGAGAATTCAAGCGTAACTTTATCCGTCTTTCACCGGATGAGGCAGAGCAGTTCCTTACAAAGCTTGCTGAGCATCAGCATTGCAATTCACTTGACGATTTCTACGCTTCAATAGGCTACGGCGGTCTTTCCGTTACGAGGATGATGCCCCGTATAAAGGACGAGTATTCCAAGCTTGTCAAGGCTAAGGTGCCTGAAGCAATGCCTGAAATCAAGCCCGAAAAGAAGCGCACAAGGAGTAAGGACGGTGTTGTGGTAGAGGGTGTTGACAATTGCCTTGTTAAATTCTCCCGTTGCTGCAATCCGTTGCCCGGTGACGATATTATCGGCTTTATAACAAGAGGTCACGGTGTTTCGATTCATACAAGGATTTGCACTAACGTGCCTGCTGATATTTCAAAGAGCGCAGAGCCTGAGCGTTGGATAAACGCGTATTGGGACAGTAACGTGAAGGAGGATTTCAAATGTACCCTCCATATCACCTGTCTTAAAAGAATGGGTATGCTTGCGGACCTTTCGGGTCAGCTGGCATCCATGCATATTATGATTAATGATATCAATACCAGAAATTACAGCGACGGCAGATGTTCGTTCTTCGTAACTGTTTCGGTTAACGGAGTTGAGCACCTTGAAAACGTTATGGAAAAACTTTCAAGGATTGATGACGTGCTTGCTGTTGAAAGAACGGGTGTTTAAGAATGAGAGCGGTTGTTCAAAGAGTTTTGCGGTCCGACGTCAGCGTAAACGGTCAGGCAGTGGGTGAAATTTCAAAAGGTCTTAACGTGCTTCTGGGTGTTGTTGACGGTGATACGGAAAAAGAGGCTGAGGTGCTTGCCGCAAAAATTGCAAAGCTCAGGATTTTTGAGGATGAGCAGGAGAAAATGAATCTTTGTGTCACAGATGTTGACGGTGAAATTCTTGTAATATCTCAGTTCACTCTCTGCGCTGATTGTAAAAAGGGCAACCGTCCCTCTTTTACGTCCTCGGCACCGCCCGAGGAGGCAAAAAGACTTTACGAATACTTTTCCCGTTGCCTTGCGGAAAACGGGGTTAAAAAGGTTGCCAACGGCATTTTTGCCGCAGATATGAGGGTCAGCATCGTAAACGCCGGCCCGGTTACAATTGTTCTTGATACTGATATCTGGTGTAAAAAATAAGGAATCGGAGTTATTATGGATATTTCAAAACTTCAGCTGGTTCATCCTATTTTTGCAAATTGTTATCTGCTTGTTGATGCAAGCGGCAGTGAGGCTGCGGTGGTTGACCCCGGCTGGTATGATGACGTTATAAAAGATGCTCTTGCCAAAAGCGGAGCAAAGCTCAAATACATTCTTCTCACCCACGGTCACTTTGACCATATAATGGGTGTTTACGGCTTGCAGAAGGCTACGGGTGCAAAAGTTGTAATCCACGAGGCTGATAAGGATTGCCTCACCGACCCTGTGAAAAGCCTTTGCAGCGGCAATTTCCCTGAGGAGCAGCATCCCGTGCAGGCAGATATCACCGTAGCTGACGGTGACGTGCTTACCCTTGGCGATGAGGAAATCAGGGTTATCGGCACTCCCGGCCATACAAAGGGCGGAGTGTGCTACGTTATTGAGGGCGAAAGAACTATCATTACGGGAGATACCCTTTTCTGTATGACAGTCGGCAGAACGGATTTTGAAGGCGGCAGCATCGAGGAACTTACACAGTCTGTCAGGAATCTTATTTCCCTTGAAGGTGATTACAGAATTCTTCCCGGTCATAACAGAGAAACCACTCTTGACAGAGAGAGAACACACAACCGATTCATCCGAAG
This sequence comes from Acutalibacteraceae bacterium, assembly GCA_045592385.1. Classification (GTDB taxonomy): domain Bacteria; phylum Bacillota; class Clostridia; order Oscillospirales; family Acutalibacteraceae; genus CAG-177. Next base: position 20,014 of record JAZNUP010000082.1, read on the forward strand.
GATGTGAAAGAATTGATTTTAAAAATTCTCGGCCACGTTTTCCATTATGAAATGGAAAATCTGTGCCGTATATTTTATCCCAACGATAAAATTGAAAAAGTTTATGAGCAAGCGGAAAACTGCGCCGATGAACGCACGGTTGAAACTTTTATGAATGAAACTCAAGTATCCGTGCTTTGCCGTATTGACGGTGCGGCGGCATCGCGTAAGGCTCAAAGAGTGCAGGGCGGCGATGATGAGCTTTTGATGGCTCAGCTTCTGTTTGCCTGCCTTGTTGAGATAACGGGTTACCGTCCGTCGTGGGGTATTGTTACGGGAGTGCGTCCCTCCAAGCTTATGATTAAACTTGAGAATGAGTACGGAAAGCAGGGGGCAAGGGATTATTTTTCAAATCAGCTGCTTGTAAATGACGAAAAAACCGACCTTACCTGCTCTGTAGCGGAGGCGGAAAGTAAGATTATTGCTCTTTCCAAGCCCGAATCCTACAGCCTTTACGTTTCAATTCCTTTTTGCCCGTCAAGGTGCAGCTATTGCTCGTTTGTTTCCCATTCCATAAGCAATGCGAATGCAAAAAGGCTTGTTCCTCAGTATCTCGAAAAATTACTTGAAGAGCTGGAAATAACGGGCGTGATTGCGGGTGAACTCGGTTTAAAGCTTGAGAGCATCTATTTCGGCGGAGGTACACCAAGTGTGCTTGAAGCATCTCAGCTTGATGCTCTTCTGACTCAGATTGAAAATCATTTTGATTTGTCCCATCTGCGTGAATATACGGTTGAGTGCGGCAGACCTGATACCGTGACGGTTCAGAAATTGCGCACTTTAAGGAATCACAACGTGGGCAGAATAAGCATAAATCCGCAGACTTTTTCTCAGCAGGTGCTTGACGTTATCGGCAGGAATCACAGTGTTGAGCAGGCGGTAAGCGCATATAAACTTGCAAGAAGTCTGGGCTTTGAAAGTATAAATATGGATTTGATAGCAGGGCTTGAGTCTGATACATATGAGGGCTTTTGCGAATCGGTAGATACAGCCGTAACTCTTGCACCTGACAATATAACAATACATTCTCTCGCGCTCAAGCGTTCTTCGCAGATGGTTGCTGACGGTGCGCAGGTTGCTGACGGAAACGAAGCTGCCCGGATGCTCGCCTATGCTCAGCAAAGGCTTACGGGTGCAAAATATGACCCCTATTATATGTACCGCCAGAGTAAATGCGTTGGCAATCTTGAAAATGTCGGCTGGGCAAAGCAGGGCAAGGAATGCCTCTACAACGTCTTTATGATGGAGGAGTGTCACACCGTGCTTGCGGTAGGCGCAGGTGCCGTCACAAGGCTCAAGCAGCCCGAGGGCGATTACATAGAGAGAATCTTTAATTTTAAGTATCCTTATGAATATATTTCGCGATTTGATGAACTTGTTCAGCGTAAAGGCAGAATAAACAGCTTCTATTCGTCATACTAAAAAGTACAGACTTTTTCAGGAGGAAGCTATGACTGAATACACACCGCAGATTATAAACCGTGAAGCGCGCACTGATCCTGTGGGATTTGTTGCGGGATGCTGTGAGGAATATAAAAGCCGTGTAAAAGCCGTACTTGAAAGTGTTGTTACAAAAAACACAAGAATTCTTATGCTGGCGGGTCCGAGCGCGTCGGGTAAAACCACCTCTGCGCAGATTATCCGCAAGGCTCTGGAAAAAATGTCGCTCGATGCGCAAACGGTTTCGCTTGATGATTTTTATCTTGCTTCTTTTGATTTGTATCCGAAGGATAAAAACGGAAACTATGATTTTGAAACCGTTCACGCGTTGGACTTACCTCTTATGGGGGAGTGCTTTTCCCGCCTGAGGGAAAAGGGCGAATGTGAAATGCCTTTGTTCGATTTCAAGGCTCACGGAAGGAGCGAAAAAACCAAAAAAGTTACTCTTAACAGTGACAGTCTGCTCATTGTGGAAGGGCTTCACGCACTAAATCCCGTTGTAACCTCCAGGCTTGCAGGTGAAGGGATTGCAAAGGTTTACGTGAGCGTTTCTTCAAGAGTTTATAATTCACGCTCTGCCGTTCTTCTCAGTAAGCGTGATTTGCGTCTTATAAGAAGAACTGTCAGGGATAACCGTGACCGTGATACTTCAGCAAAAGAAACCTTTGTGCTGTGGAAAAGCGTGTTGAACGGTGAAAACAAATACCTTTTTCCGTTTGAAAAGCTTGCCGATGCGAAGATTGACTCGTTTCATGCGTGTGAACCGTGTATGTTTGCAAATGAAGCGTGTGAGCTTTTTAAACAGGCAGGGCAGGAGGAGACTGCTCAAAGGCTGCTGAAGGCGTTGGAGCTTTTTGAGCCGTTACCAAAGGAGCTTTTGTGCGGAGACTGTCTGCTTAACGAATTTCTCGGATAAATAATTTTGAGGGAGAGTGAGAATTGCGTGGAAAATCAAAAGAAACAGTCTGTTCTTAACGGAGCGATTATTCTCGTAATGTCGGTAATGCTTGTAAAGGTTATCGGAGTTTTATTCAAGATTCCGATGACGGATATGATAGGCACCGTAGGCAGGGGATATTTCAACTCTGCGTACGAAATCTATACTCCTATTTTTGCGATTGCAATGGCGGGTCTGCCGGTTGCGGTTTCAAGAATGGTTGCAGAGAACGTTGCGCTTGAAAGATTCAGGGAAGCAAGGCTTGTGTACCGCGTTTCCGTAAGGCTTTTCCTTATTGTCGGCGCTTGCGGCACTCTGATTATGCTTGCTATTGCATATCCGTATGCACTTTACATTGCTGATATCAGAAACCTTCCTGCAATTCTTTGCATTGCCCCGTCAATTTTCTTCTGTTGCTTTATGTCCTCTTACAGAGGCTACTATGAGGGTCTTCGCAATATGACCCCCACCGCAATTTCTCAGTTCCTTGAAGCTCTCGGCAAGCTCTGCCTCGGTCTTGTGCTCATTAAGGTTGTACAGAGCTACGGAATGAATCAGTTTGAGGCAGGAATGGCGGCTTCGGGCGGAGTTTCTGCAACCGTTTTCGGTACTGTTGTTACTAATGCAACCGAGGCAAACAGTGCCATCACACCCTGGGCATCTGCCGGTGCAGTTATGGGTGTTACTCTCGGCTCTGTTGCAAGTACGGTTTACCTTGCAATCTGCTACAAGATAAAGGGTGACGGTTTTACCCGTGAGCAGCTTGTCAATTCGCCCCGTCCCCGTGACGGCAGTGTCCTTGCAAAGGAAATGATTAAAATCGCAATCCCTATGGTTATCAGTGCGTTGATTTTAAACATAACCAATCTCATTGATACCGCAACCATCCAGGCGAGAATAAAGTCTGCTCTTGAAAGTGACGTAGGCTTCAACTATATCACTGAAATGTTTACCGAGTCGTTTACTGCTGCTGCGGCAAACAACAGACTTAACCTCACCGATAAGGCAGAGGTTGTAAAATACCTTTGGGGTGCTTACGGTACTTCTCTTGATTTCAAGAGCCTTATTCCCACTATCACCATCCAGCTTGGCGTCAGCGCTCTGCCTGCACTTGCGGCAGCGTGGGCGGTTAAGAATAAGGATGAAGCAAAGTCAACAATTGAAACCGTACTTCGTGTTGCTATGATTATCGCTCTTCCTGCAGGTATCGGCATCGGTGTACTTGCTGAGCCTATTCTTGAGATAATTTACGGCAGAGGTTCAAGCTCGGATTCAATCGCTATTGTAGCTCCGCTTATGGCGGCATACGGCTTTGCAACACCCATAATCGCAATTTCCACTCCCGTAACAAATATGCTTCAGGCAATCGGCAGAACGGATATTCCCGTTAAATCTGTATGTGTTGCCGCGGTTGTTAAAATAATCTGCAACTACATTTTTGTAGGAAATTACAGATTCAATATTTTCGGCGCTCTTGTAGGAACGCTTCTGTTCTACGTTATTATTGTAGGAATTAACCTTGTTTCACTTCTCAGGGTTTCCAAGGTGAAAATTCATTGGCAGTCTGTTCTTGTAAGACCTCTCATTTGCGCTGTGCTTTGCGGTGTCAGCGCTTATGCCGCAAATGGACTTTTCAGGCTGATAATCCCTGCAGGCAATCTTGAAAGCGTGCTTAACGGCAATACGGTTTCAACCGTCATTTCAATCGGTTTTGCGGCGGTAGTATATCTGATTTCTCTTCTTTTCTTTAAAGGAATTAAAAAAGAGGATATTTCTGTGCTTCCCAAGGGAGAAAAAATTGCAAAAGTGCTTGAAAAATATAGACTTTTGGGTTAAAATAGTTTAAGATAGCTTTCGGAGGAAAACAATGGTAGAGTTTGTTCAAAAAGAAAAATACACAATTGAAGATTTGCTTCATATTATGATGCTTCTCAGGTCACCCGGCGGATGCCCGTGGGATGCTGAGCAAACTCACACCTCCATAAAGAAAAACCTCATAGAAGAAACTTATGAGGTCATAGAGGCTATCAATAAGGATGATAAAGAGCTTTTGTGCGAAGAACTCGGTGATTTGCTTATGCAGGTTGTTTTTCACTCTCAGATGGAGGAAGAGGCTGAGTGCTTTACCTTTGATGATGTGTGTGACGGAATCTGCAAAAAACTCATTATCCGTCATCCTCACGTTTTTTCAACTACCGAAATTTCAGGAGTAGACGACGTGCTGACCAATTGGGATGCCATCAAAAGAAAAACCAAGGGTCAGAAAACTGCAGGGGATTCTATGGCAAGTGTGCCGCGTGAGCTTCCTGCGCTTATGAGAGGCGAAAAGCTCCAGAAGAAGGCCGCAAAGGTCGGGTTTGATTGGGCGGACGTTTCCGGTGCTCTTGATAAAATTGCGGAGGAAACTCAGGAGTTGAAGGACGCTATTGAAAACGGAGATAAGGAAAATCAGTTTGAAGAACTCGGCGATTTGCTGTTTTCCGCAGTCAACGTTTCAAGATTTATCGGCTGTGATGCCGAGGAGGCGCTTACCGCCGCCAACGATAAATTCCTCAGCAGGTTTCTTAAGGTTGAAAGCCTTGCAGCCGAGAGAGGGATTGATATGAGCACTTCATCGCTTGAAGAGCTTGATAAGCTCTGGGATGAAGCGAAATTAATGGGTATGTAATACTTTAGTGTATTCATAAATAAACAAAAAACTAAGGAGTATTAAAATGAACAAGACAGAACTCGTAGCAGCTATTGCAGCTAAAGAAGGAATCGAAAAGAAGTGCGCAGAGAAGGCAGTAAACGCTGTTGTAGCAGCTATCACTGACGCTCTTGCAAATGGCGAGAAGGTTCAGCTTGTAGGCTTTGGTACATTTGAAGTTCGTGAGCGCGCAGAGAAGGCAGCTCGCAACCCCAAGACAGGCGAAGCTATCACCGTTCCCGCAACAAAGATTCCCGCTTTCAAGGCTGGTCAGGGTCTCAAGAACCTTGTTAAATAATTGAATCTTAATTTTTCGGAGCCGCCTTTTACGGGCGGCTCTGTTTTCGGAGTGAAAGTATGCGACTTGATAAATATCTTAAAGTATCCAGAATTATCAAAAGAAGAACGGTTGCCAACGATGCGTGCGATGCAAAGCACGTCAGTGTAAACGGCAAGGTTGCAAGAGCATCTTACGACGTAAAAGTCGGCGATATCATCGAAATCACCTTCGGCTCGTCTACCAATAAATTTGAGGTGCTCAGCGTTTCTGAGCACGCAACCAAAGAAAGCGCCGCGCTTATGTTCAGGCAGCTTTAATAACCGTAATAAAACCGCCTCCTTGTTCATATATATGAACAAACAGGAGGTGTTTTTTTATGACGGAAGAAAAAAAGCCGGTAATGGCGTTGCCGCATAATCTTATCCTTGAGGACAGAAGACTGCTTACGGTAACGGGCGTTGCTGACGTGGACAGCTTTGATGAACAGAGCGTAACGGTTTATACAGATTTGGGCGAGCTTACGGTGCGGGGGAATGATTTGCATATCAATAAACTCAGCGTTGAGACCGGTGAGCTGATGATAGAAGGCAAGATTGCTGCCGTGGTTTATTCGGATGAGCAGCCTTCAACGGGCGGATTTTTCAGCAGGGTGTTCAGATAATGGAATACATTCAGGCTCTTTCGGAGCAGCTCAAGGTGTTTTTGCTGGGAATAGGTCTGGGTTTTTTGCTGGGCGCGGCATACGATTTTTTTAAAATTCTGCGGGTTTGCATAAGCTTTCGCGGAGTTACCGTTATCTGCGATTTGCTTTACAGTCTGTCAGTGACTATGGCAACCTTTTGCTTCGTTCTGGCATTCAGTGGCGGCGAAATCCGTTTTTACATTTTTCTGGCTGAAATCCTCGGATGGCTGATATGGTTTTTTACTTTCAGTGCGTTGGCGGGAAGGGTTGCGCAAAAAATCAAGGCGTTTTTTATGCTTATATCTGCGCCTTTCCGTCTTATAAAAGCTAAAATTAAAATTTTATTTAGTAAAATCAAAGAATTAATTAAAAAAGAACGGAAAAAGTCGGTAAATAATTGATTTTTCTCTTGCAAAAGCTGAACAAGCGTGATATTATTTTCTATGGATAATTATGTCCAAAAATGCGCAAGAGGATTTCTTAATTAATGGGAACTAAGGCTGTAAAGCAAAGAAAAATAAGTTTCTTATATGTGGCGGCAGTAATTATATTCGCCGCTTATGTTCTTATACGCATTTTCAGTTATCAGGTGAGCATTAATGCTCAGGCTGCGGAAAACGAAGAGATTTCAAAACAGATTGCAGAGCAGGAAGCGGAAAACGCAGAGCTTGAAGCTCTTATAAACAGCAACGATATGGACGCATACATTGAACGGGTTGCCCGCGAGAAGTACGGTTATGCGGCAAGCGGAGAGCGTGTTTACTCCGCTTCCGATGTATCATAACATTAAGCGCCTTTGTTCTGACTGTATTCGCTCTTAATGAGCGTGAATATATGTAATTTCAAAATGTGGGAGGACCCGGGTTTAGGTTATGCAAATCGAAGAAGGTGCAATTTTTACAGGCAAGGTTACCGGATTGACTGATTTCGGTGCTTTTGTCGAGCTTGAAGGCGGAAAAACAGGAATGGTACATATTTCTGAGGTTTCCACGTCCTACGTTAAGGACATCAAAGAGTTTTTAACTATCGGTCAGGAAGTAAGGGTTATGGTTGTTGCCGTAAGTCCCGAAGGCAAGGTAAGTCTTTCTATTAAAAGACTTATGGAGAAGGAAGAAAAGCCCGCTCAGCGTCCTTCCTTTGACAAGCCTCGCCCCAGGCAGGGTGAAAGGCGCTCATCGCCTCCGGTATGGAACGG
>JAZNUP010000083.1:0-21884 GCA_045592385.1 Acutalibacteraceae bacterium
TATGGCAATCATTGGGTAAATATTACCCGCAAGGGGCATAAGGATGTTGCAGATGCTTGTGATTATAAGACCGCAGAAGATTATGTTGCGCGGCTTGAGTTTATCGCCGAGAACACCGCTGAGAAGCTGACCTGCGCCGTAGGTAATAACCGCACCGGTGCTTGCAAGGCTTGCGAGAGTTTTCGGGATATCCATTGACGTATAAATTTCAACAAGCGCCGCATCATAGTTTTTGCGGGTAAGATAGCTTGTGAAATATACGAGGCTGCATATTGCAATAAATAAATTTATGTTTTTCTTATCGTTTAACTTTTTCATTAATTTGAAATTTCCTTCAGTTTTTTCAGCAGGGAGGCAAGCACTCAAGAACGGTGAGCTCACAGCCGTCTTCAACCTCGAATTCGGTGGTAAGAGCATCGGCTCTTACAAACATGCTTTCACCCTTTTTAATGGGAGTGGAATTGATTTTTCCTTCACCGCTTATACATACGAGCGCAGAGGGTACGTTTTCGTTCTTTCTTGTGAAGCTTTTCTTAACGTCAAGCCTGCGGAGAGAGAAGCAGGGGGTGGCTTCGTAGCCGATAAGCCTGGTGAGCGAATAAATCTCATTCTCTTCAATAACTTCGGGCGAAAGATTGAAATTCTTAAGAAGCTCTTCAAGGCTGTAATTGATATAGTTGAAGCAATCGAACATCTTGTCAAATCCGATACCCATATGGCAAAGAAAATCGGGTAGCTTTTCGCCCAGCGTGTTGCATTTTTCAAGGCTGATTGTGTAATCGGTAGGCTCCTGGATTTCGAGCAGGAAGCAGCCGGGTCCGATTGCGTGAGGAGTTCCGCCGGTGATAAGGAAAACATCGCCGCTTTTTACAGGGATTTTGTGCATAAGCTCAGCCATAGCAGGAATATCCTGCTTATCAAAAAGCTCTTTTAACTGAGCGGCAGTAACGTCCTCTTTGAAGCCGAGAAGAATGTAAGGCTCCTCACCGTTGATTTTTCTGGAATTAAGGATATACCATGCCTCTGTTTTGCCGTATTCTGAGTTGAAGAGAGTTCTTGCGGCGTGCTTGTCGGGATGTACCTGAATGGGCAGACGTTCGGCAGAATCGAGAAACTTTGTTAATACACCGAAGTTTTCACCGTGCTTTTTTATATGCTCATCTCCGAGGCATCCTGAGGGGGCGGAATCTATGATATCCTTGAGATACTCACCGTTGCAGGTTTTGCTTAAGCCCTCTCTCTCGGGAGTGTCGGGGCGGGGAGGGTTGTTTGCAGGCACAACGGAAGCGAGCCAGTCCTCAGGGAAATAACCGTCCGTACCCTCGTTGCCTCTGAATTCATCAAGAAGCTTGCCTCCGAGATAAATTCTCCACACTCTGTTTTCTGAAAGTTTATATGTTTTGTTATTCATTTTATGCACCTTCTGAAACTATATAGTATTCTGTTATTGTAATAATACAACCGCTTTTTAAAAAAATCAATATCCAATAAAATTATTGTCTTGAAAACATAACGGGAATGTTGTATTATGTATTAAGTAATTAACTTCGTAAAGGGATGTAGTAATGCATTATGTAATAATGGACCTTGAATGGAATAATACATATGCCAAGAAGTCCGCAAGTTTTATAAATGAAATAATTGAAATCGGCGCGGTTATGCTTGACGATTCTTTTAATCAGATAGATACTTTTTCTCAGGTTATCAAGTCACAGATCGGCAGAAAGCTCAGGGGCCGTGTAAAGCGCCTTACCCATATAACCAATGACGATATTCACTCCGGCGTGCTTTTTACCAAGGCCTTTTCCGAATTCCGCAAATGGCTGGGAAAAGAAGAAACCGTGATTTTTACATGGGGAGACTGTGATATAAGAGTTCTTGTTGAAAACTTTTCTTACCTTAACGGTATAAAAACAATTCCTTTCCTCAACAAGTACTGTAATTTGCAGGATTGTTATCACCGTGCGGTCAGTTCTCCGTCGGGCACTCAGGTAGGGCTTCTTGCCGCTGCGCAGTCGCTCGGGATTGACCCTGACAGTTATTCTCTCCACAGAGCGCTTGATGACAGTCTGCTTTCCGCAGAAGTATTCAGAAGAATTTTCAACAAGGCGCAGTTTGAGCCTTATTATAAAACCTGCAACGATGAGTTTTATGGCAGACTTTTCTTTAAGGCTAAAGTTATAAGCAATATAGATAATCCGCTTGTTGATAAAAAAGAGTTTTACTGTAACTGTGAAAAATGCTTTAAGCCTTGTGAGCAGAAGAGTGACTGGAAATATCATAATCAGTTCTTCAGGGCAGTATACTATTGCCCTGACTGTAATCTGCATTTTAACGCAGGTGTAAGGTTTAAAAAGTATTTTGACCGTGTTGAAATCCGCAGAATGTCCAAGGAATTTGACCCGAATCAGAAAAAGCAAGAAAAAAAGGATGCGGCAGTTGCCGAGGCAAAGGAGAATTAAGATGATAAAGCTTCTTGTTACCGGAGGCGCGGGTTTTATTGGCAGCAATTTCATTTATTATTTGCTTGAGAATAAGCCTGAATATGATATTGTATGCCTTGATAAGCTTACCTACGCAGGCAACCTTAAAACTCTTGACGAGGCACTTAAAAGTGACAGGTTCAAATTTGTGCGTGGCGATATTGCGGACAGAGAGTTTGTTGACGCTCTTTTTAAGGAAGAAAAGTTTGATAAGGTTGTGAATTTTGCGGCGGAAAGCCACGTTGACCGCTCCATTGAATCGCCTGAAGTGTTTCTCAGAACAAATATTATGGGCACTGCAAGTCTTCTTGATGCTTCGAGAAAGTATGGTGTTGAGAGATATCATCAGGTTTCAACCGATGAGGTTTACGGAGATTTACCGCTTGAAGCAAAGGATTTGTTTTTTACTGAAGAAACTCCTATTCACACATCAAGCCCGTATTCTGCTTCAAAGGCATCTGCTGATTTGCTCACGCTTGCTTATTTCAGAACCTATGGTATGAACGTCACCGTTTCACGTTGTTCCAATAATTACGGTCCGTATCATTTTCCTGAAAAGCTGATACCTCTTATGATTTCCAGGGCTCTTAATGATGAAAGCCTGCCTGTTTACGGTAACGGTCTTAACGTGCGTGACTGGCTTTACGTTGAGGATCATTGCAAGGCGATTGAGATGATTCTGGATAAGGGCAGAGCAGGTGAGGTTTATAATATTGGGGGTCACAATGAAAGAACAAACATTGAGGTCGTCAAAACTATTCTCAGGCAGCTTGGCAAGCCCGAAAGCCTTATCACTTACGTTAAAGACAGAGCGGGTCACGATTTGCGTTACGCAATAGACCCTGCAAAGATTTCAAACGAACTCGGATGGACTCCCGAAACGGATTTTGATTCGGGAATCAAGAAAACCGTTGAATGGTATCTGAATAACCGCAAATGGTGGGAGGATATAATTAGCGGTGAGTATGCCGATTACTATGAAAAAATGTATTCAGATAAATAAAAATGCGCCGCAGAGTTTTGGCTCTGCGGCGTTTGCTTTGTCATTATTCGATAGGTACGATTGTAAACTGGAACTCAAGTGAATCGGTTGCATCAACGTCGTATTTTTCAAGGGTATCGGGACCGCAGCTGGAGGTGCCTGTGCCTCTGAGGAAGCCGTCAATGTTGATTGCGGTGGTGTGCTCACTGTGCAGGTCTTCCTGATGCTTTGCGGCGGCGAGAAGCTTCTGGGAATAGTTGCGGGCGTTGAATGAGAATTTATCCTCATCAAAGCAGAACATAAGTCCCTGACCGTCAGCATTTGTTACGGAAAGCTCTCTTACTTCGCTTCTGTTGCCTGCATCCTGAGGCTTGATATAAGGCTCATGCATCTCTTCAACTGTGGTTTTATATCTGCCTGTGATGCAGTGCGCTTTGAGGTCAACGAGGTTTTCGTATGCGCCGAGTCCGTAATACTCAATATTGTTATAATCTTCAGGCATTTCAAGGGTAAGACCGAATCTGATAAAATGCTTTGCAGTGCGCTTGAACTTCCTGGGCTTAAGCTCTGCCTCGACCTCAATAACTCCGTTGGGCTTGATTTCATATTCAACCTCAACCGAAGCGATTGTTCCGTTCTTACCTACAAGCGAGAATTCAATTTCGATTTCAGCCTCGTCGTCTTCAAGCTCGCCCTCAACGCTCTTGCAGATTACCTTGTAATCATCATATCCTGCTTTAAGCCAGTTGTCTTTTTGGCGAACATCGTTGTCAAGCAAAGCTCTGAAAATGTTGGGATACAGACCCTTTGAAAATGCGGGAGACTGATTTATAAGCTCTCTGCCGTTATAAACGTAATTCTCGAGCATACCTGTTGCTGAGTTGATGCTTACGTGACCGTTTTCGAACTCAACTGTTATTTTTTTGCCCTCAAACTTGAATTTGAGCTCTCCATCCTGCTCAGGGATATCGCAAACGTATTCTTCACGCAGTGTAATCTGCTCGCGTGCAACAAAGCTTTCACCGTCAAGGTAAGTGATATTGAGATGACAGTCGCATTTCTCATCGGGAATCATCATTTCAATATCGAATGCTTTTTCTTCGCAGGGGGCAATATCTGCCGTAATGCTGTCGCTTGCAAGGACTTCGTTTGCGTTCTTGACGATTTCCCAGTTTGCGGTAATGTATGAGGTGTTTCTGAAACGGTTTGTGTTAAGCAAAACAAGCTTTCCGTCTTCAACTCTGGCTCTTAAAGGACGGTAAACGGCCTGCATAACTAGAGCACCTGTGTGGGGAGTGCGGTCAGGATAAACAAGACCGTCAACGCAGAAGTTGCCGTCGTGCTTTTTCTCGCCGTGGTCGCCGCCGTAGGTGAATTTATACTTGCCTCTTGAGTGGTAAACTGCGTGGTCTGCCCATTCCCAGATGCAGCCGCCCATAAGGTTGTCGTACTTATAAAGAATTTCCCAGTAATCTTCAAGTGCGCCGGGTCCTACACCCATAGCGTGTGCGTATTCGCAAAGGAAGAACGGTTTCTTTGAATGATTCTTGCTGCGTCTGTGCTTGCCTGTTTTTTCAACGTTTCTATGATTTGTATACATCTCCGAAACAACGTCGTAAGAATGTCTCTTTGTACCGATAACACCTTCGTAGTGAACGGGGATTTCGGGGCACTCGCTGTGAAGGAAGTCGTAGCATACGTCCTGGCAATTGTAGCCGCCTGCTTCATTGCCCAATGACCACATACTGATACTTACACGGTTACGGTCACGCATATACATACGTTTTACTCTGTCAAGGTATCTGGGTGCCCAGGCAAGGTCGTGGCTGATAAGGTTGATATTGTTATGCGGATATCCGCCGCAGCCGTGAGTTTCGATGTCTGCCTCATCAACAACGTAAAGGCCGTACATATCGCAAAGCACGAGGAACTGATGATCGGGAGGATAGTGAGAAGTTCTTACCGCATTAACGTTGAGACTCTTCATAAGTCTGATATCATTCTCAAGGTCAGCGAGAGTCATAACGTAGCCGTTCTTGTGGTGTGTATCGTGGTGATTGACACCCTTGAACTTGATTTTTTTGCCGTTGAAGGTGTAAATATCTTTCTTTATTTTTACGCTCTTGAAGCCTGTGTAATTGCGTATGCACATAACTTCATTGCCGTCTTTGATAAGAGTTATATATGCTTCATAAAGTTTAGGCTCTTCCGCATTCCACTCAGTAACGTCAAGAGAGTTGAGCTTTAAGGAGCAGCTTGCGTCGGCGGCACAAGAGGCGGAAGCGATGAGCTTTTTACCGTCGAAAAGCTCAGCCTTAACTTCATATCCGTTTGTATCACCGTTAATCTCAAACTGAGCGTCAATGCTCCATTTGGTTCTCTTTTTAGCTGTTTTTAAATAAAAATCATTAATATAAGTATCCGGCATTTCGTAAAGAAGAACGTCTCTGAAAATGCCGTTTTCCCTGAACATATCCTGGCATTCAAGATATGTTGCGGTAGACCATTTGTAAATTGTTGCAACGAGTTCATTCTCGCCGTCGATTATATAATCGCTTATATCGAATTCAGCGGTGTTGTGTGCACCCTCACTGTAACCGACATAAGTGCCGTTGATATAGAGGTCGATGCAGGGAATTACACCAAGGAAAGAGATGATATATTTTTTGCCCTTTTCAGCATTGAAAAACTTTCTGTACAAACCAACGGAAAGTTCTTCAGGGAGATTGGGGGCTTCAAGATCAAAGGGGTAGGGGCAGTTGAGATAAACAGGGGGTTCGTAACCCGTTCTCTGCCAGGTGGAAGGGATTTTTATTGAATCAAACTTGATTGAATCAGTGTCGATTACATCGGGAACGTCTTCGCTTTTTGCAAAATATCTGAAATCCCATTTGCCCGAAAGAACTTTAACAATATCAGAGGATTTGCGTTCTTTTGCAAAAGGTGTTTTTACGAGCTTTTCTTTGCTTGAGTAGGGGATGGAATAAGCTCTTGCCGCACGCTTGTTGAGCTCATAAACGGAGAAATCCTTGTAGTTTGTGCGGTTAAATTCATACTTCATTTTAGTTATCCTTTCCTTCAAGAAGATTAATAATGATTTTTGCCGCTTTATAAATATCGCCGCAGCCGAGGGTTATAACAAGGTCGTTTGGGGCGGCGTTTTTAACAATGTAGTCAGCAACCTCTTCAAAGGTGTTGAACCATACGCTTTCGGGAATCTGCTCCGCGAGGTCTTTTGTATAAATGTTGAAGGTGTTAACTTCGCGCGAGCCCATAATTTCGGTCATAACGCATCTGTCGGGAATTTTGAGCACTCTCACAAATTCGTCAAAAAGGATTTTTGTTCTGGAATAAGTGAAGGGCTGGAATACTGCCCACACCTTGCTGTAACCCATTTTCATAGCGGTTTCAAGAGTTACTTCAAGTTCTTTGGGGTGATGGGCGTAGTCGTCGGCAACAGTGATTCCGTTAAGCTTTGCGAGTATTTCAAAGCGTCTGCCCGCGCCTCTGAAGTTCTGAATACCTTTTATGATATCGACAGGAGCCATGCCTGTGTGCACGGCGCTTGCGAAAGCCGCAAGAGCGTTGTAAATGTTATGCCTTCCGGGAATACCGAGCTCAACTCTGCCAAGGAATTCACCCTTGTGCATAACATCAAAATGAGCGAATTCGTTTACCATTTCTATGTTTTCGGGATAATAGTCGTTTGAGGGCTCAAAACCGAAAGTGACTGTAGGCTTCGGATTGGTTTTAAGAGCTTCATTTACTACGTCTGCAGAGTCAGGGTCGTCGCCGTTATATATGATTTTCTTTGTGGCATAGGATGTGAATTTTACAAAGGATTTCTTCATGTTTTCGAGGGTTTTGAAGTAATCCAGGTGGTCCTCATCAATGTTAAGAATTACTGCAACGTCGGGAGTTAAATCAAGGAACGTATCAACGAATTCGCAGGATTCGCATACCATATGCTCACTTTTGCCGACAATGCCGTTTGTGCCCGTAAGCGGAAGTTTTCCGCCGATTACTGCGGTAGGGTCTTTTTCGCCTTCTATAAGCACCTGAGTGAGCATTGCGCAAACGGTGGTTTTTCCGTGGGTGCCGCATACACCGATGCAGTCAGGGTAAAGCCTTGTGATAGCTCCAAGCAGCTTGCTTCTTTCATAGCAAGGTATGCCGGAGGATTTTGCGGCAACAAGCTCCGGGTTGTCAGGTAAAAGCGCGGCTGTATAAACAATCATCTCAGCGCCTTCTATGTTTTCTGCTTTCTGACCGAGAGTGACAGGGATTCCCATTGAGCGGATTCTTGCAAGAGTATCTGTTTCGTTATTGTCAGAGCCGCTTAAAATGTAACCTTGATTATAGAGGATCTCAGCAAGCGGACACATTCCCGAGCCGCCTATTCCGATAAAATGAACCCTTTTGACGGCTTTGAGAACGGAATCTATTTCGTGCATAAATATCATCCTTTCGCGTTGAATCGGCAAAAAAACGTTTTTCTGCCGTTTTCATATATTATATTGCATATTTTTGAAAAAATAAACACTTATTTTAAAATTATCCGAAAATGTTTTGAAATGTGGCAAAGTTGCATTATCACCATAAACTGTTAGTGGCATTCATTTTTAATGAATGGATTTTACAGGAGGTGTAAATGTGAACAAAGAAATACTTGTAATCGGCGGTGACCGCAGGCAGATTTTTGCAGCTCAGGAGCTTCTTGAACTCGGCTTTGACGTAAAAATCAGCGGTTTTGACGATTACGATACAGGCTGCGTTGAAAAAGTGACAGCCGATAAATTCAGTGAATCCGTAGCTGCGGCAGGAGTGCTTGTTCTGCCGTATCCGGCAACAAGAGACGGCAAAACCGTAACTTCAATCAGTAACGACGGGGTTATGCTCGGAAAGCTTACGGCAATGCTGAAAAATCATCATACTGTTTTTGCGGGAATGCTCTCGGAAAGATGGAAGAATGCTATGGCGGAAAAGTGCAGTAAGGTTTATGATTATTCGGCACGAAGCGACCTTACAATGATGAATGCCGTGCCTACTGCGCAGGGTGTTTTAAAAACTCTTTTCAACAATATCGAATATACTGTGTATTCATCGTCTGTGGCGGTTACGGGCTACGGAAAAACAGCCAAAATAATAGCAAAATATTTTGATGCTCTCGGTGCTGACGTAACTGTATTTGCAAGGAGTGCCGGAGCTGTGAGCGAAGCTGAATGCTTCGGATATAATGCGTTAAACACGTGCTTTCTCAAGGAAAAAGCAGGCGATTTTGATATATTTATCAACACTGTTCCCTCTATGCTTATTGATAGCTCCGTGATAAACGGAATGAAGCGCTCTGCCGTAATAATTGATATTGCTTCCGCTCCGTTCGGTACGGATTTTGCCGCAGCAAGAGCGGCAGGGATAATGGCTCTCCAGGCAGGCTCGCTTCCCGGTAAAACCGCTCCCGTAAGCGCAGGCAGAATTATAGCGAGAATTATTGCATCCTTGCTCGGAGGTGAAACTGATGAATAATATTACCGCAGGTTTTGCTCTTTGCGGTTCGTTTTGTACATTTTCAAAAGCTATCGGGCAAATGGAGTATCTGATTTCAAAAGGCATCAACGTCGTTCCGATTATGTCGCAGACTGCATATTCTACCGATACGAGATTCGGAAAAGCAGAGGATTTCCGAAGAAGAATAGAGGAAATCTGTTCGCGTGAAATAATACACACAATCACTCAGGCAGAGCCGATAGGACCCGAGAAAACTCTTGATATACTTGTGATTGAGCCTTGCACGGGCAACACGGCGGCAAAGCTTGCAAACGGTGTTGTGGATACTTCTGTCACCCTTGCCGCAAAGGCACATCTAAGGAATGACAGACCGCTTTTGCTTGCTTTGTCCACCAATGATGCACTGTCGAATGCGGCAGTGAACGTAGGCAAGCTGCTGAATAACAGAAACGTTTACTTTGTGCCGATGGCTCAGGATGATTGCAGAAAAAAGCCGAGGAGCGTTGTGGCGGATTTTACAAAGACCTACGATGCCATACTCAGTGCGCTTGACGGAAAACAGCTTCAGCCCATATACTTTTGAGAATCAATCATTTTTCGGTTTTGATGTAATATATGAGTCTGACGGGTTAAAATATCCAAAGGAGATAATTGCTTTAACGGCTGCCGCAGAGTGATTTTCTGCGGCAGTTCCGTATAGTCTTGCATCCTTTAACAATAATATGTTTTGCTACTTGCATATTAAATAAATATTTGTTATAATATGATGAAATTATATTAGGCAAATATGCGCTCGGAGGGAATATGAAAGGTAAGCTTATAGTAATCGAAGGCCTTGACGGCAGCGGAAAATCAACTCAGCTTTCTTTGCTCAAACAGCGTCTTGAGGCGCAGGGAGTCTGTGTTACGCGTATAAAACTTCCCAATTATGACGACCCTTCATGTGAGCTTGTAAAGATGTACCTTGCAGGTAGATTCGGAGGCAGTCCTGATGCTGTTAATGCATATGCCGCTTCTTCCTTCTACGCGGTTGACAGATACGTAAGTTACCATTGCTATTGGAAAGAGGCTTACTGTGCAGGAGGTATAATTCTTGCGGACAGATATACAACCTCCAACGCATACCACCAGATTACAAAGCTCAGTGAAGATGAGCGTGATTCATACCTTGAATGGCTTGAGGATTTTGAATACGGTAAGCTTGGGATTCCCGCACCTGATGCGGTTGTTTACCTTGATATGCCGATTGAAGCGTCACAGAAGCTGATGACTTCAAGATACAACGGTGATGAAAGCAAAAAGGATATACACGAGAAAAACGTTGCTTACCTTGCGGCTTGCAGAGAGGCGGCTGAGTATTCCTGCGAGAAACTCGGTTGGAAGCGTATCCTTTGCGCAGACGGCAGTGAGCCCAGAACTATTGACGATATTTCAGATGAAATCTTTGCTTACATAAACTCCATTATTAACGAATGAGGTCGGGCTATGATTGACTTTGCCAAAAAATCCGATATTGCCGCTCTTTCCGCTTTATGGAAAGAAGCTTTCGGTGACACGGATGAATATATAAACAACTTTATGACCCGCAGATTTATTCCGGGCAACACCGTTGTTTACAGAGATCAGGGGGCTGTTGTATCTCAGCTTTTTCTTCTTGAGGGAGATCTGAGAATTAACTCTGTCAGGTATCCGTCGATGTATATATATGCCGCCTGTACTTCTGAGAGTTTCCGCGGCAGGGGAATTATGGCTGCTCTTATTGAAAGAGCGCACGAGATTGCCAAGGACCGTAATGTGGATTTTATATGCCTTGTCCCGGGTGAAGAAAGTTTGTTTAATTATTATTCAAAGTGCGGCTTTGTAACGGCTTTTGAAAAGAAAAGGCTTTCTATTGAACGAAAATATCTGCGCATTATTGCCGACAGGCAGGCTCAGAATGTTGAGCCCAATTACCTTCTTTTGGGCGACTTCAGAAATTCGCGTATTACCCGGGGTGATGCTTTTTTGTGGAACGGAAGCGCTGTTGAATATGCTGCGGGTGAGAATGAACTCACGGGTGGCAGATGTGTTTACAACGGCAACCCTTTGAACGGATATGCGTTTTTAAGAGATAACGGCAATTCCGAATGTTACGTTTATGAGTGCTGTGTTTCAAGAGGTGCTTTCCCTGCTCTCGCAAAGCTTATTCTTGATGAAAGCAGTGCAGAGAATTTTATATTTGATTTACCGCTTGATTTTCCGCTGAGTGCGGATAAAACCGAGATTATAAAAAACGCAATGCTTATGCCCGTCAGTGCTGAGGCTGAGCTTGCGGCAAAAGAAATTAACAGTGCGTATTTCGGGCTTACGCTAGGATAGGAGGAAGTATATGTTTTATTTGTTTATGGCTGACGGAACCGAAGAGGTTGAAGCAATTGCAACCCTTGACGTAATGCGCAGGGCCGGTATTGAGGTTAAAACCGTAGGAGTGGGCTCAGACGTTATCTGCGGCTCTCACGGCATTAAAATCATCTGTGATATGTCTGCTTGCGAAACTGTGCTTGATTCTTCACTTGAAGGTGTTGTAATTCCCGGAGGTATGCCGGGTACCGTCAATCTTGAAAATGACAAATACGTTATTGAAGCGGTTAAATACTGTGCCGATAATTCAAAGCTTCTTTGTGCTATCTGCGCTGCACCGTCCGTTTTCGGTCACCTCGGTTTGCTTGAGGGCAAAAAGGCTGTTTGCTTCCCCGGCTTTGAGCAGGAGCTCAAGGGCTGCGAGGTTGCCCAGAGCTTCGTTTGCACTGACGGTAATATTATCACGGCAAAGGGTATGGGAAGTGCCGTTGATTTCGGGCTTGAGATTGTAGCCGCCGTCTGCGGCAGGCAGAAGTCCGATGAGTTAAGGGGTACTCTGCAATGCCCGAAAGCATAAAGGAAACCAAACAGAAATTAAGGCGCGGATTCAGGAAAATGCGAGCTGATATGCCGGGCGAAGAAAAATCGGAGCGTGACCGTTTGATTGCTCGGTCGTTTCTTGCGCTTGACTGTTATACGTCCTGCAAAACTCTTTTGATTTATTATTCAACTGAAATTGAGGTTGATACTCACGCAATTATCAACCGTGCTTTTGCTGACGGAAAAAGGGTAGCTTTTCCCGTTTGCCGTGAAAACGGTGAAATGGATTTTTATATTGCAGAAAGCATTGATGAACTTTTTCCCGATGCCTACGGTATTCCTGCCCCACAGGCGCAACCGTCACGGCTTGTTGACAGTTTCAAAGATACGATTTGCGTGGTGCCGGCGTTGGCATATGATCTGAGAGGATTCCGCCTGGGTTTCGGTAAAGGTTTTTATGACAGATATATAAGCCGAACAGGTGTAAAGACCGTCGGGCTTTGCTATGAAAGCTTTGTGGTTGATGCGCTTGCGGTTGATAAGTTCGATTGCAGTGTTGATGCATTGCTTACGGACGAGAAATACAGAAAATATAGTAAGCTTTTATAAACTGAAAGGAGGCTTACACGATGGATAATAAAAATTCAGGTAACGGTCCGTTTGATTTTTTTGGTCTCGGTCCTGCTGACGGGGTAAGTTTTGAGCCCTCCAAGCCCAAAGAGCAGAGTAAACCCAAGAGCTTTGATTTGGGTCCCATAAACGCGCCGTCAGCCACGAATACTCCTCCTGCGCCTGCAAAGAAAAAGTTCGAGGTTCATTTTGATGATTCAGATATGATTGCTCCCGTTGAACCTGTAACTTCTTCACAGACCTCAGGCATATACTTCACTCCGAGGAAGAAAAAGCCCGAAGAAACTGCGCAGAAGAAGACTGTTCAGAAGAAGCCTCAGAAGAAGGGCTCGGGATTTGGCAAGAATTTTAAAAACCTTTCCTCCAACAAAGCTCTTATAGCTTTCTGCAGCGCAGTAGTTTTGTGCGCAGTAATTGTTTCGTGTGTTGCAATTTCCTGCATTAACGACGTTTTTGCGCTTAACAGAAGTGAAGAATCTGTGAGCATCACTATTCCCAATAACGCTGATGCTGATCAGATTATTGATATTCTTTCTGATAACGGGCTTGTAAAGCAGAAGCTTTTCTGTAAATTCTTCTATAATCTCACCCAGGCGATTTTTAACGATGAAGATGACGAGCCTCCCGTTTTTCTCAGCGGTGTTTATTATGTGCCTTCAAATCTCGGCCTTGAGGGATATATCCACGAGTTCCAGCAGATTCAGGTTGCCGCGGATACGGTCAACGTTGTTTTTCCTGAAGGTTGGACAATCTATCAGATGTTTGACAAAATCGAGAATTTCGGAATCTGCAGCAAGGAGCAGCTGGTAGCAGCTCTTGAGGGTGCGGACTTTGATTACAGCTTTATCAAGAACATTCCCGTAAATACAAACAGAGTATTTGCACTTGAGGGTTATTTCTTCCCCGATACCTATGAGTTCTATGAAACTATGGATGCCAATGCGGTTATCAGAAAGTTCCTCAACGGCTTCAATAACAGGTGGACCGAGGAATATACCGCAAGAGCAAATGAGCTTGGAATGACTATGGATGAGGTTCTTATCCTCGCATCCATTATTCAGCGTGAGGCTGCTGACGAAGAGCAGATGCCTCTCGTTTCTTCTGTTTTGCACAACAGACTTGACTATTCGGTTTCTTATCCTACTCTCGGCTGTGATGCTACCAATAACTATATCAAAACTTACGTTGCTCCCAACGTTTCCGTGAATGAAGCTAATATTTATTCCGTTGCGTATGATACACATTCTATAATCGGTCTGCCTGCAGGTCCTATTTGCAACCCCGGCGTTGCGGCTATTGAAGCGGCGCTTTATCCCGAAGATACCGATTATTTCTATTTCTGTCACGATAATTCAGGCGAGATTTATCTTGCCCGTACCAATGCTGAGCACGACGCAAATACCCTTAAGGTGCTCAGGGCAAATAACTGACAGACCTAATTCTGATTTTAAGGAACGGCTTTGCCGTTACGGTGAAACTATGTCACAGATAAAAAAAGCTCCCGAGGTGCTTGCCCCTGCAGGGGACAGAGAAAGGCTTGAAGCGGCCGTGGAATACGGCGCGGATGCCGTTTACCTTGGCTCAACAATGTTCGGCATGAGAAGTGCTCCGGCTAATTTCAATGCTGTTGAACTGGCAGATGCCTGCGCCTACGCTCATTCTAATGGTGTCAGGGTCTACCTTACTTGCAATACAGTGCCGAGGAACAGCGAGATTGCTGTTTTGCCGCAGTTTATTGAAAATGTCGCCGAGGCAGGTGTTGATGCTTTTATAGTTACGGATATCGGTGTTTTACAGGCGGTAAAAAAATACGCTCCCGATGCGGATATTCACATCTCCACACAGGCGGGTATTACTAACTATGCCGCGGCAAACGAATTCTACAATATGGGTGCAAACAGAATTGTTACCGCGCGTGAGATTTCACTTGAGGAGATTGCTGAAATCCGCGCAAAAACTCCAAAAGAGCTTGAAATTGAATGCTTTGTTCACGGAGCTATGTGTGTTTCTTTCTCAGGCAGATGCCTTTTGTCGAATTATATGACGGGAAGGGACTCCAACAGAGGCGACTGTGCTCAGCCCTGCAGATGGAAGTATGCTCTGTGTGAGGAAAAACGTCCGGGTCAGTATTTCCCGATTGAGGATGACCCGCAGGGTACATATATTCTCAATTCCCGTGATATGAGTATGATTGAGCATATCCCCGAGCTTTATGCCGCAGGTGTTGACAGCTTCAAGATTGAGGGCAGGGCAAAGTCTGCATATTATGCCACCGTTGCTGTCAATGCATACCGTGCGGCGGTTGACGGGTTTGTTAAATCGGGATTTTCGCCCGATTATAAGCCCGAGGACTGGATTGTTGATGAAACTTATAAAATCAGCTACCGTGATTACTGTACGGGTTTCTTTTTCGGTGACCCTGCTGATGATGCAAACGTAACCTTCAGGGGCTATAACCGTGAGTGGAGCGTTGCGGCAACCGTACTCGGATGCAAGGACGGATACTTGTTCGGCAGCCAGCGTAACCGCTTTTTTGACGGTGATGTGCTTGAGGTTATGGAAAAGGGCAAGAAACCTTTTGACGTAAAGGTTGAAGAGCTTTGCAATGAAGAGGGTGAACGCATTGAGAGCGCGCCGCACCCGATGATGAATTTTAAATTCAGGTGCCCTGTTGAGATTTCTGAAGGGGCATACCTCAGGATTAAAAATTAATCGGCTTATGCCGTGAAAGGACGATATATATGCCGGTGTCTTTGAATGACAATACCTGTGCAAGAATAAGTAAATATGACGATAAAACCGTTGTTTTCTTTTCACAGTCAGCAAACGGTACGGCTTCCGTTCAGTCGCTCGCATCATTGATGAACGGTCTTTCCAAGCGCGGTTACCGTGTTCATCACGTCACTTTTGATCAGCCCGCAGGCGATGATTATATCACTGCGGATGACGTTGAACGCCACGTGCTCAGCAACCTTGAAAATGACGGTATGCCTTCATCTGTTTCGTTTTTGAGAGTTCTCGGTGCGATTCCTGCAAAAACAGTGGTTTTGTGGGGCACTTTTACCAAGAGAATGTATCAGTGCTACCTTGCCGCAAAATCATTGGGCAGATGTGTTGTTTTCTACCAGAGTCAGTCTCCTGTTCAGCCCTTGTCGGCAGGTGCTCACAATCTTGTTACTATGTATAACAATACCGTTGCGGGCTGTGATGCGGTTATAACTCCCTGCGATAAGGACGAGTCTCTCTTCAAGGGACTCGGTGCAAAGATGTGTGAAATCATTCCATTTTATTTCCCTTATGATACAAGCGAGGTTTCACCTTCAACCGTTGCTAACAGGGATATAGCTTTCTTTTCTTCTTTCTCAGGAAGAAATACCAAGAATATAATTGCTGCTTTCGGAATGCTTCACGAAAAATATCCCGATGCAACAATGCATATGATTCTGATGAATTCAGTTAAAATTAACGCTTCGTCAGATGCGCTTATGAAATATGTTGAGCAGAGCGGACTTTCCGATGTTTTCACAATCGAAAGAAAGGTTCTCAAGCCCCTCAGAGCGCTCAGACAAGCGGGCATCAGTATCACTTATGCACATTATGAGCATATGCCTCAGACCGTGCTTGAATCCGTAACTGCAGGTATTCCTGCCATTCTTGCGTGCGATGCCGATTATAGCGGAAGTTCTTTGCCTTTTGACAGTGTCAATGCGGCCGATGCTTTATCAATATACAAGCTGCTTGATAAGTATATGGCTCAGCAGGCAAGGGAAGAATACAGGGAAAAGGTCCGCCTTAATCTTGACGCAGGTGTGCGTGCGGAAATTGTTGATAAGTGGGAGGAAGCACTTTCAAAGGCTGAGAGTGAATTTGAGGCAAGAGTTGATGCTTCTTCACAGCTTTCCGAAAAGATTACCGATGCAATTGTAAATTACGCAAAAGATAAAGAAAACTGTGCTTCTCAGCTCAGAAAGCTTCTTTTTGAGGGCGCAGTGCCTGCTGATTTATTCGGCGCAATGCTCTATTGCTCAATGAAGAAAGAAGAAATCGTTGAGCTTTTCAACGCAATCGGTATTGCTGCAACTTATAAAATGTATGATATTGAAACAAGATTACATTTTCTCAATGTGATTGCTCCTTGCACACGCAAGGGTATGACCTATGAGCAAGCGGTTGCGGGAGTTAAGAAAGGCATTTATACCGGATTTGAAATTCAGGCTATGCTTGCCCAGTGCGGTGCATCTGCGGATGAAGTTGCAAAAGCTCTCGGTATTGCAGGGGATAAATATCTGCGTTATGCTCTTTCAAATTCCCTTTATCTGCTCAATACGTTGTATAATAACGAAACCAAGCCTGACACAAGGCTTTATTCGGCGGCTGAAAACTCTTCTTATGTGGGGGTTAGAAATTCACTCAGGAATTTCCTCTCTCTTAACCAGCGTACTCTTAAATTCAAAAACCATTTCTTTGTACGCAGAGCTATCAAATTCCACGATTGGCTCAACAGTCCGTGGGATTTCAAGAGTCCGTTTGAAAAGGCAATCTGTGCACCTTTCTTTGCCAAAACGCTCATTAAGCGCAAGCTTTACCTTAAGAGTAAACAGCGCCAGAATAAACGCAAGGTTGTTGAGGTTGCTCCGTCAGATACACGCAAGATTCAGCTTCTTGTTCTTATGCTTTTGCTTGAGCTTGACCGCATTTGCAAAAAGTATAATCTTACTTATTATCTCGCAGGCGGCTCCATTCTCGGCGGTGTTCGTCACAAGGGATTTATTCCCTGGGATGATGATATTGATATCACAATGCCCAGGCCTGATTATGATAAGTTCATAAAGGTTTGCCAGAAAGAATTGCCGGAAGAATACTATCTTGATAAAGACTGTGTTCCCTTCTGCCATAACCGAATTGAAATAAGGGGAACGGACTTCACCACTTTCTTCAGAAAAGGTGCGGTTTTCCTTGATATACTTGCTCTTGAGGGCAGCCCTGACGATGAAGCTCTTCGCAGAGAGCATGAACGCAAGTGTAAATTCTGGCGTTCATGTATGCTTGAAAAAGCAAGACCTTTCCCTCTTTTCGATTTTTCAAGCAAAGCAAAAATCAAGAGATATATTGCCTGCTCAATTCTTCGTTTTGTTCCCAGATGGTTCCTTAAGTATAACTGGGAGCGTTGGGCAAAGAAATATGATGTAAATGAAACTTCAAGCTGGGTTTGTCTGCCTGCAAGTATTTATACCTATGAGCAGGAGCGTTTCCCCAAGGAATACTGGGGCGAACCCGTAAACCTTGAGTTTGAGGGAATGCAGTTACCCACTATGTCGCACTGGGAGGATTATCTCGTCTGCCACTTTGGCGATTATATGAAGATGCCTCCTGAGACTACCAGAAAATCTCACCACTATATTTTCAGCTACACTCTCGGCAAATACGGTGAAATGTCAGAGGAAGAGATTGAAAAGATGTTCCTTGACAAGAGAAAGGACTACTTAGGATATTAAGGAGGATGAAGATGGGTCAGGAAAACACCTTGAATCAGCAAAGTAAATATTGCGACAGCAAGGGCAGACTCTATTTTTATGACAACGCAAAGTTTATTCTAATTTTTCTTGTTGTTCTTGCTCACGTTATTTCCCCGTTCAAATCCGGCAGCGAGAGCACTTATGTTGTATGGAAGATTATCAACTCAATGCATATGCCTTGCCTGATATTTATTTCAGGCTTTTTCGCAAAGCGCTATATTCAGCCCGGCGGCGGGCTGAAGGTGCAGCGCACATTCTCGTATTTTATGCTTTACATTTTTTCACAGGCTGCCATAAGCGTATTTGAAGTGCTTGTGCTTGATAATTCAATAAGTCCCAGCCTTCTCAGTGCAAGGTCTTCGCTGTGGTTTTTACAGTGCCTTGGAGTGTGGTATCTCATTCTTCCGTTTTTTGAAAAGTTCAGACCTGAGGTATTGCTTACGGCTTCTGTTATAATAGGCCTTATTATCGGATATGATAAGAGCGCTTTCAATATTCTTGCAATTTCCCGTGTTTTTGTTCATTTTCCGTTTTTTATGGCAGGTTATTTCTGCACGCCCGAGCTTATCACAAAGCTTTTCAATAAAAAGGTTCGCATTGCGGCGGTTATTACGCTTATTGTTTGTGCGGTATTCTTCTACTTCTTCAATAATTGCTTCTTTGACGGTATAATTACCTGTAATTATCCCTATGCCAAAGTTAACGGCTTGCAGGATTTTCCCTATGCTCTGCGCTGGGTGTTCCGTCTCAGCTTTTATCTGTTTGCGTTTATTTTAAGTGCGGCGTTCCTTGCGATTGTTCCCCGTAAAAAGAATATTTTCACCCGTTTCGGTTCAAGAACGCTTGCGGTGTATATTCTTCACCGTTTCCTCTACCTTTGCTGGACTGAACTCGGATGGTGGGAGTATTTCAAGGATATGAAATACGTTGCGGTTATCAACGTTCTTATTTCTGTTGCCGTAACTCTGATTTTGTCACTCAAGCCGTTCTCATATCCCTTTGATTTGATTCAGAAAATCAGTATAAGCCGTTTGTTGGACAAGAAAAAAATTTAGTAAGGAGAATTTTATGAGTAAGCTTGGAAAGGTTTACTGTGCAATACTTGCAGGAGGTGCGGGTACAAGGCTCAATTCGCCTGTGCCCAAGCAATTCCTTATGCTTTCGGGCAAGCCTATTTTCATAAGAAGTATTGAAGCAATGCTTGCTGATGAGAGAGTTGAAGAGCTTTGGGTAGGTGCCAACGGGGATTGGTATGATCTTGCCCTGAGCCAGATTTCCGAATTTATCGGCAATGATTCCCGCGTGCATATCTGCCAGGGCGGAGTTGACCGCGAGGGTACTTTGCTCAATATTCTCAACAGTATAGTTGCCCGTAACGAAATCAGCGATAATGATATTGTTCTTATCCACGATGCAGTAAGACCTTTTGCGAGCAGGAGAATTATAAATGACGTTATTGCGGAAATGGAGTTTTGCGATGCTTGTAACACCGTAATTCCCGTTAACGATACTATTATACATTCTTCAGATAAAAAGCAGGTTACCGGTATGCCTGACAGAAGCTGTCTTTTTGCAGGCCAGAGCCCTCAGGGCTTTAAGATAAAAGCGCTTATGAACGCTTTTGAAACTCTTGACCCTGAAACAAGAAAGACTCTTACAGAAACTACAAGAGTATGCTTTGCTCAGGATATACCTATCCATATAGTGACGGGCGAATTCTATAATTTTAAGATTACCACTCCTTACGATATGCAGCTTGCTGAGGCTGTGCTGGCATATCTTGAAGCGCAGAAAAGCGAATAATACAGAGGTACATATGAAATATTTAATTGCATCGGATATTCACGGCTCCGCAATTTATTGCGAAAAGCTTCTCAATGCATTCAAGGCAGAGAAGGCGGACAGATTAGTTTTACTCGGAGATATTCTTTATCACGGCCCCCGTAACGATTTGCCGGAGGGTTACAATCCCAAAAAGGTTATTGATATGCTTAATCCTTTATCGGATAAGATATTGTGTGTCAGGGGTAACTGCGACACAGAGGTTGACCAGATGGTATTGACGTTTTCCGTGCTTGCCGATTATGCCGTGCTTGATTTGGGCGGCAGACTTATGTATCTTACCCACGGACATAAGTACGGCCCTCAGAATCCGCCCGCGCTTTCAAAGGGGGACTTTCTTCTTTGCGGCCATACTCATATTCCTGCGTGTGTTGAAAATGAAGGCTTTATTTATATTAATCCCGGTTCGGTTTCGATTCCTAAAGATAATTCTTACCATTCATATATGATTTTTGAAAATATGAAATTTGAATGGAAAAATCTTGAGGGCGAAGTTTACAGGGAATATACTGTATAGAACCTGATTTAAACAGAATAAACGGCAAGGCAGTAACCTGAAAAACGGTTGCTGCCTTTTTGTATCGGTTATTTGAACAAAAGAATTTAACAATATTTAGTTATTATTGATTATTGAATATTTAATATCGTTATATTAAAATAAAGAAGAAATTGCAGCTAAGCGCTGTTGTGAGGTGTAATAAAATGATTAAATTAGGCGTAAACAGTGTTTTGTTTAAGGGTGTCAGCTTCCGCGAAGCTGCTCAGGCAATCAAGCGTTGCGGGTATGACGGTGTTGAAATTTCCGCAATTGAAGGTATGTGTGAGCATCTTTGCCTTGCTGATTGGAAAAATCAGAAGCAGGAGCTTCTCGCAATTACCAACGACCTTAATCTTCCCTTCCTTTCAACTGAGGTTGCTACCCGTGACAGAGAAAGGCTTCTCGTAGCTTTTGAGGCTTGTGCCGAGCTTGGAATTCCTGTTGCCAATATCGGTTCGGGCGGCACTTCGGGCGATGAAGAATCCTTCAAGGAAACTGTTGAAATATTAAGAGTAGTTGCCGAGGATGCGCTCAGCTTTGGTGTGACTCTTTGCTGTAAAGCTCACGTTGGTGCCGCAGTTCACGACACCGCAACAACCCTCAGAATGCTTAAAGAAGTCGACTCAAAGGGTCTTGGAGTTGATATGGACCCGAGCCATATTCACAGAGCAGGAGAAAACCCTGCAATAGAACTTCCAAAGGTTATCAGCGCAATGAAGCACATCCACATACGTGACTGCAAGGGCGAAGGTCCCAGCCCCGGAATCCCTGAGCTTCAGGCCTGCGGCAGAGGAGACATTGATTTGCTCGGATATTTCAAGGCTATGACCGAAGCCGGATACGACGGACCCGTCTGCCTTGAAGTTATTGGTGATGAGCAGAGCTTTGCTGATGCTGTTGCGATCGCTTCCGAAAGCTACGGATATATGAATGCTTGCCTTAAGATGCTTAATGCACGATAATTTGATATAAGGAGAGATAATATGTCAAAGAAACCTAATATTCTTATGTTCGGTATTGACAGCCTGCGCAGTGACCATATGAGCCTTTACGGCTATGACAGGCTTACCACACCTCATATTGATAAGTATATTGATGAGGGCGGAATTGTGTTTGAAAATATGTTCAGCCCTTCCATTCCAACTACTCCCGGTTACGCATCAATGCTTACAGGTCTTGACTGTTTCGGTACGGACTGTGTTGCTCTTCGCCATAAGGGTGAGCTTATTGATTCCATTGAAACACTTCCCGAAGTTCTCCGCAAGCACGGTTACACCTCTACCTGTATCGGCTTTAACGGTAACGCAGGTTCAAGAGGATTTGACAATTACATTTCATACGGCGATTGGGAACCCAACAAGGCTGCAAATCTTAATGACAAGGCAATTCCTGAGCTTGACCGTCTTGTAAAGCAGGATAAACCCTGGTTTATGTTTATGCGTCATATGGACCCTCATTCTCCTTATTACGCACCCAAGCCCTTTGACCGTTTGTTCTATGCGGAT
>JAZNUP010000084.1:0-18779 GCA_045592385.1 Acutalibacteraceae bacterium
CCCTCGCCCGACATTATGAACAAGCTTGCACGCTCCGTTCTCGCTCTCTATTCCTATGATGAAAATCCCGACGACACTTCGATTGAAAACGTTCTGCGCCAGACTATTCAGATAATCGCAAAAATGCCCGCCATAATGGCATACGCTTATCAGGTTAAGCGCAGGCATTATTACCACAAGAGTATGTACATTCATCAGATAAAGCCTGACCATACCACCGCCCAGGCGGTACTCAACTCAATCAGGTCTGACAGAAAGTTCACTCTTGAGGAGGCAAAGCTGCTTGACGTTTGCCTTATGGTACACGCAGAGCACGGCGGCGGTAACAACTCAACCTTTGCAAACAGAGTTCTTACCTCCAGCGGTACTGACACTTATTCCGCAATTGCGGCAGGAATAGGCGCGCTCAAGGGACCCAAGCACGGCGGTGCAAACATCAAGGTTACCGATATGGTTTCGCACATCAAAAACGGAATTGACGATATTTCAAACGAAGGTCAGGTTGCGGATTTCCTTGCAAAAATAATTAAAAAGGAAGAGGGGGACGGCTCGGGTCTTATCTATGGTATGGGCCACGCTATTTATACTCTTTCCGACCCCAGAGCAAAAATCCTTAAAGCTCACGCAAAATCCTTCTCCGCAGGCACCGAGTTTGAGGCTGAATTCAAGCTCCTTGACCTTATCGAAAAACTCACTCCTCAGATTTTCGCCAGGTACAAAGGCGAAAAAAAGGTTATGTGCGCAAACGTAGACCTTTATTCGGGTCTTGTTTACAAAATGCTCGCTATACCTGAAGATCTTTTCACCCCCATCTTCACCGTTGCAAGAGTTGCGGGCTGGTCAGCCCACAGAATTGAGGAATTGCTTACAGGCGGCAGAATCATCCGTCCGGCTTACAAGAATCTCAACAAGCCTGACAAATACGTTCCTCTTTCAGACAGATAAAACAAACTACTTTAATTGATTGGCGGTGCAGCTTATGAAAAACAAAAATACAGGTTTCCTTATTTCAACAATTGCATTCTGCATTGTTGTGCTTGTTGCGTTACCCTTAAGAACATATCAGTTCCTCGCAGGTGTACTTGAACCCGGCACAGGCTTCTTCAGCGGCGAACACTGGAGCGTTTACGCTCTCTATTTCGCAGTTGCCGCAGGTCTTGTTATCAGCATCGCGGCAGCCCTTATTTATAAAAAAGAACTCGGATTTGACCGCAGTGTGGAAAAGCGTCCCGGTCAGGGCATACTCTCTCTTGTAGCGGCAATCTCCGTGCTTTTTGAAACGGCTCTTTCCGTAAACAGCCTTATCGGTATGTTCGCTTCCCAGAGCGTTGACACTCCCGCCTCTCCCCTTCTCGTAACAGGCGCACAGTGCATTTTCGGAATTTTTACGGCTATTTATTTTGTAGTTTTCGGTCTGAGCGTGATTTCAGGCTCCTCCAACGCTTCGGAATATAAAATCCTCTCCATTTCTCCCGTTGTATGGTGTATGTTCCGTCTCGTTTACCGCTTCACAAGAACAATAAGCTTCATCAAGGTTTCCGACCTTCTTTTTGAGCTGTTTATGCTCTCGTTTATGCTTATGTTCTTTATGGCATTCTCTCAGCTCAATTCCAAAATTGAGTCAAAGGGTCTCGACTGGAAGCTTGTCGGCTACGGTCTGCCCGCAGCAACCCTCGCTCTTATTTGCTTTGTTCCCAGATTTATTGTATTACTCAGCGGTAATCAGGAAATGCTTTATGAGCACTCCAACGTTGAATACTGCGATATCGGCGTTGCACTTTTCATCCTTTCGGTTGTTTTCACAAGAATCGGTTGGACAGGCGGAAATGCAGACGCCAGGGAAGAAGCCCTCACAAAGGAAAGCGAAGAATAATTTTTTTGAAAGCGTAGTTGTACTATGAATTTTACCGAAATGCTTGACGGCATGCTGCTTTCAGCCAAGCAGGTTGCCATTTTATACATCATAGTAGCAGTGGGATTTATTGCGGATAAAGTTGGGCTTTACACCGAAAAAACCGCCCTCAAATGCACCGACCTGCTGTTCTACATTGTAACCCCGTTCAAGATAATTGAATCCTTCATCACCCTTGAATACACACCCGAAACCGCAAAAAAACTGTTTATCGCTATGGGCTGCGGAGCTCTGCTTCACGTTGTGGCAGTTCTTCTGTGCACGGTTTCCTTCAACCGCTCCCCCAAGGATAAGGCGGCAATTTACAAGTATTCCTCCGCTTACGGCAACTGCGGCTATATGTCGCTGCCTCTTGTAAGCGCGATAGTGGGACCCGAAGGTGTATTTTACTGCTCTGCGGTAATTATTTCTTTCCAGATTTTCAGTTTCACCCACGGCATATATATTATGAGCAAGGGTACTAAAATTGAAGGCGCGGAAAAGGTTGAAATCAACTTCAAAAAAATCATACTCAACCCCGGCGTTATTGCCGTTATAATCGGTCTGCCCCTTTTCCTTTCGGGCATCACCGTACCTGAGGTTATCCTCAAGCCCTCGAGCTACATCGCAAGCCTCAACACACCCCTTGCAATGCTTATGTTCGGCACATATATGGCTCATGCCGATTTCAAATCCATGTTCAAAAACTGGCGTATCCTCAGCGTTGCAGGGCTCAAGCTTATTGCCCTGCCCGCAATAATGATTGTGATTTACAAGCTCTTCTCAATAGAGGGCGCGCTGCTCACCTCGCTTGTTATAAGTTCAAGTGCTCCTCCTGCAAATAACACCGTTATGTTTGCGGCAAAGTACGGTTGTGACACAGGCCTTGCCTCTCAGGTTGTTTCCGCGGTAAGTCTTATGTCCATTCTCACCATTCCGCTTATGATAGGCATTTCGGGAGTTATCTGATATGAACGGTAAAATAACCGATATAATGAAGGCCGTCGCTCCGTCTTTCGGTGCGTGCAGGTTTGACAGTGTAAGGGATAAGCTTATAGATTGCAGGGCAAAGCGCCTTATTCCCGATAATGCAAAAAGCGTAATAACTGCCGTTTTCCCTTATCTGCTTGAAGAAAAGATTTACGAAAACTCCAATATTTCAAAATATGCCGTGGTAAAGGATTACCACAGTGTCATTTCCGAAAGGCTTGAAAAGGCCTGCGAAAAGCTGAAGGAAGAATTTCCCGATGAAAGCTTTATCTGCTTTACCGATAATTCCCCAATTCCTGAGGTTTACTGCGCCGCTTTGTGCTCGCTCGGTGTGATAGGCGATAACGGGCTGCTCATAACTCCCGACTACGGCTCATACGTATTTATCGGTGAAATTGTTACCTCTCTCCCCTGCTTCGGCGAGGAAGCCGCCGCAAAAGGCTGCCTTCACTGCGGAAAATGCGCCAAAGCTTGCCCGTCAAAGACTCTGGGCTCCAAAGATTTCGGTTTCTGCCTTTCGGCAGTTACCCAGAAAAAAGGCGAGCTCAGCGAGGATGAGCAATCCCTTATAGTATCAAGCGGCTGCGTCTGGGGATGCGACGTTTGCCAGAACGTATGCCCTATGAATTCCCGCGTAAAGCTCTCGGAAATTGAAGAATTCATTCTTTCTGCCGTACCTGTTGTTGATGCAGAATCTCCCATTGAGGGCAGAGCATTTGCCTGGCGCGGCAAAAAAGTTATAGAACGCAACCTCGCATTGTTTGAAACAGATAACTGAAAGGAGCTTTAACTATGAAGCTTGTAATTGCAATTATCAGCGATGACGACTGCGGCGAAGTTCTCGGCGCACTTTCAAAAAGCGGTCTTAGCGCCACAAGACTTTCCACCACGGGCGGATTCCTTCGCTCAGGCAACTCCACTCTTCTTATGGGTGTTGACGAAGATAGGCTTGACACTGTGTTTGATATCCTCAAAGAGCATTCGAGCAGCCGCAAGCAGATGATTTCCGTAACACCGCCCATAGGCGCTATTGAATTCGTATCCCCTCCCGTTGAAATCACGGTAGGCGGTGCAACCGTATTCGTAGTTGACGTTGAAAAATTTGTAAAGCTCTGATTTTAAGGATTTTATTATGCAGTATTTTGGCACTGAAATTAATAAATCAACAGAAAACGCACTCATCTCTGCCCTTTCTTCGGGAAGATTCCCTCACACGGTAATCCTTGAGGGCGGCAACGCAGAGCAAAGGCTCACTCTTGCCCGTCACCTTGCGGCGGCACTCGTCTGCAAGAGCGAGGAAAGACCTTGTCTTATCTGCAACGCCTGCAAAAAAGCCGTTTCAGGCTCTCACGCAGATATAAGCCTTTACTCTCCCGACTCAAAGGGAACGGTTAAAAACGAGACTGCCAAAAATATCGTTTCAAGCGTAGGAATAATCCCCAACGAAGCCGATTCGAGCGTTTTTATAATCGAAGAAGCTCACACGCTTACCGTTTCCGCTCAGAACACTCTTCTGAAAATTCTTGAAGAGCCGCCGAGATATGCGTTCTTTATGCTTTTATGTCCGATTAAAACCGCTCTTCTTCCCACTGTTATTTCAAGAGCGCAGGTTTTCTTCCTCGGAAATGCCGATTCGGACACTTCTAAGCTTGCCCCCGCACTTGATGCGGCTAAAAACGTAATGTCCGCACTCACCGCCGCAACGGATTATGAAATCCTTGAAGCAGCGGCAGTGTTTGAAAAAGACAAAGAGCTTCTAAAAGCAGCCTTCCCTCTGATGCACGAAATTGCCGTTGAAGCAATGAAGGCAAAGGGTCGCGTTGCAACCGACGAGCGCTTCGGGGATATCCCGCAGAGGCTCGCTTCAAAGCTGACTATGGAGCGTCTTATTCAGACTGAAAAGCGCATTGTAACACTTGCCCGCTCCCTTGAGCGAAACGGCAATTATAACCTGATTATAACCCGAATCTGTACTCTTCTCAGATCGGATACCAAATAAAGTACCTGAAACGGAGGATAATATATGGCTGAAGTAATCGGCGTCAGATTTAAAGAGGTCGGCAAGGTCTATTATTTTGACCCTGACGGTCAGACGCTCAGAAAAGGCGACAGAGTAATCGTTGAAACCGTAAGAGGAATTGAATGCGGTGAGGTCGCTATGAGCAACCGTGAAATAGATGATGAGCAAATCGTAAAGCCTCTTAAAAAGCTTATCCGCATCGCTTCCGAGGAGGATTCCCGCAAGTTTGACGAAAACAAGCAGAAGGAAAAGGATGCATTCAATATCTGCACTGAAAAAATTGAAAAGCATAAGCTTGATATGAAGCTCGTTGACGTTGAATACACCTTTGACGGCAGCAAGATTCTTTTCTACTTCACCGCTGACGGCAGAGTGGATTTCAGAGAGCTTGTAAAGGACCTTGCAAGCGTATTCAAAACCCGCATAGAGCTCCGTCAGATAGGCGTAAGGGATGAAGCAAAGATGCTTGGCGGTCTCGGCATATGCGGCAGGCCCTTCTGCTGCAGCACCTTCCTTGGCGAATTCCAGCCCGTTGCCATAAAGATGGCTAAGGAACAGGGACTTTCACTTAACCCCGTTAAAATCAGCGGCACCTGCGGCAGACTTATGTGCTGCCTCAAATATGAGCAGGATGCATACGAGCATCTTCTCAAGGTAACCCCCAAGGTTGGCGCAGTGGTTGAAACCAAGGACGGCACAGGCACCGTCACCGAGGTAAATCTGCTCACAGGCACTCTTAAGGTACAGCTCAACAGCCGTCCCGAAGCTGCTCCTCAGGTATTCAACCGCAAGGAAGTCAAGCTTGTAAGGGATGCCAAAATCAGGGTAAACCGTGATGAAATCGAAGCTTTCAAGGGTATTGAGTAATATTGTTTTAAATTAAAAAGTGCAACCAAATATTTTGGCATTAAAAATCTCTTGCATTTTTTGTACAATATGTTACAATAAATACGAAATTTAATAAGGAGGAAACAAACCATGGCATATGTAATCAATGATGACTGCATCTCCTGCGGCGCTTGTGCTGCAGACTGCCCCGTAGGCGCTATCTCCGAGGGCGACGGCAAGTACGTTATTGACGCTGACGCTTGCATCGATTGCGGCGCTTGCGCAAGCTCCTGCCCCGTAGCTGCTCCTCAGGAAGCATAATTACAGGTGTACTTAATCAGGAAGAAATGAAGAGACAGCCCCGATTTCTCGGGGCTGTCTCAATTTATTTATATTACATTATTTATCGCTTGCTTCAAGAGCCTGCTTTACGTCAGCGATGATATCGTCAACGTGCTCGATACCGACGGAAAGACGGATAAGATCGTCTGAAATTCCGCAGTCAATAAGCTCCTGAGCGGTGAGCTGACGGTGGGTTGTGCTTGCAGGATGCAGGCAGCAGGTGCGTGCGTCGGCAACGTGGGTTGCAATCTCTGCAATCTTAAGGGAGTCCATAAACTTTGTTGCAGCCTCTCTGCCGCCCTTGATGCGGAAGGAGATTACGCCGCTTGTGCCGTCAGGCATATACTTCTTTGCGAGCTCGTAGCCCTTGCTTCCCTCAAGGCCGGGATAAGTAACGTCAACCGCATATCCGCTTTCCTTGATGAACTGAGCAACCTTGAGAGCATTCTGGCAATGTCTTTCAACTCTGAGGGGCAGAGTTTCAAGACCGAGATTGAGAAGGAATGCGTTGAAAGGAGAGGGAATTGAACCGAGGTCGCGCATGAGCTGAGCAGTTGCCTTGGTGATGTACGCAAGCTTACCGAAACGCTCTGTGTAGGTGATACCGTGGTAGGAATCGTCGGGAGTGGTGAGGCCGGGGAATTTATCATTCTGTGCCCAGTCAAAGTTACCGCTGTCAACCACAACTCCGCCAACGCTTGTTGCGTGACCGTCCATATACTTTGTGGTGGAATGGATAACTATATCCGCACCGAACTCAAAGGGACGGCAGTTTACAGGAGTGGGGAAGGTATTGTCAACGATAAGCGGCACGCCGTTTGCGTGAGCAACCTTTGCAAAGGTTTCAATATCAAGCACTTCAAGTGCGGGGTTTGAAAGAGTTTCGGCAAAAACAGCCTTTGTGTTGGGCTTGAATGCCGCCTGAATCTCTTCCTCTGTGGACTGAGGGCTGATAAAGGTAAAATCAATACCGAGCTTTCTCATTGTAACGTTGAAAAGATTGAAGGTGCCGCCGTAAATAGCTGCAGAGCTTACGATATGGTCGCCTGCGCCTGCAATATTGAATACCGAATAGAAGGATGCAGCCTGACCTGAGGAAGTGAGCATAGCGCCGACGCCGCCCTCTAAATCCGCAATCTTTGCGGCAACGGCATCATTGGTGGGATTCTGCAGACGGGTGTAAAAATATCCCGATGCCTCAAGGTCGAAAAGCTTGCCCATCTCTACGCTGGAATCGTATTTATAGGTAGTGCTCTGATATACGGGAAGCTGCCTGGGCTCGCCGTTTTTGGGTGAATAACCGCTTAAAATGCACTTTGTGTTAATTTTATATCCCATTTTTTAAACCTCCAAAAACTTCTTTATAAGGGTGTGACCTACCTCAACGTAATTACCGGTTGCCTTTGCGGTGTTTTCATTTATGGTTTCAACTCCGCTTTCAGTCTCGCCGTTCTTATGGTAAATCATATAGGGAACGGGGTCGCTTGCGTGGGTCATTGTAACTATGGGTGTAGGATGGTCGGGCAGAATCATAATCTTATAATCCTCGCCGCAGTTATCAAGATAGCCGGTAAGAACGGGAAGAACCTTTTCATCAATAAGCTCGATTGCTCTTATCTTATTCTCAGGCTCGTTTCTGTGGCCGCATTCATCGGGAGCTTCAATATGGATATAAACGAAATCCTTACCGTTCCTGAACTCCTCAACAGCCGCATTTGCCTTACCTTCAAAGTTGGTATCAATATAACCCGTTGCGCCCTCAACCTCAGGAGTGTTCATACCTGCTGCAATGCCTATACCCTTAAGCAGGTCAACAGCGG
Source organism: Acutalibacteraceae bacterium (assembly GCA_045592385.1). Lineage (GTDB taxonomy): Bacteria > Bacillota > Clostridia > Oscillospirales > Acutalibacteraceae > CAG-177. Next base: position 7,892 of record JAZNUP010000084.1, read on the forward strand.
AAATAACACTGCCCTTGACACCGTAAAGCTCTTCAAAATTATCAAGTGAAGGTCTTTTGCCCTCACCCCACAGCCAGATTGAGTTGCCCGGCTTCTGACCGTTTGCAATGCGTCTGAGGTTTACGGGATGATCCTTGAGAAGAGCATAGCTTTCACGCATCATAGCGGTGAGCTTCTTCGCATTTTCGTGAGTTGAGATGTACTCGCCAACCACTCTGCCTGAAATATCGTGGGGCGGAGTCATTGAACCGAGCTCTGTTGTACCGCCGTGGTGAATGAGGCAATGGCGGTAGCTTACACCGTTGTAAAAATCGAATTCACCGCCGCCGAAATGCTCCTGCACAGCCTTGATAAGCTCTGCGGCATCCTCGCTTGAAATATCGCCTGCGGAGTAATCAACCATTGTTTTTTCATCGTAGTTTTCTTCATCGCTCAGAGTTACAACGTTGCAGCGCATAGCAATATCATCATCAGCCATTTTAACACCGATGCTTACTGCCTCCAGCGGTGATCTGCCTGTGTAATAAACGGCAGGGTCGTAGCCCATAACGCTTAAATTTGCGATATCGCTGCCGGGCTTGAGACCGTCTCCGACAGTTTTTACAAGACCAACCTCACCCTTGCTTGCAAGGCGGTCAAAATTCGGCTTTTTTGCAAGCTCCATAGGGGTTTTGCCGCCGAGTGCGGGAACGGGATAATCCGCCATTCCGTCATAAAGAACTATTGCATATTTCATTTATATCATCCTTCCGAGAAGAGATTATTTGATTTCTTTATCCATAAATACTCTTGAACCTGTTGCGCCTCTCTGCCCCTGATACTTGCCGCGGTAGGGATTGAGCGCCTTTTCATCCATTTTTGCAAAAACAAGCTGACCCACTCTTCTGCCCGCTTTAAGCTCAATTGCACAGCGGTTGGCATTGAAAAGCTCCAGGGTGATTTCGCCCTTGAAGCCCGGATCTACCCATCCTGCGTTCTGGATAAAAAGTCCCATTCTTCCCAAAGAGCTTCTGCCTTCAACGAAAGCGGTAAGGTCGTCGGGAAGCTCAAAATACTCCATTGTTGTTGCCAGCACAAACTGACCTGGCAGCAGCACGTAAGTATCCGTTTCAAGAGTTTCATACTCTATTTTATCTTCAAGATTTATTATTCCTTTTGATGAATCCTTTACTATGCTGAAGGTGTTGCCGAGCCTTATATCAATGCTTGCGGGCTGAACCTGCTCAGGCTCAACGGGCTGCGCAACAAGGCTGCCCTCCTCAAGCATTTTCATTAACGTTTTGTCCGATAAAATCATAAACTTCTCCAATCAATACCCGTTGATTTCCTTGCGCTGCATGGCACCGAGGATTTTTTCACGCACGGAGCCGTACTTCTTCTCAAGCGAATTGAGGAATTCCTTTACCTCCTGACGCTCGGTTGTACCGTCCGCAGGGCAGTTGCTTTTTACTGTAGGTAAATTCTCCCTGCGCACTACCCTTGCGCAGTCACTCTCACGCGCAAAAATCATAGGTCTTATCATATAAATATCTTTTCGTGACAAATAGGTAACGGGCATAAAACAATCCAACGTACCGCCGTTGAAAAGATTCATTATAAAAGTTTCCGCCACATCGTCAAGATGATGCCCGAGCGCTATTTTGTTGCAGCCGTTTTCCTTTGCCGCATCGTGCAGCGCTCCCCTGCGCATCCTTGCGCAAAGGCTGCACGGGTTACTCTCTTTTCTTATATCAAAAATAACCTCGGCAAGCTGCGTTCTTTTAATTACATACTCAACATCAAGCTTTTTGCAAAGCGCCTCAATCTCCGAATAATCGGCATCCTTGCCGCCGAAACGCGGGTCAAGCGTAATTGCAACAAGCTCAAACTTTGCAGGGTAAAAAATGCGCAGATTTGCCAATGCCGCAAGCAATGCAACGGAATCCTTGCCGCCTGAAACACCTACGGCGATTCTGTCACCGTCGTGTATCATATCATACTGCTGGCAGGCGGAGCGCATATAACTCAAAAGCTTTTGCATAATTAATTCTTCGGCTTTCTTCTTTCTCTTACGGGGAATTTATTCCCTTTTTCATCAACTATATAGGTGTTTTCAAGCTGAGCGGTAAGGCTTGCCCTGAAGGACGCCACGTATTCCTGGCGGAGCAGAGCCTGCTCCTTCTTCTCCTCCGCAGTAAGCTCACGCTCCCTTGAAGCTCTTGCGAGCTCGTTTATTCTGTCAATTTTCTTCTGTTCCATAATTAACTCCGTTTATTCTATACAGACACTCTCAACGCTGAGAGCTTTGCCTGTTTTTTCGTCAATTTCAAAAATGCACCCGTTGAGCATACACGGAGTATCCGCCGTGTCAAACCTTGCCGGCATACCAGTTTTAAGCCAACCGATTGCTATATCGCTTTTTACTCCGAGCACCGAATCCTTCGGACCCGTCATTCCGAGGTCGGTTATATAACCCGTGCCGCCGTCAAGCACCTGAGCGTCAGCGGTCATAACGTGAGTGTGAGTGCCGAAAACAGCGGAAACACGTGAAGCAAGATAAAATCCCATTGCACGTTTTTCAGCAGTTACCTCAGCGTGGAAATCCACAAGGATTATGCGGCAATCCTCAAGCTGCCTGAGCACCGAATCAATGCAAGTGAAGGGATTTGAGGTATTATCCATATAGGACTTGCCTGCAAGATTTACAACTCCGATTTTTACAAACCCTTTATCTATAACGGTAAAACCGTTTCCGGGGTTTTCGGGATAATAATTCGCAGGGCGGATAACGTCAAAACGCTCGTCAAGGAAATCGTAAATCTCCCTGCGCCTGAAAACGTGGTTACCTGTTGTTATAACGTCCGCTCCGCTGTCAAAAAGATACTGGGCGGAAAAAGGGGTGATGCCGTTACCTGCGGCGGAATTCTCACCGTTTACAACAGTAAAATCAATCTGTTTTAATTTTTTGAACGCGGGCAGCTTGCGCCTTAAAAATTCACAGCCCTGCGTACCCACAACGTCGCCTACAGCAAGAATATTCACAGCATAACTCCTTATCAAATTACAAGGGGCTGCCCGAAAAGGCAGCCCTCTTTAATATTATTTTGCGTAGTCGAAGGCTCTGCTTTCTCTGATGATATGAACCTTAACCTGACCGGGATACTCAAGCTCTTCCTCAATCTTCTGAGCAACGCTTCTTGCAAGAAGAACCATTTCGTCATCATTGATTTTATCGGGCTTGACCATAATTCTGATTTCGCGGCCCGCCTGGATTGCAAAGGTTCTTTCAACACCTTCAAAGCCGGAAGCAATACCCTCAAGCTTTTCAAGGCGCTTGATGTAGTTCTGAACATTCTCGCGTCTTGCGCCGGGTCTTGCAGCCGAGATGGCATCCGCAGCCTGAACGAGGCAAGCGGTGATTGTTTTGGCTTCAACGTCACCGTGGTGAGCCTGGATAGCGTGGATAACCTGCTCGCCTTCCTTATACTTCTTGGCGGCATCAACACCGAGTTCAACGTGGGAACCGTCCTGCTCGTGGTCAATAGCCTTACCGATATCGTGAAGAAGGCCTGCGCGCTTTGCAAGCTTAACGTCAACACCGAGTTCGGAAGCAAGAAGACCTGCAATATAGGAAACCTCAAGTGAATGGTTAAGTACGTTCTGACCGTAGCTTGAGCGGTACTTGAGCTTACCGAGAAGTTTTACAATCTCGGGGTGGATTCCGTTTACTCCGGCATCAATGAGAGCGTGCTCACCGGTCTGCTTGATTGTAGCGTCAACTTCTTTTCTGGATTTTTCGAACATATCCTCAATTCTTGCGGGGTGAATTCTGCCGTCTGCAATAAGCTTTTCAATAGTAAGCCTTGCGACTTCACGGCGAACGGGATCAAAGCTTGAAACAGTGATTGCCTCGGGAGTATCGTCAATAATAAGGTCAACACCCGTGATTGTTTCAAGAGTACGGACATTTCTGCCCTCACGGCCGATGATGCGGCCCTTCATTTCATCGTTGGGAAGAGCTACAACGGATACCGTTGCCTCTGCCGCATGGTCTGCTGCGCAGCGCTGAATAGCGGTGGATATAATTTCTCTTGCGAGTTTTTCTGATTCGTCCTTGGTTTTCTGCTCGTATTCCTGAATTCTGAGAGCCTTTTCGTGAGCAAGGCTCTGCTCAAGAGCTTCAAGCAAATAATCCTTGGCCTGCTCCTTGGTGTAGCCTGAAATTCTTTCAAGCATTTCGAACTGGCTTCTCTTTATGCTCTCGATTTCATCAAGCTTTGCCTCGGCACTCTTGATTTTTTCCTGAAGGATTTCGTCCTTCTTTTCGAGACTTTCGGTCTTCTTGTCAAGAGTTTCTTCCTTCTGGATAAGTCTGTTTTCCTGACGCTGGACTTCCTTGCGTCTTTCGCGGAGTTCTTTTTCTGTTTCTGTTCTCTGCTTGTGGATTTCTTCCTTTGCTTCAAGGATAGCTTCCTTTTTCTTTTCCTCAGCGGTTTTGATAGCCTCGTTGACTATTCTTGCAGCCTCTGTTTTGGCTGAACCGATAGCCGCTTCGGAAACCTTCTTTCTATGTAAACCGCCTAAAATGAAGCCGACAACTGCAAAAATAACCGCGGCAACAACGGCGATAATAATAGAAACCGTCAAACTGATTTGCAAAAGCTTTACCTCCTGTCTTTTTTTATTTTTTGGGTTTATCGAAATACGGAATAATAGCACCGATAGTATATTTCAAGCCGAAATCCACCGTTTCGGCACAAAATAGCACTATTGTATATATAGTATACTTTTAAAAGGCTTATGTCAAGTAATTTTTACTAATTAACAAATCTTTTCTATTGACAATATTATTTTACGGTGGTAATATTATACCAATATTTCAAATCATTGATGCAGAGAGCCGGACGGGTGGCTTTTTCAGAGAGCTGCCGTAAGCTGTGAAGGCGGTAAAAGTTCCGTGCGGCAACCACTGCGGAGTGTCTGTCGAAGCGGCAACGATAAGGCAGACCGGTATGCCCCGTTACAGGCTTCATGAGAGGCGGATTATATCCGCAATTACGGGTGGAACCGTGGGGCGTTTGCTTCATCCTGTTTTGTATGGGATGGAGTTTTTTTATTTTTGTAAACAAAATTTCTTGAAGAAAGGACGGAAATATTTATGATTAATGTTACACTCAAAGGCGGCGTTGTTAAGGAGTACGATAACGGAACAACCGCTATGGCAGTTGCAAAGAGCCTCGGTATGGGTCTCTACAAGGCAGCCTGCGTTTGCCGCATCAACGGCGAAGTCAAGGATTTAAGAACTCCCCTTAACGAAGATTGCGCGCTTGAAATCGTAACCTTTGACGAAAAGGAAGGCAAAGAGGCTTTCCGTCACACCGCATCCCACGTTCTTGCTCAGGCAGTAAAAAGACTTTACCCCGAGGCAAAGCTTGCTATCGGCCCCGCTATTGATAACGGATTCTACTACGATTTTGATATCGACGTGCCCTTCACTCCCGACGTACTTGAAAAAATCGAAGCGGAAATGAAGAAAATCGTAAAAGAAGGTCTTGAGCTCGAAAAATATGAGCTTGATGCTGACGAAGCTATCAAGCTTATGGAAGAAAAGGGCGAGGCTTTCAAGGTTGAGCTTATCCGGGAGCACGCCGGCAAGGGCGAGAAGATTTCCTTCTACAAGCAGGGCGAATTCAACGAGCTTTGCGCAGGTCCTCACATCCCCGACACAAGCAGAATCAAGGCTTTCAAGCTTACATCCTGCACAGGCGCTTACTGGAGAGGCGACTCCAAAAACAAGATGCTTCAGAGAGTTTACGGCACCGCTTTCACCAAGAAAGAGGATCTTGAAGCTCACCTTGAGGCTATTGAAGAAGCAAAGAAGCGTGACCATAACAAGCTCGGCAGAGAGCTTGAAATCTTCACCACAAGCGACCTTATCGGCCAGGGTCTTCCCATTCTTCTTCCCAACGGCGCAAGAATCATCCAGACTCTTCAGCGCTTTGTAGAAGACGTTGAGCAGAGCAAGGGCTGGCTCCTTACCAAGACTCCCTATATGGCAAAGAGCGACCTTTATAAGCTTTCAGGCCATTGGGATCATTATCAGGACGGTATGTTTGTACTCGGCGACGAGGAAAAGGACGATGAAGTTTTCGCTCTTCGCCCCATGACCTGCCCCTTCCAGTATCAGGCTTACCTTAACAGAGCACGCTCCTACCGTGACCTTCCCCTGCGCTATAACGAAACCTCTACTCTCTTCCGTAACGAGGCAAGCGGCGAAATGCACGGACTTATCAGGGTAAGACAGTTCACCATTTCCGAAGGTCATCTTATGTGCACACCCGAGCAGCTTGAGGACGAATTCAAGGGCTGCCTTGAGCTTGCAATTTATATGCTCAAAACCCTCGGTCTTTACGAGGACGTTTCCTACCGTTTCTCACAGTGGGATCCTGACGACAGAGCCAAGTACATCGGCACCGAAGAGCAGTGGGATGAGGCTCAGGGCGTAATGCAGAGAATCCTTGACCACCTTGAGATTCCTTACAAAATCGGCATCGGCGAAGCTGCTTTCTACGGACCCAAGCTCGACATTCAGATCAAGAACGTTCACGGCAAGGAAGACACTCTTATCACCATTCAGATTGACCAGATGCTCGCTGAAAAATTCGGTATGGAATACGTTGCGGCTGACGGCACAAAGAAGAATCCCTACATCATCCACAGAACCTCTATCGGCTGCTATGAGCGCACACTTGCTCTCCTTATCGAGAAGTATGCGGGTGCTTTCCCGCTGTGGCTTGCTCCCGAGCAGATCCGCCTTCTTCCCATTGCTGACCGTCACCACGAAGCAGCACAGGCTATCGCAGATAAATTCGCTGCCTGCGGTTTCCGTGCAACAGTTGACACAAGAAGCGAAAAAACAGGCTACAAAATCCGCGAAGCTCAGCTCAAGAAGATTCCCTATATGCTCCTTATCGGTGACAAGGAAATTGAAGACGGTACACTCTCCGTACGCAAGAGAGGCGAGGGCGACCTCGGCGCAATGGGCGTAGATGAATTTATCGCTCTTGCAAAGGCTCAGGTTGACAGCAAGGAAATTTTCTGATAAAAGCGAAAATATCAAATGGTTTTGGAGAATATTTCTTCTGCTAAAGAAATATTAATAATAATTTAAATAATTTTGACCGCCTGATGTCTTGACAGATTGTTTTATAAGTTATATAATCTAAATTTGTAAAGAGCGGAAAAATCCGCAACTTATTAAAAAATTCCGAGAGGAGTCAAAAAATGAAAACATTCAAAAAGTCCTTAGCAATTCTCCTTGCAGTTGTTCTTACTTTCGGTTCAGCTGTACTTATGGCAAGCGCTACCGCTCCTGACGTTTACACTGAAGGCGGCTGCACAATCACTCTTGATTATGACAACAAAACCCTCACCATCTCCGGTACCGGCGCTCTTGACAATACCACCGGTTGGGATGCAAAGGTAGACGACAGAACAGCAAGCAAGAAGCTCGTTGTTGAGTCCGGCATCACTGAAATCAAGTCAAGCGTTTTTGAAGATTTCACCTACCTTACCTCCGTTGAGTTCAAGGGCACTGTTTCCATCGGCACTTCCGCTTTTGATGGCTGCACCGCTCTTAAGACTGTTACCGGCAAAATCAGCGAAATCCATGAAGGCGCTTTCAACGGTTGTAAGAACCTTGTAAGCATTGACATCTCCGATGTTGACGTCATCAGTGATTCTGCTTTTGCAGGCTGCACAAGCCTTGAAGAAATCGACCTCAGCAAGGTTACTGAAATCGGCGCTTCCGCTTTCGCAGGCTGCACAAGTCTTGAGGCTATCAAGGTTAACGCTCTCGGCGCTTCCGCATTCAGCGGCTGCACAAGCCTTGAGGATGTTACCCTCTCCGCAGACATCACCGAAATCCCCGCAGGCTGCTTCTACGGCTGCAAGGGTCTTGAAGAAATCTCTCTTCCCAAGAACCTTACCGCAATCGGCTCTTCCGCTTTTGCTGCTTGCACAAACCTTGAAGAAATCGAAATCCCCAAGGATGTTGAAGAACTCGGCGATTCCGCTTTCGCAGGCTGCACAGGTCTTGAAAGCGTAGAGTTTGCTGACAAGGCTGAAATCACCGTTATCGGCGAAGAAGCTTTCTTCGGCTGCACTCTTCTTGCTGAAATCGAAATCCCCGCAAGCGTTGAGGAAATCGAAGATTCCGCTTTTGAAGGCTGCACAGCTCTTGCAAAGGTTAACTATGATGAAAAGGCTGAATGCAACATCATCTCCACCGAGAAGATCGGCAAGGAAGCTTTCCTTAACTGCGCATTCACTTGCGTAACCCTTACAAGCGAAGTTGAAGAAATCGGCAAGAGAGCTTTCGGCTACAAGGCTAAGGGCACTAAGATCGAAGGCTTCGGCATTGAGTGTGAAGATGAAACCGCCGGTTTCGAGTATTCAAAGGATAACGGTTTCTATGAGGAACCCGCATCAGCTCTTGACGTTCTTATTTCCTACGGCAAGCTTGCTATCAACTCAATCGTTGCTATCGCTCCTTCCTTCGTTAACATCATCAAGGCTCTTATCGCAAGCATCACTGATCTTATCAAGAATGTTTCCGCTAAATAAGATAACCTTATAAAACCAATCCCCCGATGTTCACGCATCGGGGGATTTTTGTATGCTTATATAATAAAGGGGATAAGAAAAAAGATGCAGAACGGACAAACCAAGCCAAAACAAGGCTTCTGCCTTGTTTTGGGTTACCCGAAGGCGTACAAAAGCACGTCGAGTGGCGAGGTTTGTTCGTAGCATAAAACATAAAAATATTAACAACCTGTGCTTTGTTGAATGTTTAAAAGGGTTCCTGCAGATATATGACCTGCCGGAACCCTTGGCTTATATTGTTTTATGCGGTCTGCGCTTTTTTACATCCCCTTCTGAATTACCAGCCGTAAACGTCACTGCTCCAGGGTTTTTCAACAAGCTCCTGCTTTGTGTAAATGAGAGTGTTATCAGGCACGTCTTTATTAAGAAGCACTCCCGCGCCGACAACACTGTAAGCACCAATCTTTACACCGGGCATAAGAATTGCATTTACTCCCGTGCGGCAGTAGTCGCCAAGGAAGCTTGCATCACCAAAGCATTCCGCATATTCCTTTCTTCCCTTGCAGCGGTGAGCGGTAATGCCGTTATCAAAGCGAAGCGTGCCGCAAACGGTTGCTGCACCGAGGTCAGTATTCTCACCGATTACTCCGTAGAATTCCATATAGTGATACAGATAAACTCTTCTGAACACAACACCCTCAAGCTCTGCCGCGTGGCTGATTACACATTCATCACCAACAGTTGAGCCCTCTGAGATAAAGCACGCATTACGCACCGCGCACTCGTTGCCGATAACCGTATTTCCCTGTATTATTGCGCCGTTATAAATACGGGTATCGTCGCCGACTATAATGTTACCCTCAATTATAACGTTTGAGCCTATACTGCTGTTTTTACCAAGCTTTACAAAGCCTTTTATAACCGCGGTTTCATCAATTCTTGCACCCTCTGCAAGCTCATTTTCTTTAAGGGCTTCGCAACGGCGCTTATTGATTTCACAGTTAGCCTCCATAATATGCCAGGGCTTATCAAGATTAAACACCTTTTTCTGCGCGGTAACCGCCGTTATCTTAGCACCGTCACGCATAAGGTCGCTGAGACTCATCTCAAGATAACCCTCTATGTGAGGCATCATACCAACCTCAACGTTTGTAAATCTGCCTGAATTTCTTTCAAGCGTTTCAAATATATTTCCTTTGAGCGCGAAAGCCGCAAAGAAATGGGTTGACTCCCCTGAGTGCCCCCATATCTGAGCAATTTTTCCGTCCTCAATCTCACAGCCTACGCAGTCATCACCTCTGCTTCTGATTGAATCGGCAAGCACTGCATAATCCTTTCCCGATTCAAATGCGTTGATAAGGGCTTCAATATCGGATTTATCAACTACTGTATCACCGTAAAGGCAAAGGAAATCCTCGCCGCCCATAAGCTCCCTCGCTTTAAGCAAAGAGAATGCCGTGCCCTTGGGCGCATTGTCTGTAATAACACGCACATTGTTATATTTTGCAAAATACGCTTTTACTTCCTCAACAAAAAGATTGCCTACTATTACAATATCCTCAAACCCGAGCTCGCAAAGGATATCCACACTGTGAGCAACGCAGGGCTTATTGGATACGGGAATCATCGCCTTGCAACGGATTCTGTTGTAGGGCCATATTTTGCTGCCTGCCCCTGCGCAAAGAATTACGGCTTTTTTCATACTTATTCTCTCCCTTTCCTGAGGTAACTGTTTGTAATATTTTCAAGAATCGTTTCGGTTATTTCAACCCCGGCAAATCTGTATGCGGCAAAGACCGCACCAATTTCAGGTGTAAAGCTCAACAGCTTTACGTTTTTAAATCCCTCTTTTGCAAGCTCCTGCGTAAAGATGCCCGTATAAAGCTGAGAATGCTGGAATATTCCGCCCCAGAGACCTATCGGCAAATCCTTTGAAAAATTATTTATAAGACTTAACACTGTTTTTGAAAGCTTTTTTGCTCCGCTTTCAAGAATTTCATAGCTTACCTTATCATCCGTTGCGGCAAGCACACGCACGTTGACTGCAAATGCCGCCACTTTTTTACGGCTGACACCCTTATCATAAAACAAGCCTATGAGGTCATATATATTATCAATCTCAAAAAACGAGAGACATTCCTCATAAAGCTCGGTTTTTTCGCCGTAGCCCTCATAGGAAGCAATACCCGGCTTTATTGCATCAAGTCCTATGCAGTAGCCACTACCCTCATCGCCGAGAATATGACCCCAGCCGCCAGCGTGAATCATTTCGCCGTCTGCCGTTCTTGCGGTAACCATTGAGCCC
>JAZNUP010000085.1:0-5901 GCA_045592385.1 Acutalibacteraceae bacterium
TAATGAGGTCGGGAATATCCTCGATAAAGCTCAAATAAGGGCGATAAAAAATCGTATTATTTTGTTGATTTTTTTTCTTGACAAACAGTGAAAGGTGTGTTATAATACCTTTCACAAGTGCGGATGTAGCTCATCTGGTAGAGCGCCACCTTGCCAAGGTGGAGGTAGCGAGTTCGAGCCTCGTCATCCGCTCCAGAAAAAAGGACGGTGCAAAGCCGTCCTTTTTAGTTCTATAAAAATTTAATACCGAGGTGTAGCGAAGTTTGGCTATCGCACCTGCTTTGGGAGCAGGGGATCGGGGGTTCGAATCCCTTCACCTCGACCAATCACAGCGGTACAGTCTGCGACTGTGCCGCTGTGATTTTTTTTGGAAGGGATTCGAACAGCGAGGGGATTCGCGAAGCGAACAAACTCTCCGGTGGAGAGTTTGCCGAGTCGCAACGAGCGTAAGCGAGGCGATAAAAATCCCTTCACCTCGACCATATTGAGTATTCATAAGGGATTTGCCTATGAATACTCATTTTTTTCAATTATTAAAAATTTCTGTTTTGTTGAAAACAAAAAAATTCTGTGCTACAATATGAAAAATAGTTTAAGGGATGGTTTTTTGAAAAAGATTCTGAAAAAAATTATTGTTTCTGTTTTGGTTATTATTTGTATAATTGTTTGTTTATTCTACTGGGCTTTTTATGATATACAAAGAATTGACGGTGATGAGTTGATAAAAGAAGTTTCTTCACCAGACAATAAATATACGATTTCTGCCTATCTCACAAATGGCGGAGCAACAACAGATTACGGTGTTATATGTTCGGTAAAAAACAATAAATTAAAAATCAAAAAGAATATATATTGGAATTATCATTGTTATGATGCAGAAATAGAATGGATAGACGAAGATACTGTAATTATTAACGGTATTGAGTTAGATGTAACAAAAGATAAATATGACTACAGAAATGATTAACTTATTGTTTGAAAATATATTTTACTGAATCCCTTATGAACATCCGTACCAATCACGGTGGTACAGTCTGCGACTGTGCCGCTGTGATTTTTTGGGCAGGGATTCGAAGGACGAGCGGTACAGAGCAACAGTCCGGTGGACTGTTGTGACCGCGAGCGACCAAGCGCCCGCAGGCGCGCGAATCGAATCCCTTCGCCTCGACCAAAAGATGATAGTCCGAGCTGTTTTAAGAAGAACAGTTCGGACCATTTTGTTATCAGAATTTTTTTTGTGTTAAAATCAGCTTTACAACATCTTAAAATATGATTATACTGTTATCAGGAGGGATAAAAATGAAAATAGATTTAACGGAGGCTGCTTTTTACGGCGAATGGTGTAGCGAGGAAGATTCGGAATATGAGGTTAATGCTTGGTTTGAAAAAAGTAGCTTCGCGTTTTTTTATACCTCAAATTTGATTGACAAATTTGGCTTTGAAAGCTTTGAAGAAATTGAAAACTCAGGACATTTTATTCCTGTTTTTAAAACAGATATTATTGCACTTCAAAAAGAGTTTATTGCCGATTATCCCGACAAAAGAATAGAAGAAACTATGAACGAGATTATTGAAAATGATAATTTCGGTTATAGTTCAGGTTATGAAGTCGCTTTCAGAATTCTGACACAAGATTATCCTGAATTCGATGAGTTTTGCAATAAATATTTTGATTACGAACAGAATGTTTTGCTTGAAAATGCTCAAAAGTGGTGTGTCGAAAATCAAGTTCCGTACTATTCTCCCAATGACCCTGACCGGATTTTAGATCTTAGAGATACCATTCCATGGGCATACGGAACAGAAACTATGGATGATAACGGCGAATGGATATCTCAACCGGTTTGGTTTCACAGGTCAAATTGCAAGATAATAGCTAATTCTGAAATTGAGTTTACGTACGGCTTTAAAAATTACGATGATGTTATGGCTTCAAGAGATTTTGTTCCATTATTCAAAGTGAACCAGGATGATCAGGATGATATGGAAAATGAATATTTTTTAAAGTATTATACTAAGGAAATTGAAGCTGAACTTAACCAATTTATTGCTGAGAATAAAGATTACGGATATGTATACGATGATGTTTTCTCTGCCTTCAGAGATTTTACATATTCTAAATACTATGAAAATAAAATACTGCACGAAGAAACATATATTTTTGAACGCGCTAAAAAGTGGTGTGCAGAGAATAATATTCCATATTATATCTCAAAAAACAAACCTGACCACTTGGGAAGTAAGTTACAATAATCAGTTCTCGGTTCTGTGATTGATTTTGGTTGACAGATTTGTAAGCAGTGTAGTCGTTTATGACGACGAAATTCTCATAAATCTTAATTACCGAAAAGGCGCAAAGCGTGTTTCTTTCAAAGAGATTGAAGCTGCTTTTGAGGGCTTGGATATATCATCTTTACTCCGACCAAAAACAAAAATCCCCCGAGACAGCTTCCGATATTGCAATAAAGCAGAAGCCGCGGTTATGGTATTTCATTGCCACATGAGATTTTATGTGCTATAATACAGTCATCAAATCGGAATGAGGTTTATTATGGAAAATTTAACCGTTAAACAAATAATTGATGCTGATTTTAAAATCAGCAAAAGCAGCCCCGTGCTAAAGCCCTTCGGCGGCGCGGTTGTAGTTGCCGATCCGTCGATGCTTACCCCTGACGTAGCTCACGACGGCAAATGGCATATGTTTCTGCACACCACGTTCGGCGTATATCATTTTGTCAGCGATGACGGTGTTGATTTCCGCAAGGTGAAAAAGGTTCTTAACCGCGCCATGCGTCCGAACATCAATTATATAAACGGAAAATATTATCTTTTCTATGAAAGAACGAGACCGCTTATAATGAACGGACTCAACGTCATAAATGCCGTTAAATGGGAATCCGTAATCTATGTTACGGAAAGCACCGACCTTGTTCATTGGTCAAAGCCCGCACCTGCTTTCACTGATGCAAAGGGCTATGAGAAAAGTGACAGAGGCTCGGCAATATCGAATCCGTTTCTTCTGCGCGAAAACGGTATTAACCGTATGTATTATTCCTGCGGAATGACTTTTATAAAAGACTGCGGATTCTGTGAGCCTACCTACATCGGATACGCAGAAAGCGAGGATATCGCAAGTGGCTATGTTTCTGCCGCCAAGCCGATTATTTCTCCCGATAAAAACAATCCGTACCTCAATCTCTGCAGCGGATGTCTTAAGGTGTATAAGCTGAGTGACGGCTATATAGGAATCCAGAACGGATTGTACGAAAAAGACGGTCACAGCCATTCCGCAATAATTCTGCTTACATCTGCAGACGGACTTTCATTTGAATTTGAAAAAATACTTGTTGAGCCTTGCGTTGTTGACGGTAAGGACTGGATGAAAGAGTTTGTTTACGCGAGCCATCTCGTGAAATACGGCAACAAACTCCGTCTTTATTTCAATGCGAGAAACGCCGCCGATATGCTCAGAGGCAGGGAATGCATAGGCTTTGCAGAGGCCGAAATAAAATAATATGCCGTACGCAAACAACGATGCTGCGCAGGAGCTTTCACCCGATTTCATTATCAAAGACGGTGCGAATATGTTCGTAGGAATATCGTATATCAACTGATTTGAGAAGAAACGTTCTTTGCTTTTTACTTCTGACAAATGCGCCTCTTGCGAGGATGAAATAAGAGACAATATTGGATAGATAAGAGATAATACTGAATAGATAACAGATAATAGTGAAAGAAGAAATTCGGCACTGGTTGTGTTATCTATTTTTTATTATCTCTTCTTTTTCATCTAATCTGTTTTTGCATCAGCCTTACATCATTGCAACGCAAGCGGATATATGATATAATCGCCCTTGTAAAATAAGTTTTTCAGGAGTTTTATTATGAGAGTGGAAGCGTTTCAGCCTGCCCCTTCGCAGGCGCTTGAAATAAGGCAAAAGGTTTTTGTTGAAGAACAGGGCTTTCAGAATGAATTTGACAGTGTTGATTTAACGGCGGTGCATTTTGTACTGTTTGATGATTGCGATATCCCCGTTGCAACCTGCAGGGTTTTTGAATCTGATAAAAAGAACGTGTATATCCTCGGCAGGCTGGCGGTTACAAAAGAAAACCGCGGCAGGAATATGGGAAGCCTGCTTGTTGAAAAAGCGGAAGAATATATAAAGAAAATCGGCGCGGAGGAGTTGCGGCTTCATTCGCAGTGCCGCGCAGCGGAGTTTTATGAAAAATTGGGTTATACCGCTTTCGGTGAGGTGGAGGATGACGAGGGCTGCCCTCATATATGGATGAAAAAGCGGCTGTGAATTTTGCGGCTTTTGTGCCTTGCGCAGGGCTGTTTGCGATTGAAAAATCTGTCCGTATATGGTATAATATGTCAAAATACGTAAAAGGAAGTTTGTTATGAAGATAGCAGTTATAAACGGAAGTCCAAAAGGAAATTACAGTGTTACCCTTCAGACGGTGCGTTACCTTGAAAAGAAGTTCACTGAGCATGAATTTGCCGTTCTCAATGCGGGTCAGCAGATAAAGGCGCTCGAAAAGGATTTTTCAAAGGCAAAGGAGCTTCTTGAATCCTCGGATGCGGTTCTTTTTTCCTATCCCGTTTACACCTTTCTTGCTCCCGCCCAGCTTCACCGCTTCATTGAGCTTGCTAAGGCAAACGGTGTTGACGTAAAGGATAAATACGCAACTCAGATTTCCACCTCCAAGCATTTTTACGATATCACCGCTCATAAGTATATTGAGGAAAACTCCATTGATTTAGGTATGCGCTACATAAGGGGTCTTTCGGCGGATATGGAGGATTTGCTCCAGGAAAAGGGCAGGGAGGATGCCGAAAAATTTTTTGAGCGCTTCCTCTGGTGCGTAAAGGAAGAGGTTTATACATCCGCTCCCGTAAATACCTGCGGATATTCTCAGGTGAAGGCAACCGCCGCACCGCTGAATAATGCGCAGAAAACCGACAAGGACGTAATAATCCTCACTGACGAAACCAATCCCGATTCAAACCTCAGCGCAATGATTGAACGTTTCAGTAACGTTTTCAGCTATAAAACACGCATTGTAAATATATCCGAGTTTCCGCTCAAGGGCGGCTGCCTCGGATGCTTCCGTTGCGCCGTGAGCGAAAAATGCGTCTACAAGGACGGATTTGACACCTTCCTCAGGGAGAATATTCAGAAAGCGGATGCCATTGTTTATGCTTTCACGGTATCCGACCATTCAATGGGCTCACGCTTCAAGATGTATGATGACAGAAACTTCTGCAACGGCCACAGAACGGTAACTGTCGGTATGCCTGTCGGCTACCTTGTTTCTGGCAACTATTCGCAGGAGAATAACCTGCGCACGGTGGTAGAGGCAAGATGCGAAACGGGCGGCAACTTCCTTTCGGGAGTTGCAACGGATGAATACGATACCGATGCGCAGATTGACACCCTTTCAAAAACTCTCACCTTTGCACTTGAAACAAAGCATACCGCACCGCAGAATTTCTGGGGTGTTGGCGGAATGAAGATTTTCCGCGATCTTATTTATCAAATGCGCGGTATGATGCGTGCGGACCATAAATTCTACAAAAAGCAGGGAATATACGATTTCCCGCAGAAGAACAAGGGCAAATCAATGCTTATGTATGCGGTAGGCGCGCTTCTTTCAAGCGAAAAGATTCTTTCAAAAATGGGCAACAAAATGAACGAGGGAATGCTTATGCCCTATGAGCAGATGCTCAAGAAAATGGATTCGGACAAAGAATAAAAAAGAGTTGTAAACGCAAGCTTTTTTCAGCCTTGTTATGCTTGCCCGAAGGCGTACAAAGGTACGCCGAGCGGCGAAGTTTGTTCGTAGCATAAAACGTTGTTTTTTCTTCATTTTTAAATTCATAGCAAAAATTCAGGGTTC
>JAZNUP010000086.1:0-6304 GCA_045592385.1 Acutalibacteraceae bacterium
CCCATCAGGTCGATGGCGGGGAAGATTTTCATGGTCAGGCCTCCTTATTGTTCACAGAATGCGCGCAGCAGGCGAAGGCCCGCGTCGCCGCTCTTTTCGGGATGGAACTGCATTCCGTAAACCGAGCCGCTTTTTACAACGGCAGGCACGGCTGCACCGTATTCTGCAAAAGCAAGGGTGTTCTCAACACAGCCCTTTGCATAAAAAGAGTGAACAAAATACATATAATCGCCGGGCTCGATATATTTGAAAATCGGGTCAGCCTTAGCGAAATTCAGCTTATTCCAGCCCATATGAGGGATTTTGAGCTCTGCGGGGATATTGCCCTCAAGAGCGCCTACGTAGCCTTTTATGAGACCGAGACCCATATGAGCGCCGTATTCAAAGCTCTTTTCAAAAAGCAGCTGCATACCGAGGCAGATACCGAGAATGGGTTTGCCCTCGGCTGCAAGTGAACGGAGCAAATCAACCATATCGCAGTCGCGAAGCTTTTTAATTGCATCGGCAAATGCGCCGACACCGGGGAGAATAATTTTATCAGCGGCAGCAATTTCTTCTTTATCGCCCGTGATTTTGCACTCAATTCCGAGGAAGTTGAGCGAGCAGGAGAGGGAGAAAAGATTTCCGCAGCCGTAATCTACAATTGCAATCATAAGATCGCTCCTTTATTATAATAAACCTTTGGTGGAGGGGATTTCACCGCCGAGGGTCAAATCCTCAAAAACAGCCTTGCAAAGAGCTCTCGAAACAGCCTTGAAGATGCATTCAATGATGTGGTGGCTGTTTTTGCCGTAAAACTGTTTTATGTGCAGAGTGATGTTCGCATTACGCACGAAGGAGATGAAGAATTCTTCCACAAGCTCGGTATCCATTCCGCCAACCTGAGGTGTGGGGATTGATACGTCGTAATTGAGATGTGCTCTGCCGCTTATATCAATGCTTGCAAGGATGAGGGTTTCATCCATAGGAATAACAACGCTTCCGTAGCGTGAGATACCTCTTTTTTCGCCTATAGCCTTGGCAAAAGCCTGGCCAAGAACGATTCCCACGTCTTCAACCGAGTGGTGATAGTCAACGTGTGTGTCACCTATGCACTTGACTTTCAGCTCCATTCTGCCGTGGCGCGCAAAGAGCTCCAGCATATGGTCAAGGAAACCGCAGCCTGTATCAATTTCGCTTGTGCCTTTTCCGTCAAGGTCAAGGAAAAGCTCGATATCCGTTTCGTTTGTTTTTCTTTTTATCTGAGCGCTTCTCATTGTTTCACTTCCTTTATGATTTGGGCAAGGGTATCGGTAAGAGCCTGCATCTCCTCAGCAGAGCCGACGGTTATTCTGAGATATCTGTCAATTCTCGGCTTTGAAAAATAACGCACGAGAATTCCTCTTTTTCTCAGTTCCTTATAAAGCTCCTCAGCAGAAAATTCGGGATGAGTAACAAAAAGGAAGTTTGCCTTGGAGTCCGTACCCGTAAAACCGAGAGAGCTGAGGCGGTCTTTGGTAAGCTCACGCACTCTGATTATTTCATCTATATTTTTGTTGTAATACTCATTATCCGCAATTGCTGCAGATGCCGCAGCAATGGAGACGGAATTCATATTATATGGATTGAACGAATATTTGAGCTTGTTCAAATCCTCAATTATCTCTTTTGAAGCAAGTCCGAATCCGACTCTGAGACCTGCGAGAGAGTGGCTCTTTGAGAAAGTTCTTACAACCATAAGATTGTCATATTTCTTAAGAAGCTCAACACAGCTCTGCTTGCAGAATGCCATATAAGCCTCGTCCATTATAACGATGTTATCGGGGTTTGATGCAACGATTTTTTCAACCTCGTCAACCGTAAGCGCAAGTCCTGTAGGCGCATTGGGGTTGGCGATAACGATATTGCATCCCTTGCCGATGTAATTGTTTATATCAATTGAAAAATCATCCTTGAGTTTAATCTGCTCAAGCTCAACACCGAACAAATCGGCATAAACGGGGTAAAAACCGTAAGAAATATGGGGGCAGCAGAGCTTGCCGCCTGCGCCGCAGAATCCCATAATTGAGAATGCGAGCACGTCATCGGAGCCGTTTCCTACAAAAACGTTTTCCGCCACAAGACCGAATTGCTCAGCTATTGCACTCCTGAGCTGCTTTACCTCGGGGTCGGAATAAAGCTTGAGTCTGTCAAGCAAATCGTGTGTTACAACCTGCTTTACACTCGGTGAGGGAGGGAAAGGTGATTCGTTTGTATTGAGTTTTATAACTTTTTCGTTAAGCTGCTCGCCGGGGGTATACGGAACTAATTTACTGTAATTTTCAGAGAGAAATCTGCTCATTTGAATATCTCCTCAATCCTCAAATCTGATTGCCGCGCTCTGAGCGTGAGCTGTAAGCCCCTCAGTTTCGGCAAAGAGGACTACTTTATCCTTTACCTTTTCAAGTGCTTCTTTTTCGTAGTAAAGGTACTGTGATTTTTTAACGAAATCGTCAACACTCAGCGCAGAGCTGAAGCGTGCCGTGCCCGAAGTGGGCAGAGTGTGGTTGGGACCTGCGAGGTAATCGCCAAGAGCCTCGGGCGTGTTTTTTCCGAGGAATATTGAACCTGCGTGCTTGATTTTGCCGAGCAATTCAAAGGGTTTGTCAACACAGACCTCAAGATGTTCGGGAGCTATGATGTTTGCAATTTCAATTCCGCTTTCAATACTTTCGGCAACAATGATTTTACCGTTTGTGTCAATGGAAGCCCTTGCAATCTCAGCTCTTTCAAGCAGAGGAAGCTGCCTTTCTATTTCGGCGCTGACTTCGTTTGCAAATTCTTCACTGTCGGTAACAAGTACGGCAGAGGCGAGTTTGTCGTGCTCAGCCTGAGAAAGAAGATCGGCGGCAACGTCCTTTGCTCTGCAGGTATTGTCGGCAAGAACGAGGATTTCGCTCGGTCCTGCAATCATATCAATATCAACCATACCGAAAACCATTCTCTTTGCCGTGGCAACAAACACGTTACCGGGGCCAACGATTTTATCAACCTTGGGAACGCTTTCGGTGCCGTAAGCAAGGGCGGCAACAGCCTGCGCGCCGCCTGATTTGATGATTTTTGTAACTCCTGCTATCTTTGCTGCGGCGAGGATTGCGGGTGCAATTTTGCCGTTTTTGCCGCAGGGAGTGGTCATAACTATCTCTTTTACTCCTGCAATTTTAGCGGGAATAACGTCCATAAGTACGGTGGAGGGGTAGCTTGCAGTGCCGCCGGGGACGTATACACCGGCCTTTTCGATGGGTGTGATTTTCTGACCCAGAACAATGCCGTTACCCTTATTGATTTCAAAATCGTCACGTACCTGATGCTTGTGGTATTCCCATATATTCTCTTTTGCTTCTTCGATTGTTTCAATGAGGGCCTGAGGTACGCTTGCAAACGCCTCTTCTATCTCCTCATTGCTTACTACGAGATTTTCAGGCCTTGCGCCGTCAAATTTTTCGTCATAGTCAAGCAATGCGGAGTCGCCGTTTTTGCGTACGTTTTCAATAATGCCTGCAACGATTTCTTCAACGCCGCTTTCAAGCTTGATATCTCTTGTAAGTATATCTTCCGTTTTTGCGTTGCTTATATCAATAATCTTAATCATTCTTTCCGAGCTCCTTTTCAAGCTTTTCCAAAAGCTCTTCTATTTCGGCGGTTTTGAATTTGTAGGAAGATTTGTTTGCAATAAGTCTTGCACTTATCGGCATAATCTTTTCATAAACCTTAAGGTTGTTTTCTTTTAAGGTGGTGCCTGTTTCGACGATATCAACAATAACGTCTGACAGACCGAGCAGAGGAGCAAGCTCAATTGAGCCGTTGAGCTTGATTATTCCAATTTCACGGTTAAGGGAAAGATAATAATTCTTTGCAATATTTGTGAATTTGGTTGCAACTCTGAGGGGACGGTCAAGGTCCTCAACAAAATCAACGGGAGCGGCAACGCACATATTGCATTTACCGAGGTTGAGGTCGAGCAGTTCGAATAAATCAAAACTGTCCTCTTCAAGGATATCCTTTCCGACAATGCCGATATCTGCAGCACCGTGAGAGATGTAAATCGCAACGTCAGAGGGCTTTACGAGGAGATAGCGTACGGAGTTTTCAACGCTTTCAAATATAAGCTTTCTGTTGTCTGCGTATATTTCACTGCAATCGTAGCCGATTTTTGCAAGCAGCGAGTAAACCTTGTCACCAAGGCGTCCTTTGGGTAAGGCAATATTCAGCATAATTGTGCCTCCTTGAGTTCGCCGTTTTCAAAAACAGCGGTTTTACGGGCTCTGAAAGCCTCGGGGCAGGAGCGTTCAACTCTTACGCATAAGCCGTTGCGGGTGTGCTCCATAAGTAAACCGAGAAGCTTTTCTGAGTTTTCTGTATCCTTGCAGATTACGAGCAGGTCAGCATCAAACTCAGCAGCTTTTTTGTAATACAGATTGAGATTGTCAAGGTAAACAGCGAAGCCGACAGCTCCGATATTGTCTCTGATTTTCCTTGCAAGGCGATCGTATCTGCCGCCTGAAAGAACAGCGTTGGGAGCCTTTTCAACATAGCCTCTGAAAACGATACCTGTGTAATAATCTATATGCTGAGTAACTGAAAGGTCAATGTGGATTTTGTCCGAAAGTCCGCACGCGGTAAGTGCGCCGCAAACAAATTCAAGTTCAGCGCAGGCATCGAGCATTTTATCTGAAGTGCACAGAGCCTTGACGTCATTTAGCACGTCGTTGATTTTACCCTCAATACCGGCGAGGCGGCAAACCTTTTCCGTCATTTCGTCAGGTACGGAATAGTTTGCGCAAAGGCGCCTGAAATCGTGTATGTTCTTGCCGCCGATGCAGGAAACAAGCTGCTTTTTAACAGCCAGAGTAACGTTGAACTCTTCAATCAAGGAAAGCAGAAGCGCGTTGTGAGAAACGGAAAGAACATAATTCTCGTCTATCATTGCAAGACTTTCCGCGGCAAGCATTATAATTTCGCTTGTGAGGTAATTGTCGATTTCGCCGAGCACCTCAACGCCGCACTGCTTGATTTCCTTGAAATCCCTTGAGCCTGATGACATTCTGAAAACGCTTTCGTTATAGTAAAGCTTTGTAAGCTTTTCGCTGAGCTTTGCGTTTTTGACTATGGAAAGAGTGATGTCAGGCTTGAGAGCCATAAGTCTGCCGTCAGCATTGTTGAAGGCAATTATTTCTGAGTTTGAAAGGAAGTTTCTGTTGTCACTGTAAAAGCTGAATTCCTCAAACTTTGACATACGGTATTTTTTGTATCCCCAGCGTTCAAAAAGCTCGGGCAGGGCGATTGAAAGATTATCTTCCTTTGAGAAAAAATCAGGTATATGCTTCATGCTGATACTCCTGTCGTAATTATATAATAGTGCTATTATAACACGGTTTAGCGATTTAGTCAATTACCATATTAGCACGGTAAAAGATTTTTGTGGCAACAAACAAATTAACTATAATAATTTATAATAAAATACAGTAAAATGCAATACTTAAATTAAATAAATAGTTGACAAAGTTAAGATTCGGTGCAATAATCAAGCAAAAGGGGGATGTTTGGTGTCATATTTTAAAGATAATTTATTCAGCAAGGCTTCGGTGTTACTTGAAAGGATAGCGGATTTGTCTGCGTCAAAGAAAATACGCCGCAATTATCCTGAGGGAATTAACAGCCTTCCCGAGGGCTTTACGGTAACGTATCATTCGGGTGCACTCAAAACAACCGATAATACTCCCGAATCCGTTATTATAGCGCTTGAGCACGGAGCAAAGGTTGTGGAGGTAGATGTTACCTTCTGGCCGGACGGTACACCCTGCGTTATTCATGCCGCGAATCCGAAATTCGGAGCGGGTGTTGAGCTTTCAAAAATCCTTGCAGAGGTTGCAAAGAGTCCGGACTGTCAGATGAATCTTGATTTAAAATCACGCTCAAATCTTCCTGAGGTTGACCGTCTTGTAAAGGAATACGGGCTTTTTGAAAGAGTATTCTATACGGGCGTTTTTGAAGATTGGGTGCCTGACGTCAGAGCAAATTCGGAGATTCCGTATTTCCTCAATTATAAAACGGAGAAGGACAGACGTAACGACCCTGCGTATGCACAGGAGCTTGCAGACAAAATTAAAAGCCTCGGCGCAATAGGACTCAATACCCATTATGAAAACGCAACCGATTGTGTAACAAGGGTTCTTCATAAAAACGGTCTGCTTATTTCGGCGTGGACCGCAAACAGTATTTCTCAGCAATGCCGTCTGCTTGCTATGGGCGTGGATAATATTACAACTAAAAGACCCCTGAGGCT
>JAZNUP010000087.1:0-11617 GCA_045592385.1 Acutalibacteraceae bacterium
GTAAAAAAACGAAAGTTTTTTTACAGCCCTTTTTTCAGCCCGTTTTCGATTACAGATTCTGAAGAAACGGAACAAACGACCATATAACCGAAAGCACTATTGCAGGCAGCATATTTGCTACGCGGATTTTAGTGTTGAGCACAAGATTCAGTCCTATCGCAAAAATCAGAACGGAGCCCGTAAGCGAAAGATTTGAAAGGGCGGCTTCGGTCATAATCGGTTCAATGAACTTTGCACACAGGGTGAACAATCCCTGAATGAGAATAACGGGAATGACCGAGAAAATGCAGCCCTTGCCGAGTGAGGCAGTCATTATGAGCACGGTTACGAGATCAAGCACAGATTTTACGGCAAGCAGGGAGTAATCGCCGTGAAGACCGTCCTGAATGGCGCCGACTATTGCCATTGCACCGATGCAAACGGTAAGCGAGGTGGTGACGAAGCCGTTTACAAAGGATTTTTCACCTGAGCTGCCCGTCTTTTTCTTAAGCCATTCACCGAAGCGCTCAAACAGACCGTCAATATTTATAAGCTCACCTATGAATGCGCCCAGTGCAAGGCAGGCTGCCATCATCATAGTGCCGTGAGCGCTGAGCCTGCCGTTTTCAACGGTGAACATTTCATCAAGCACGCCTGAAATTCCTATAAAAAGGACGCAAAGTCCGTTTGCCTTTATAACGGTTTCACGGATTGAATCCTTCATCGCCTTGCCGAAAAGCAGACCGAGCAATCCGCCTGCAAGCACACCTGCTGTATTTAATATTGTTCCGAGACCAATCAATTTTTACATCTCCTCAGAGTTTTTTTACGTAAATATTCCTCGGCAGAGAATTCCTTGTAAACTGCCTGTAAAGCATCATGCCGAGCTTCTGAAGTGAGCGGTTGCTTGCAGCATTGTCGGGGTGAGCGGTTGCAACGGCATATTCATATCCGTTTCCCTTCGCCCAGTCACACAGCAGGGTGTTCACCTCAAGCATAAGCCCCTGACCTCTGTATTCGGGCAGGGTCATACTTTCGCCGAGTTCAACGGTTTTATCTTTATCAATTCCCATCTGCTCCCATTCGCCGTCAAAAGCGTCAAGGTCGCGCTCTGCTGCACCCGAGCAAATCAGCTTTCCGCCGCAAAACAGACCGAAAACAGCCTGGGCAGGGTCGCTCAGCACCCGCTTTGCCTCCTGCTCGGTGTAGGGGATGAGAAAATCGGGATTTTCGAGGGTGGCGCAGATGCTTTCGCTCAATTCCCACAGGGCATCAAAATCCTTTGAACAGAGCTTTACAAAGTCCTGTTTCACCTGAAATCCTCCTTTTGTTATAACGCTTTAATGTATTAAATCACAACTTGCGATAAATTTCAATAGTATCACAGCGGATTTTCAAAAAAATTTCATCTTTTTTTCATATTGACTCCATATATAAATTATTATATAATATTAAAACATTAAAATGGATAACTTTACTGTTTTACATAATACACACTTCGAAAGGAACAAAAATGGAAAGAATACCCGAAAACTCAGTAGTAATACCTCTTGTGCCTCTCAGAGGCCTTGTTGTTTTCCCCGGAATGATAATTCATTTTGACGTAGGCAGGAAAAAATCAATAGCCGCCATAAGAAACGCAATGGATACGGACAGACCCGTTTTCCTCGTTTCCCAAAGGGACGTGGCGGATGAAAATCCTGATAAAAAGGACGTTTATGAAATCGGCGTAACCGCAAAGGTCTGCCAGATTCTCAAGCTTTCCAACAAGCCTGACGGCCCCGTAAGAGTTTCCGTTGAGGGAATTCAGCGCTGCAGGCTGCTCGGTCTTCTCAAGGGTCAGGATTGCCTGAGAGGTCAGATTGAAGTACTTGAGGAGAAGACACCAAGAAACGTGACCAAGGAATATAAGCAGGCGCTTGTGCGTCAGGCTAAGGATTTCTTTGATGCTTACAGTGACTGTGCACCGCAGCTTCCCAAGGATATGGGTATGAGCGTTATGCGTGAGGATGACCCCGGCAAGCTTGCCGATTACATAGCAGGCAATATTATGCTCGAGTATCCCGAAAGGCAGGAAATTCTTGAAACCGTAAATCCCGTAAAGCGTCTTGAAAAGGTATGTGTTCTTCTTTCAAGGGAAGCAAGGCTTCTTATGATTGAGGCCGATATTCACGATAAGGTGCAGGAGCAGATTGATGAAAATCAGCGTGAATTCTATTTAAGAGAGCAGATGCGCGCAATATCCGAGGAGCTTTCAGGCTCCGCAGTTGAGGAAAACGACGGCTTCAGGGAAGCGATTTCAAAGCTGAATGCTTCCGAAGAAGTAAAAACCAAGCTCCTCAAAAGCTGCGCAAGGCTTGAAAAATGCTCGCCCACGTCTCCCGAAGCGGCGGTTGAAAGGAATTATATTGAAACCTGCCTTGAGCTTCCGTGGGGAGTTTATTCAAAGGATAACCTTAATCTCAAGCGTGCACGTAAGGTGCTTGACGATGACCATTACGGCCTTGAAAAGGTTAAAGAGAGAATTATAGAATTGCTCGCCGTAAGGAATCTTGCGCCCGATATCACGGGTCAGATTGTGTGCCTTGCAGGCCCTCCCGGAGTAGGTAAAACCTCGGTTGCGCGCTCAATAGCAAGAGCTATGGGCAGGGAATACGTGAGGATTTCGCTCGGCGGCGTAAAGGACGAGGCTGAAATCCGCGGACACAGAAAGACCTACATCGGCTCAATGCCCGGCAGAATTATTGATGCGCTCAAAAAGGCAAAAACAGCCAATCCGCTTATTCTGCTTGACGAGATTGATAAGCTTTCATCCGATTACAAGGGCGATCCCACCTCCGCATTGCTTGAGGTGCTTGACCCTGAGCAGAACAGTACTTTCCGTGACCATTACCTTGAACTGCCCTTTGATTTAAGCAAGGTTTTGTTTATCACCACGGCAAACCTCAGGCAGAATATTCCCGAGCCTCTGCTTGACAGAATGGAGATTATAGAGCTCGGCAGCTACACGCACGAGGAAAAATTCCACATTGCGAAAAAGCATCTTGTACGAAAACAGGTGACCCGTCACGGGCTTACCTCTTCAGATATCCGAATTACCGATTCCGCGCTCCACGCGCTCATTGATGAATACACGAGCGAAGCAGGCGTAAGAAAGCTTGAGCAGCAGATAGCCGCTCTTTGCAGAAAAGTATCGGTAAGAATAGCGGACGGTGAGGGCAGGATTACCGTTAAAGAAACCGACCTTGTATCCTTGCTTGGAAGCGCAAAATACAAAAAGGATAAAAAACGCACCCTCAATGAAACCGGCGTTGTAAACGGACTTGCCTGGACGAGAGTCGGCGGCGAAATGCTGGAGGTTGAGGCCTGCGTGCTTGACGGCACGGGCAAAATCGAGCTTACGGGTTCGCTCGGTGACGTAATGAAAGAGTCTGCAAAGGCGGCAGTGAGCTTTATACGCTCAGTCAGCGACAGTCTTGCAATAGACCCTGAGTTTTATAAGAACAAGGATATTCACCTGCATTTCCCTGAGGGAGCAACTCCCAAGGACGGACCTTCGGCCGGTATAGCGATTTCAACCGCTCTTGTTTCGGCACTTACGGATACCGCCGTGCGTGCGGACGTTGCGATGACGGGTGAAATTTCACTTCGCGGCAGAGTGCTTGCCATAGGCGGTCTTAAGGAAAAGACCATGGCGGCATACCGTGCAGGCATTAAAAAGGTGATTATACCCGAAGAAAACCTCGCAGACCTTGATGAGGTTGATTCAGCGGTAAAGGCCAATATCGAGTTTGTGCCCGTAACCCGTGCGCAGGACGTATGGGTTGAGGCTCTTGCCGATGACGGTTACCTCAAACAGACCGAGCCTGAAAAAGGTAAGGAACCCCTGCGCAGGCAGAAGAACGTTCAGAATCAGCCTGAACGCACAAGGCTTTCACAGTAAAGGAGAGACGATATGAGGTTTGAGATAATCGAATATACCGCTTCTTACGGCACGGCGGCTCAGCTTGTTAAATCGGATTTGCCTGAGGTAGTATTCTCAGGGCGTTCAAACGTCGGCAAATCCTCGCTCATAAACAAGCTTTTCAACCGCAAAAATCTTGCAAGAGTAAGCTCTGTGCCGGGTAAAACCGTTACGGTGAATTTCTTTAAAGGCGACGGTGTTAATTTCGTAGACCTTCCCGGCTACGGCTACGCCAGAAGAAATTTTGATGAAAAAAAGCGCTGGGCAGATCTTATGGAGGGCTACTTCAATACCGGCAGAAACATCCGCCTTGTTGTTGAGCTCATAGATATGCGCCACGCCCCCTCGCAGGAGGATATGGATATGCTCGGTTATTTAAGGGAGAGCGGCTACCCGTTTATAATAGCTTTCACAAAGTGTGATAAGCTCAATAAAACCGAGCGTGAAGCCCGCCGCGCAGCTTTTGCCGAAGAGCTTGCGGGTTACGAGGATATATTGAAAATTGAATTTTCCGCAATAAAGTCGGAAGGAATAAATGAATTGAAAAAGGCTATTACAGATGCCATAAATTGACGGAGGAAGATAATTATGTACGTTTCTGATTGCATATCAATAAACGAGAGAGGTCATCTCACAATAGGAAGCTATGATACCGTAGAGCTTGCCAAGAAGTTCGGCACACCGCTTTACGTATTTGATGAAAACGAAATCCGCAGAAACTGCCGTGACTTCGTAAAGTCTATGGACGATTACTATGACGGCAACGGTATGGTTCTTTACGCAAGCAAGGCATTCTGCTGCAAGGAGATGTGCCGCATCTGCGCTAAGGAGAATATGGGCCTTGACGTTGTTTCGGGCGGCGAGCTTTTTACTGCTCTTTCGGTGGATTTCCCCACTGAGAAGATTTATTTCCACGGCAACAACAAAACCTATGATGAGCTTGCACTTGCAGTTGAGCACAACGTGGGCAGAATAGTAGTTGATAATATCTACGAGCTTGAAATGCTTAACGAAATTGCTCAGAATCAGGGCAAGACCGTAAGCATCCTTATGAGAATAAAGCCCGGCATTGATGCTCATACCCACGAGTTCATCAAAACAGGTCAGATAGATTCAAAGTTCGGCTTTGCTCTTGAAACAGGCGAGGCTCTCAACGCTGTTGAAAAGGCAATTT
This sequence comes from Acutalibacteraceae bacterium, assembly GCA_045592385.1. Taxonomy (GTDB): domain Bacteria; phylum Bacillota; class Clostridia; order Oscillospirales; family Acutalibacteraceae; genus CAG-177. The sequence continues at coordinate 5,118 of JAZNUP010000087.1, forward strand.
CTCTTCCCAACATCGAGCTTGTAGGCCTTCATTGCCACATCGGCTCCCAGATTTTCGACCTTGACCCCTTCGAGCTTGCCGCAAGAGTAATGCTTGAGCTCTTCCAGTCAGTCAAGGAAAAAACAGGAGTTGAGCTTACCGAGCTTAACCTCGGCGGCGGCTTCGGCATCAAGTATCAGAAGACTGACCGTCCCAGACCCTTCTCGGATTATATGCGCAAGGTTTCCGCGGCGGTTAAGGAATACTGCGCAGAGCTCGGTCTCAAGATTCCCTTTATCCTTATCGAGCCCGGCCGTTCAATCGTAGGCGCTGCAGGTCTTACTCTTTATACCGTAGGCGCAGTAAAGAAGATTCCTGACGTAAGAACCTTCGTTTCCGTTGACGGCGGTATGGGTGATAACCCCAGATACGTTCTTTATCAGTCAAGATATGAAATCCTTTGCGCAAACAGAGCAAGCGAAGCCCGTGAGATGACTGCTACCGTTGCAGGCAAGTGCTGCGAGAGCGGCGACCTTATTCAGGAGTGGACTCATATCCAGCCCGTAACTCCCGGCGATATCCTTGCCGTTCTTTCCACAGGCGCATATAACTACTCTATGGCTTCAAACTACAACAGAATCCCCAGACCTCCCGTTGTAATGGTACGCGACGGTGCGGCAAGGCTTGTTGTAAACAGAGAAACATACGAAAATATTACTCAGAACGACGTCTGATTAAAAAGCATATTCACGGCAAACACTAACAGCATAGTGGGTATAAGCTGACAAAAAACACGGTTCGGATTATACTCACTACCCTAAGAATAAAAGGAGAGGCTTTAATTATGCCGATTGTTAAAACCGTAGCCGATTGCGCAAGAGTCTGCGTTGTTGAAACCGAGCGTTTCAAAACGGCAAGCATCAAGGTTGCTATGGCTCTGCCCATGACCTCAAACCTCAGCGCAAATGCCCTGCTTATTTATCTGCTTAAGCGTTCCTGCAAAAAATATCCCCGCTTTGCAACCCTTTGCGGTAAGCTCGATGAGCTTTACGGCGCCGCCGTTTCCGCAGGCGTGGCAAAAAGCGGAGAGGCTCAGGTGCTTGAGCTTGGAATCACCTGCATTGACGACCGTTTTGCTCTCGAAAAGGGCGAAAGCATCATAGCGCAGTGCGCTGAACTGCTTGCAGATATGCTCTTTGACCCCAACTGTGAAAACGGACGTTTTGACGAACAGAGTGTCGAAACTGAAAAAAGGCTCCTCAGGCAGCGCATTGAGGAGGAAATCAACGATAAAAGAGTTTTTGCCCGTAACCGTTGCGAGCAGATTATGTGCAGCGGTGAGGCTTACGGCAAGAATAAGTACGGCACGGTTGAAGAGGTTGAAGCCGTTACCCCTGAGGATATTTATGAAGCCTGGCAGAACGTTATCAGAAGCGCTGTTTTTATGATTACCGCAGTAGGCAGCGCGTCGGGCGAAAAGATTGCCTCTGTTTTTGAAAATCGTTTTGCAGGAATAAGCAGGCAGCCCGTTATTCCCGAAACTCAGTTTATTGCCAAGGCAGGCAAGTTCAGAAGAGTAAACGAGGAATTCAAGGTAAACCAGGGCAAGCTCGTTATGGGCTTGCGCGCAGGTATGCAGAATAAGGATGACTGTTATCCCGCAGAGGTTATAATGACCGACCTTTTCGGCGGCAACGTTTATTCAAAGCTGTTCCTCAACGTGCGTGAAAAGCTCAGCCTTTGCTACTATTGCTGGGCAAGATTTATTTCAAGAAAAGGTATTGTGCTTGTTGATTGCGGCATTGATACCTGTAACGAGAAAAAGGCTACCGCGGAGATTCTCGCTCAGCTTGACGATATGCGAAACGGCAATTTTACCGATGAGGATATCGCCGCTTCAAAAATGGGTATGCGTGAGCGCTGGATGAGCAGTGTGGACAGTCCGTCCGGCATCTGCTCGTGGTATAATTCCATGGTGCTTGACGAAGAGCTCAGAAGCCCCGAGGAGCTTGTTTCACAGCTTGAAAACGTAACGAGGGAAGAAATCTGCGCCGCGGCCAAGCGTATGTCGCTTGAAACGGTGTATATGCTTTCAGCTTTGCAGGAGGATGCCGATGAAAATTAAAGAAATTAAAAATGAATTGCTCGGCGAATCCGTGTTTTGTATGAAACACCCGTCAGGGCTTAACATTATGGTAATGCCCAAGGAGGGCTATTCCTCAACCTACGCAATTTTTGCCACCAAGTACGGTTCAATAGATACAAGCGTCGCCAATGACGAGGGCGGCTTTGATCCTATCCCTGAGGGTACCGCCCATTTCCTTGAGCACAAGCTTTTCGAGTGCGAGGACCTTGATGCTTTTGAGCTTTTCTCCAAAACAGGTGCAAGCGCCAACGCATACACCAGCTTTGACAGAACAGCTTACCTTTTCTCCTGCTCCGAGAATTTTGAGCAGTCGCTTGAGATTCTGCTTGATTTTGTGCAGAAGCCCTATTTCACTCAGGAAACCGTTGAAAAAGAGCAGGGTATAATCGGTCAGGAAATCAGAATGTATCAGGATGAGCCTGACTGGCAGGTTATGTTCAACCTCCTCAGAGCGCTTTACTGCAAGCATCCCGTGCGTATTGATATCGCAGGCACTCAGGAATCCATTGCCGAGATTGATGCCGAGCTTCTTTATAAGCTTTACAATAATTTTTACAATCTCAACAATATGGTGCTTTGCGTATGCGGTAATACGGATTGCGAAACCGTGCTCAGGGTTGCCGATAAAAAGCTCAAAAAAGCTAAGGGCGAAAAGGCAAAGAGGAATTTTGTGCCCGAAGTGCCTACTCCCGTTCAGGATTATATAGAAGAAAAGCTCTCCGTTGCAACCAAGCAGTTTATGCTCGGCTACAAGGAGGATCTGAAAAAGCCCGAGGTAAAGCTCGAGGATGAGCTTGCCTCCTCAATAATGCTTGAGGCAATCGCAGGCAAAAGCTCCGAGCTTTTCAACGATTTGCTTGAAGAGGGGCTTGTTGATATGGGCTTTTCAACAGAGTTCTTCAACGGCTTCGGCTATTCGTGCTGTATGCTCGGCGGCACAAGCTCTGACCCCGAAAGAACAGCCGCAATTATCCGCGAAAGAATAGAAAAGCTCTGCAAAACGGGCATTTCACCCGAGGTTTTTGAAAGAGCAAAGCGTAAGCTTTACGGCAGAACAGTTATGGGCTATAACGATATTGACCATATGGCTAATCTGCTTATGTCGCTTTATTTCGGCGGCTACGCTCCCTTTGACGAGCTTGAAGCGAGCAAGAATATCACACTTGAGAGAGTGAACAGACGCTTGAGAAAGCTTAAAACCGAGTATTCGGCACTCTCCGTAATCAGTCCTATTGAATAGGAAAGGACGATGAAAAATGTCAGATACAACCCTTGTAACCTTTAAAGGCTTTGCTGAGCCGATAAGCTTCAACGTTTCTTCCGTTGCGGCTGAGTTTTCAATTTTCGGTCTGGATTTAACAATCCACTGGTACGGCGCAATTATAGCTTTCGGCTTTGTGCTTGCCGTCCTTCTCGGCGGCAGAATCGCTTACACCTGGAAGATGAGCATTGAAAAAATGCTTGACGTTCTCATTTACGGAACAGTCTGCGGAATAGTCGGCGCAAGGCTTTATTACGTTTTTTCCGAGTGGGATTACTATTCAAAGCATATTGCGGATATCCCGAAGATATGGGAAGGCGGTATGGCTATTTACGGCGGAATTATCGGCGGAATAGCGGCGGCTTTCGTAGTATGCAAGGTAAGGAAGCTTAATTTCTACAATCTGCTTGACCTTGCAGGTATGAGCCTTCTTCTTGCTCAGGGCATCGGACGCTGGGGAAACTTCACCAATCAGGAAGCCTTCGGTATCAATACCGATATGCCCTGGGGTATGACCAGTGCCAAGGTGCAGAATTATATTATTGAGCATCAGGAGGAATTTGCAGCCAAGGGCTTCAGCGTTTCTCCCGATGAATACGTTCACCCCACCTTCCTCTATGAATCAATCTGGTGCCTTGCAGGCTTTGTGCTTCTTTACGTTATTTGTAAAAAGGCAAGGAAATTCAGCGGTCAGGTTTTCCTCTGCTACGGAATATGGTACGGTGCGGAAAGAATGATTGTTGAAGGTCTCAGGACGGACAGCCTTTACGTCGGCTCAACTCAGATAAGAGTTTCCCAGCTTCTTTCAGCGGTGCTTGTGCTTGTGTGTGCAGCTTTGCTTGTTGCTCTGCTTATTAAGTACACAAAGAATCCCAAACCTATTGACGGTGTGGATTATTTCTGGGAGCTTGAGCTCAAAAAAGAAAAAGAAGCAAAGGCCGCCGCAACCGTATCAGCTGCAGCAGGTGTTGAAAACAGTGAAAGTGAGGTTGTTTCAGATGCAGATAATTAACGGAAAAGAGATTTCGGCAAAAACGCTTGAGGAGATTGCCGAAGAGGTATCCGCTCTTAAGAACGAAGGGATTGAATGCTGCCTTGCGGTTATAATCGTGGGCAACGATTCCGCTTCAAGAGTTTACGTAAACAACAAAAAGAAAGCCTGCGCAAACGTAGGCATCAGGTCGCTTGAATTTGCGTTGCCTGAGGAAACCACAACCGAGGAGCTTCTTGCTCTTATTGACCGCCTCAATGCGGACAGCAGCGTAAACGGTATCCTCTGCCAGCTTCCCGTTCCCAAGCACATTGATAAAAATGCAGTGCTTGACCGTATTCTTCCCGAAAAGGACGTTGACTGCTTCCACCCTGTAAACGTCGGCAAGCTCTCTCTGGGCAAGGCTGTGCTGCTTCCCTGCACCCCCGCGGGCATTATCCGTATGCTTGATTGCTCAGGTGTTGAGATTGAGGGTAAGCATTGTGTTGTAATAGGCAGAAGCGATATCGTAGGCAAGCCTATGGCTATGCTCCTGCTTGAAAGAAACGCAACCGTAAGCATCTGCCATTCGAGGACTAAGAATCTCCCCGAAATCACAAAGCAGGCGGATATCCTTGTTGCCGCAGTGGGCAGAGCAAATTTCGTAACAGCCGATATGGTTAAGGACGGCGCTGTTGTAATCGACGTAGGAATGAATCGCAATGAGGAAGGCAAGCTCTGTGGTGACGTGGATTTTGCAGGTGTATGCGAAAAAGCATCAATGATAACTCCCGTGCCCGGCGGAGTAGGACCCATGACTATTACTATGCTTATGAGGAATACTCTCACCGCCGCAAGGGAGCAGAATAAATAAAACAACTTAAAAGAAAGGATGATTTAAATGGAAAAAAAGCTTTATAAAAGCAGAACTGACAAAAAGATAAGCGGCGTATGCGGCGGCATAGCGGCTTACTTCGGAATGGATGCAACACTTGTAAGAATTATCTACGCAGTAGCAGCTCTTTTTACAACGGGAATTCCCTTTGTGCTCGTTTATATTGTCCTCGCTCTCATAATGCCTGAGGAGCCTGAAAATATTCAGTAAAATTTTTTGGAATTATATAAAAAAACATTTGACATAGGTTGACTGTTGTGGTATAATCCCATATGCCGCTTATTACGGGCGGCGCATATCAGTGCGCCAAAAAACAGTTTGTTGCCCGAGATAGCGAGTCTGAAAAAAGGATGGAAAAACCAATGTACGCAATCATCGAAACCGGCGGAAAGCAGTACAAGGTACAGGCAGGCGACACTGTCTTTATCGAGAAGCTTGACGCTGCAGAAGACAGCGAATACACCTTCGATAAGGTTATCGCAGTTGGCAAGGACGACGGCATCTCTGTCGGAGCACCCTATGTAGAGGGCGCAACAGTAACAGCTAAGGTTCTCAAGAACGGCAAGGCTAAGAAAGTTACTGTATTCACTTACAAGCCCAAGAAGAATGAAAAGCGCAAGATGGGTCACAGACAGCCCTACACTAAGGTTGAAATTTCTGCTATCAATGCGTAACAGTTTATGATAAAGGTTAAATTCTTTATCAAGGGTGAAGAACTTTCGGGGTTTGAAATCAGCGGTCACGCAGGCTTCGCCCGTCAGGGTAAGGACATTGTATGCGCGGCGGTTTCCTCGGCGGCTTATATGGCGGCCAATACCGTTACCGATATTATCGGCGCAGATGCCTCCGCTCAGGCAGGTGACAGCATAATGAAGCTTACGCTCAACGCGAGCTGCAGCAAAAGCGAAGCAGTCCTCAGAGGGCTGGAGCTCCACTTAAGGGAGCTTGCCAAAGAGTATCCCGAAAATATCAAAGTAATATACGGAGGTGTAAAGAATGCTTAAAATAAATGTTCAGCTTTTCGCTCATAAGAAAGGTATGGGTTCAACCCGTAACGGCCGTGATTCCGAATCCAAGAGACTCGGCGCTAAGAGAGCAGACGGTCAGTTCGTTCTTGCAGGTAACATTCTTGTAAGACAGAGAGGTACTCACATCCATCCCGGCAACAATGTCGGCATCGGCTCTGATGATACTCTTTTCGCTCTTATCGACGGTAAAGTAAAGTTCGAGCGTATGGGCAGAGACCGCA
>JAZNUP010000088.1:0-6864 GCA_045592385.1 Acutalibacteraceae bacterium
CTTATTCTTCCCAAAAAGAAACTTGAACCCGTCAGAATGCTTGATGCAATCCGTGAAGTTGCCAAAAACAAATATTACTGGATTATTCACGCAGCAGCGTGGGTTGTTTTTCTTGAATCGGGCTACGGCGTTATTCTCGGCTGGTCGTTTGTTTACGGCCACGGCGGTGAATATCAGGAAATGCTCGGCGTTGCAAACACGGTTATCGGCAATGCGGCTTTGTGGTCAATGCTTCTTGCACCTTTAGCGATAAAGGTTATGGGCAAGAGAAATCTTCTTATTACGGCCAACTCAATCAATATAGTTATTCTTCTTATTCTTTATTTTGTTTATCAAAACCTTATTCTCATATGTGTTCTTTGGTATATCAACACATTCATAAATACATTCTGGAATATCGTTCAGCATCAGATAAGTGCCGATATGCGTGACTATCACCAGTGGAAAACGGGTGTCAGAGTTGACGGACTTTTCGGTCCTCTCGGTATGATAGGAACTGTTATCGGCTTCTTTACGGGTATGGTATATCCCGCAATCTATGAAAAAATGGGTCTGCTTGAGGATTACAGCGTACTTTATGATGACACAATCCGCAATAATCTTTTTGAGGTGCTTATTATATGTTCTGCGGTCGGCGCTTTTCTCAATCTTGTTCCGTTCTGCTTCTATGACCTTACTGAAAACAAGCACAAAGCATATGTTGGCGTGCTTAAAATCCGTGCAATGTTTGAAAACTATTCTCTCGGCGTTCTTGAAGACGGTGAACTTGAAGAGGCTATGGAGATTATCCGTGAAGCAAACAATAATTTCGGAAAAGAGAAAGTCAAGGCAGATAAAACTGCATCAAAAGCAGAAAAAAAGGCAATAAAAGAAACCAACCTTGCCATAGAGAGAGCCGCTATTATTATGCAGGATCTCAACAAATTCTCGGGTGAAGCGGGAATTGCAAGATTAACGCAGGCAAAAGCCGACTATGCAAACGGAAATCTTTATTTCTATGAAAACGCCCGCGAGGAAATGAAAAAAGCCAGAAGTCTGCCGAAATCAACTGAAACAGAAAAAGAAATCCGTTCCGATGCAATCAAAAATGCACAGGTCAAGAAGGAATCCGCATCTTTAATCAGAAAACACGGATTTGACAACATAGCTGCGCCCGATGAAACCGTTAAGGAAGAGATTATCAGCAGAGAGTCTCACAGCTTCATCGAAAGCATAAAAATCAAGCGTGAATTGAATGCCTATCTTAAAAAGGCATCTGTTTACTCGAGAATCATAAAGCCTTATACCGATGCAAAAAATCTTATCGAACAGGCTGAAAACTATACTCATTATGAAGAAATTGAAGCAAGATATGCGGAAATTTCGGCTGAATAATCAAGGAAAGGAATATGAAGTATGGCGATTCTTGTTAAGCAAATAGGTTCATTTTTCACATCAATTGCACTTGTTGTTGCAAATTTACTGGGCTTAACCTCTCTTCCTTTTATCGAAAAAGTTGATGACTTCAAGGTTACAACATATATCAGAGGCGAATATGTTCAGTCCGAAGACAGTCTTTATCCCGAAGACTTCGATATTGTAACCGACGTTATTCTTTTTGAATGTGCATCATTTAACAATAAGGGTGAAGTTATCTGCAATGAGTCTGTTCTTGAAACTGCACTTGCAAATATCCGCAAGGCAATCGGCGGCAGAGATATCAGCATCACCCTCAACTTCCTAGGTCCGTGGGGTATAACCGATTCGGATATATGGGAAGAACAGATGGAAGCGCAAAGCAATGAGCACAACAAAGCTTTCACAAGCGGTGTTCTTGAAGATAATATCATTGCCGTGCTTGACAAATATGATTTTGACGGAGTTCACTTTGACTATGAATATCCGCTTTCGGATAATGCGTGGAAGTATTATAATGACTTCCTTGTTTCTCTTGATAAAAAGCTCGGAGACTACACCCTCGGAGTAGCAGGCAACTACTGGAACATTCATTTTACCCGCGAAGCCCTCAACGCTATAGATACTTTTGAGCTTATGATTTACGATATGGTTGACGGTGAAGGCAGACATGCCACTTATGAGGATACTGTAGCTGCTGTTCAGAGGCTCGGTTTTCAGGGTATGATTTTTGAGAAGGTCAACATCGGACTTCCTTTCTATTCACGGCCCACAGATATGTCAGCCTATTGGTACGGATATAACGGCTGTTACGAAAACATCGACGAAAACGGTTGGTATCATTGTGACACTACCAACAAAGATTTCTGGTTTAACACTCCCGAAGTTATAGAAGAAAAAACAGAGTACGCAATCAATAACGGTTTCGGCGGAGTTATGATATGGCATTATAACTGTGACCTGCCTTCAACTCACGAAGATTCCCTTCTCAGAGCGGTTGACAGTGCGATAAAAAAGTGTGAATAACGAATTCTTATCGAAAGAGGATGAAAAGCGATGGAGTTTAAAACCGTTTTCGGTCCGGGTACAGGCGGACCTTCGGATTATTACAGAATACCCTCGATGATTACAACAAAAAACGGCGTGGTTGTTGCCTGTGCAGATGCCAGATTTTTCACCGGTGCAGACAATCCCAACAGAATTGACAAGGTTGTCAGAAGAAGTATGGATTCGGGTGAAACCTGGGAGGATTATCAGAAAGTTGTTGAGGAATACGGCGAAGAAAAGAATCTTTCTTCTGCTGCCATTGATCCGATTCTTACATATTCAAGCGATACAGGACGAATTTTTATGCACTATTGTCACACTCCGGCCGGTGTAGGCATACTTAACTGCAATTCCTGCATCGGCGAAGATGCCGAAGGCAACAAAATTATCAGCCGCGGATTCAGAAAGTACATTCTGAAGAACGGTAAACTCTTTACAAAAAGCGGTAAAAAAACTGTATACTCCGTTTCTGAAAACGGTAAAGTCAGCGATGGAAACACAGATTTCGGAAGCATATATACGGGCGGTAAGTTCAAAGAGGCCCACACTTCAACGCTTATGATGTGCTACAGCGATGACGACGGTTTAACCTGGTCAAAGCCCGTTTCCCTCAATTCTCAGATAAAAAAGAAATATATGAGCTTTATCGGTCCCGGACCCGGCTGCGGACTCGTTATCAGGCGTGGAAAATACAGCGGCAGAATTATCGTTCCCATTTATTACGGTGTAAGAAAATTCCCACTGGGTCTATCCTGCTGTGTAATCTACAGCGACGATAACGGTGAAACGTGGTCATTGGGCGAAACACCGAACAACACAAGGAGAATTCACGGTATCAAGGCAAATCATCACCTTATCATTGAGCAGAATATGCTCACGGAATCGCAGGTTATTGAACAGGAAGACGGTACACTGAAATACTTTATGAGAAACCACGACCCCAAACGCTGTGTTGCGGTTGCATACAGTAAAAACGGCGGGGAAAGCTGGGAGAATTTCACACACGACGAAAATCTTCCTCAGCCTATATGCCAAAGCTCGGTTATTAAAATCGAAAATGCCGAAAAGCCCTATGTGGTATTCCTGAACGCTGCAGATAAAAAAGTAAGACAGCGCGGAACGGTAAGACTTTCGGAGGATGACGGCGAAACTTTTCCCTACAGCCGCGTGCTGAAAGAAGACTCCTTCGTTTACAGCTCTATGACTCAGCTTCCCGACGGCAATATAGGAGTACTGTTTGAACCTGATTTGGAGTGTCAAAACATCTGGTTTACTAAATTTTCTTTGGATTGGATAAAAGGCAAATAATACAATTAAAATTAATTTAAAAACCGGTGCAGTAAAAAAGAACTGCAATCTTGCTTCAACGGCAGGATTGCAGTTCTTCTTTATATAAATCATTTATCAGCTAAAGGAAGTGAAAAATTTATGCAAAGTATTTTATCAGATAAAGCACCAGCATATGCACAGGGTAAAAAGCATAGAAACCGTATTGCATTATCTTGCTTGAGCGGCCTTTTCTGCCACCGTAAAGCCAAATGGGTATCAGCGAGAAAACAGCAAAGCCCTGAGCCGGTATTTCAAAGATTTTACCCAGAATCTCAATCGGGAAAACCTGACCTTCAAAGAACACAATGTTAATCAGCACCATTGCCACAAGCTGGGCAAGCCACGCAAACGGGAAATCCCGCAAAAGGTAGAACATTACTACTGTAATCATTCCCCAAAATCCATAATCAACAAAGCCGATAACCGAGGCAACGCAAATCAACGCAAGCCACAGCAAGGCTAAGGCTACAGATTTGACGGTAAAATTCTTTCTGACTTTATCTATAACTGATATTGCGAGCAAGCCTAACAGAAGCGTAAACAGCACATTCTGATGATACGGGTTAAACCAGCGGCTGCTGTAAAACAAATTAAAAGGAATTTCCGTAATTACGGCAAACCCTAAAAGTCGCAAAGCATATTTTTTGAAGCTGGATGTATGAACGAAGCCCTCTGCTATCTGAAAAGCAAAGATAGGAAGCGCCATTCTGCCTATGTAGGTCATCCAGTTGCCGAAGCTCATTGCAGTTGCCCATATGTGATCACTCACCATAAACAATACAGCAATTATCCTCAACATATTTGATGTTAATCCGCCAAACGGGATTTTTATTAACGGGCTGTTGGTCGGAAGCTTTGTTTTTATACTCCCCTTCATTCACATCACTCCTTTTTTTATATTGTATCACAGAATACGGAATCCGACAACTGTTTTAAAAAAACGAATCAATTTTACACATTTGATTTCAGCTCTGCGCTGAGAGAAATTTTTATGTGTGTATAAATAACGAGGTGGGTGTTTCACTAAAAAAGTGAGGCAGCCGCTTTTGCATTTATATTGCTCCTATAACAAACCAATTAAGTCCGGAATATCATTTTTCAATGTTTCGTACACAATATCCGGTTCTACGTTACCGCAATCGTGAACAACACGGTTTTTGAAACCGTACACAGCATTTCCGTGAACAACTTGTGATGCGTAAAGTTTTAAGCTCGCCCATAATTGCACCTTACCAACTACAAAGGTGCAACATTTGCACTTTTACTGTTTTTGGTATTGTACGCAACTGAGGTTTTATTGCGTCGTTACCGCTGTTTTTATCACGCCGTCAAGCTTATTCTCATATTCTCTCAGAATCTTGTCCAGAAATCCACGCCCCAGGGATGCGACTGCTCCTCCCATTCATCGCGGCGCCTGAGAATCTTTTCTCTCATTTCAGCTACCTTGTCTTTATAGTTTTCATCTGCTGCAAGGTTTTTGGTCTCCCACGGGTCATTCTTTATATCATAGAGGAAGGTCCATTTATCCTCCTGAGCATCACCGTTGCGGTATTCGATAAGCTTATAATTTTCATCCTTCACTCCGCGCACAAACTTATCAAAAATCAGATACAGCTCCTCGCGGAATTTCTCACCGTGTTCGCCGTCAAGCAGTTGCGCAAAGCTATCCCCGTCAACGGATGACGGAATATCTATACCGACTTTTTCGCAGAGTGTCGGGAATATATCATACAGATAAACATAAGCATCATTGCGCTGATTTTTTGCAATACCGGGCCCTGCCAATATAAGAGGAATGCGCACCCCGTGCTCGTAGATATCCTCTTTGCCGAGCCAGCCGTGCTGACCCACTGCAAGTCCGTTATCGCCTGTAAATACGATAATTGTGTTATCCTCCTCACCCGACTCCTTAAGCGCATCAAGAACTCTGCCGATTTCATAATCAAGGTGGGTAATCATTGCAAAATACTCCGCTATATGGCGTCTGATTTCCTTTTCATTGCGTGGGTATGCCGCAAGATGCTCATCACGGTGCACCATAAGGGGGTAATTTGTATCAATAATCTCCTGAAAATTGGGCGGCAGCTGAATTTTTTCCTCATCATACATTTTGCGGAATTCATCGGGCATTGTGCGTGGGTCGTGCGGCGCAAGGTAAGCAAGATACATAAAGAAAGGCTTTTCTCCGCCTGCGTTTTGCCAAAGCAGCTCAATGGCGGAATCCGTAAGCAGGGTGCTTGAGTGCTTGCCTGGGTCAAACTCATCGCAATGCTGCGGCTGAGGGTGATTATCACTGTAAAAATCAACCACAAAGTTTATTACGTTATCATACTTGCCCGTAGGGTCAAAGCGGCAGGTGGGCACGTTCCAATGGTCCCACATTCCGCCAAAGAAAATCTTTGCGCCCTGAGTAAAGCTTCTTGCATAAGCAGGGCATCCGTTATGCCACTTACCGAGACCTATCGTTTCATAGCCGTTATTCTTGAATGTTTCGGCAAGAGTTTTATGCTCCTCGGGGATGTTGCCGCCGAGTCCGTCAAGATGAAAAGGATTTCTGCCCGACAAAATCATAGCACGGCTTGGCATACACACGGCTCCGCAGGTGCCGCCTGCAATATGCGCACGCACAAAGGACATCCCCCTGCCCGCAAGTTTATCGAGATTGGGAGTAATTATTTCATTGTTTCCGAGAGCGTGAATTGTATCAAAGCGCTGGTCATCGGTAACTATAAACAGAACGTTCGGTTTTTTACCCATAAAGCATCACCCGTGTAATTTTTCTTTTAAGCATTATACCACACCGGATGCGCAACTTTCAACACCTTTGAAACGTACATACACGCTGTGTTTTTTCACTACACGGTTAAGAAAAACTCTCTTAACGTGATATTGAAACTTTAGTTGTGATATGTCACAATATATTCAGAAAGAGCGCACTTTCAATTTTGAAAAAGAGGTTTTATTATGAAACTGAATATCGGCGAAACCATAAAAAGATTAAGAAAAGAAAGAGAGATTACTCAGGAAGAATTTGCCGAGGTTCTCGGTGTATCGTGCCAATCCGTGTCCCGTTGGGAAAACAGTTCCTGTTAT
>JAZNUP010000089.1:0-5026 GCA_045592385.1 Acutalibacteraceae bacterium
GATGAATGGAATGAAGTTGACAGTAAAATCCGCCCGTGTTATGATAAATTTAATTCAGATAAATAAAAACTTTAAAATTCAGAGGTATTGTTATGAAATATAATCTTGTTGTTGCAGGCGGAGGACTCAGCGGCGTTGCGGCGGCAGTCAGCGCCGCACGTGAAGGTTTGACTGTTTTGCTTGTTGAAAAATCAGGCTGTCTCGGAGGCGCAATCTCCAACAACCTTGTTTACCCCTTTATGCCTTATTGGACGAAGCAAAAAGACGGTAGCGATATCTGCAAAAAATATCTCTCTCAAGGAATTTTCAAGGAAATGAAAGTGCGTCACGACAGATATGTTGATGATTGCAAAGATCACGAATTCAATTCTGAATATTTAAAAATAGTTCTTGATGATATGACAGCCGAAGCGGGTGTTGACGTTCTTTTTCACGCTGTTGTATATGATGTAAAAACCAATAACAGAAAAATATCATCTGTTGAAATCACTGCAAAAGCACAAAAAATAACGGTTGAAGCAGATTTCTTTATTGATGCAACCGGTGACGGAGATTTGTTTTATCTTGCAGGTTGTGATTATCAGTTGGGCCGCGAAAGCGACAGCCTTTGTCAGCCGATGACAACCTGTTTCAGAATGAGCGGAGTTGACCTTGACCTTTTTACCGAAGAAAGACCCCGTCTGCAAGAGCTTTACAAAGAAAAACAGGCAAAGGGCGAAATAACAAATCCAAGAGAGAACATTCTTGTTTTCTTCGGTGTGGGTGAAGATGTTCTGCATTTCAACTCAACCCGTGTTGTAATGCTTGACCCGACAAATCCGTTCGATGTAAGCAAGGCGGAAGTTATTGCAAGAAAACAAATTCACGAGCTTATCGGATTTTTGAAAGAAAATTCAGCCGCATTCAATGAAAGTGCTTTGATTTCCGTTGCAGTCAACATCGGCGTCAGAGAGAGCAGAAAGCTTAAAGGCGTTCACATCCTCTCAGGCGATGAACTCATAAACTGCACACGCTTCGAGGATTCAATTGCACTCGGAAATTACGATATAGATATTCACAGTCCTACGGGAACAGGCACAAGCCACAGATATTTCGGTGACGGAGAATATTATACTATTCCTTACCGCTCGCTTTTGCCGAAAGAATATGATAATCTTCTTGTTGCCGGTCGTTGCATTTCTGCAACACACGAGGCTCAGGCATCGGTCAGAATAATGCCGATTTGCTGTTGCTTGGGTGAAGCTGCAGGCACGGCAGTTGCCATAGCGCATAACACAAATAAAAATGTGCATACAGTTGATACAAAAGCATTGCAAAAAAAGCTCACGGAAAACGGTGCAATGTTGTAATTACTGCACAGGTTAAGTGCATCAGACAAATAAGAATTTATCAGACAAAACCCGATCAGTATCCACACAAAGGCAACGGTATTTTTGCTGTTGCCTTTTTATTTATCAAAGTGGTATAATAGACTCAGAAAGTTGGTGAGCATAAAGTGAACGGAATAATATTTAACATCCAGAATTTTTGCATACACGATGGCGACGGTATTCGCACCTGTGTTTTCCTGAAGGGCTGTCCCCTCAGGTGTATCTGGTGCCACAATCCCGAAAGCCTTGAAAAAACACCCACACTTTCCTTTAATAAACAGAAATGCTCATCATGTGGCAGATGCCTTGCAGGTTGTTCCGCACGCACAACAGAAAACGGCATACTGAAGATTAACCGTGAAGAGTGTATGAAGTGCGGCAAGTGTACCGAAATCTGCCTTAACGATGCCAATGAAGTTATCGGTAATGAAATGGCTGCTTCGAAAGTTCTTGATGAAGTTATAAAAGATAAGATATTTTATGATACATCAGGAGGCGGACTCACCGTTACGGGCGGTGAACCGTCATATCAGCCTGAATTCACATTGGAGCTTCTCGCTCTTGCAAAGGATGCAGGAATTTCAATTGCCATAGAAACCTGCGGTATCGGTTCACGTGAATTCTACGAAAAAGCCGTCGCTCTCGGCACAACTTTTCTGTATGACATAAAATGTATTGACCCCGAACGCCACCGCAAGCTTACGGGCTCAGATAATGCTCATATTATTTCGAATCTTCTTTATCTTATGGACGAAGGTGCGGATATCATTATCAGGATGCCCTTGATTCCCGATTGTAATGACAGCGATGAGGATATTGCCTTGCTTGCTTATTTCCTTAATAAAAATAAAGCGCAGTACAGATATGCGGAGATTATGCCTTATCATACTCTCGGCATAGGAAAATCCGAAAAAATCGGTATCAACTCTCCGTATGTTCACGAAAGTGCAAGTGATGCGGATATATCCCGCTGGTGTTCGCTGTTTGCTTCTCACGGCACAGAAGTGAGAGTATCAACGTAAAAGAGGTGTCTTTATGACAGATATAGTAAAAATCGATCCTTTCCTTTACGGATATTTTCTTGATGAGACTCTCGAACACGGCGAGAGAGTCGGTCTGGCTCTGCTTTATGCCTCAAAGAATATCGAGATTAAGTTTTCACGCCGATTGCTTCCTGAAACAGCATTCGAATCAAAATACGGCAGCTCAGGTTACTCTCCGTCAGAAGGGCTTTGGGTTTCTGATGAAAATATTCTTAAACTTACAGAAGAATTCCCTGAATACAGAGAAACACTTAACAAATATCTGCGTGAATTAAAGCTTTTTAAAGATAAGGCAAAAAGACTTTTTTGCGATTCAACCGAAACTCTTGACCGTTCAGGTGCCGAATGGGGCGGCGGTTGGGGCGGCCATTCCAACCCGGATTACGGCAGAATAATCAATTACGGTACAGACCATATCCGTTCAATCATCGCCGAAAACCGTGATAAATATCCTGACGAGGCTTGGTTTTACCGTTCTTGTTCCTATGCCCTTGATGCAATAGATATCATCGGTGAAAGATACCGTTTATCTGCTCTTGAAAAGGCTGAAAACTGCGAAAAATCCGATGACAAAGCATTTCTTCTTCGCGTGGCAAAGGCATTTGAAACCGTACCTAAGAAGCCCGCTTATGACTTCACATCCGCAATGTGTTCTTTTATGCTCATCTTTGCCCTTGACGGAAGTGATTCTCCTGGCCGTTTTGACCAATATATGTATCCCGCATATTCAAAAACCGAAAATAAAGAAGAGATAAGCGATTTACTTGATAGACTGTGGGATTATTTCCACGACCACCGTTCCTGGAATCTCTGTATTTCGGGCAGCGACGAGAATTGGAATGACGAATCTAATAGGCTTACATATGATATTCTTGATATAGTAAGAAAGAAAGGCTACAACACGCCTAACCTGACTTGCCGCATTCACAGAAACACACCCGACAAACTCTGGAATGCCATTGCAGATACTCTTGCGACAGGAACGGGACTTCCCGCGCTCTACAATGATGATGTTGTTTGTGCTGCACTTGAAAAGATAGGCATTCCACCAGAAGACAGCCACGATTACTGCATGAACGGCTGTAATCAGATAGATATTCTCGGGAAAAGTCATATGGGTCTTGAAGACGGTGAAGTTGTTTTTGCCAAGTGTCTTGAATTTGCACTTCACAACGGCGTGAATGCAATGAACGGCGAAAAAGTTTCCATTAAAACGGGCGACCCGAGAACCTTTGCAACCTACGAGAGATTTGAACGGGCTTTTATGGATCAGCTCGAATATGTAACATATAATTCCTGCAGCAGTGCAAACACATATCAGCACCTTCGTGGTGTGTTTGAACCTCATCCTTTTCGCTCCTGTCTTATTGAGGGTTGTCTTGAAAAAGGTCGTGACTACCGAAACGGAGGTCCGCTTTATAATCACGGACAGATTCTTGCAGAGGGTATTGCCGATGCAGGCGACAGTCTTTATGCAGTTAAAAAACTTGTTTACGACGAAAAGAAATACACAATGTCAGAGCTTATTGATGCTCTCAGCAAAAACTTTGAAGGGTACGAGCAGCTTCACCACGATTTTAAGAACTGTGAAAAATTCGGAAATGACATTGAAAATGTTGACCGGATAACTGCACGTGCACTCAACCGTTTCTTCACCGTTCTCAAGCGTAACAATACATACAGAGGCGGAGTGTTCACAGGCGGATGCAGTACATTTAACCGTGCCGCAGGCTACGGATGTCAGACTGCTGCTCTTCCAAACGGAAAACTTAAAGGTGAACCTCTCCTTGCGGACAGTATCGCCGCAACACCGGGTCGGGATACAAACGGACCAACGGCACAAATCAAATCCGTTCTCAGGTATAACCACACCGATGCTTGCAGCGGATTTGTTTTTCAGAATAAGTTTGAAAAGAAAATGTTTAACAGCGAGAAAGGAAAAGCTTCTTTCATTGCTCTTGCAAAAACATTTTTTTCATATGGCGGTCAGCAATACACCGTTACGGTTGTTTCTCCCAAAGACCTGCTTGATGCAAAAGAACATCCTGATAACCACCGCAATCTTATTGTCCGTGTCGGCGGCTACAGCGATTATTTCGTAAACCTCAATGAAGCACTTCAGGATAATGTCATTAAGAGAACATTTACGGAAATTTGACTGCATAAATAAAAATCCGATGAGGTACAATTATGCCTTCAAGTAAAGAATATCTGGATTTCATTTTAGAACAGTTATCCGAATTGGATTAAATATCATACAAAGCGATATTGACGGCGGAATATATGACGACAAACTGCTTTGGAAACCCGTTAAATCAGCTGTTTCTCTTATATCTAACGCAACTTAAGAATTCCCTTATGAGTGGGCAAAAGAAATGCTGTTGGTCGATGATGTTGATGACCGGGATTTCCTTGCAAAGATTTTAACGTTATGTATAATGAGCTTCCGCTACCGAAGAAAAAGAGATGGATAAATAAGAATTTGCGGAACAGATATAAAAGGAGAAACGTATGACACAAATCATTTCATTTTTGCTATCCGTTGTGTTTGCAATTGATATGTTTTTCGTTGGATTATTCCCTGAAAAACAACTTGTTATCACGCAAACGGAA
>JAZNUP010000090.1:0-4425 GCA_045592385.1 Acutalibacteraceae bacterium
TTCGTTTTTAAAAATATCTGCAACTTCGGTAATCATAATGTAGGCGCTCGGGTCAACCCTGTGAACTATATCCTTCATACGCGTAACCTGAAAACGGTTTATTACGAAGTATACCATAGCGTTTTCTTTGTTGGAATATCCGCCGTTGGATTTGACTCTCGTCATACCGCTGCCGAATGCATAGGAAAGCTCTGCACATATATTGTCGGGTTTTACGGTGACTATTATTGCGCATTTTTCGCGGTCAAAGCCCTCAACGATGTAGTCGACCATTTTTAATGCCACGGCATAGGCGATTATTGAGTAAAGGGGGAGAATCCGGCTTTTTGTAATCAATCCGCTGATGATGTAAATAATAAGATTGTAAATCATAACGAAGGTTCCTACGGTGATGCCGATTCGTTTTGCAAAAACCACCGCCATTACTTCAATTCCGTCCATTGCACCGCCAAAGCGTATTGCAAGGCCGCTGCCTATACCCGATATGGCTCCGCCGAAAAGAGTGCACAGTAACAAATCCTGCCCATCGAAAGGTGAAGCGGAAGCAACGTCAATGGGAAAAATATCGGTTATCAGCCAGGCGAAAAGCGAGTAGATGCCTACCGTATATATTGAAAACACGGTAAACAAAAGCCCTTGCTTTTTCAGACCGTAAAGAAAAAGCGGCACGTTGAGAATAAGCAACAGTACGGAGAGGGAAAGATATTCCGGAGTCAGCTTGTCAAGAAGCATGGACGTGCCTGAAATTCCGCTGTCGTAAAGATTTACCGGAGCAAGGAAAACGGTTATACCGAAAGCGTTTACTATTCCCGAAACGGTAAGCATAACAAAATTTTTGACGTGCAGTTTTCTTAAAATGTCAATGATAAAACCCATTATTCCTCCTTAAGTTGTTTATCTCTCATTATGTAGCCTACTCCGAGTTCGTTTGTGATATAGTTTTCACCGTCAGGCTTAGTGCCGAGCTTTTTGCGTATATTTGCTACGTTTACCTGAAGCTTTTTGATACTGCCTGAGTCGTTGTAGCCCCATATGGCTTTTATTATGGTGGAGTAGGTGAGCATCTTGCCGCAATGCGCCGCAAGAAGCGCAACTATATTATATTCGGTCTGAGTGAGCTTAATCTCTTTTTTATCAATAAAAATCTGCCTTGAATCGTAATTGATTGCAAGGGAATCAAGCCTGAATTTTTTGCCGTGCAAATTATCGCGGCTACTGCCGTAGCGGCTGTTACGAAGCGCACAGCGTATTCTTGCCAGCAGCTCCGCACTGCCGAAAGGCTTTGTTATATAATCGTTTGCGCCAAGGTCGAGCGCTTCAACCTTGTCATTTTCTCCGCTTATTGAGGAAAGAACTATTACGGGAACCGAACTGTCCTGCCGCACAGAAACAATAAAATTCTTTCCGTCTCTGTCAGGAAGTGCCGTTTCAATAATAACAAGGTCGGGGGTATGGGAGGCAAACATCATAATCGCCATATCGCAGGTTTCTGCGCTCAGGGCTCTGTAATTGTTTGCTTCAAGCAAAGAACAAACAAGGCTTCGGTTGCTGGAGTCGTCATCAACCACAAGTATTTTATATTTGTTACTGTTCATCTGTGCCTCCAAAAGAAAGGTTGAATTGTGGGAATATACGTGATATGATTTTAAACGGGGTGAGTGATTATGTTCAGAGAATTAAGAAGAAAAAAGCAGAAACTATCCGATGAAGATTGCTTTGCAGTGCTAAAAAACGAAACAAGGGGAGTGCTCAGCGTTTCGGGCGATGACGGATATCCTTATGCCATGCCGATGAATCATTACTATAACGGGAATGACGGCTGCATTTATTTTCACTGCGGCAAGGGCGGATACAGACTTGATTGCATTGAAAAGAATAATAAGGTTTCGTTCTGCGTGTTTGATAAAGGAATCCGCAACGGGGATAATTGGGCGCTTAACGTAAAAAGCGTTATTGTTTTCGGAAGAATGGAAATTATTGATGATATGGACGTGATTACCGATATATCGACCCGTCTGAGCCTTAAATTTACGCGGGATGAGGAATATATTAAAAAAGAGATTGCAGGTTATGCGAAGGCAACGCTGATATTAAAGCTTACACCTGAGCATATCTGCGGTAAGCTGGTCAATGAATCATAATATAAAGAAAAAACGGTTTGCAGAGAGTTACCTTTGTAAACCGTTTTTCAATTTTGTTATCTGCTGTTTGCGTTTTCAACCAGACCGAAGTAGAATTCCTCAAAGCCTTCAGGGTAATCCTTTGTGCCGCAGAAATCAAAGTGGTCCATATTATACATAGGTTCAAAATAATACCATTTGCCTTTTTCGATTTTCTGATTTTCGGCAAGAGCTTTTTCATAGCTGAGAGCAACGTCTTTGTTGCTGTCAGGATAAAGAGCGGAGGCAAGGGGAACGATACCGTCGTGTACGGTCCAGTCGCCTTCCATTTTTATTCCGTCCACCTTGAAGCCGTTGGTTACCGAAATCATTGCGGAAGAAATATAGAATATGGGGTTGAGGGAGGAAGCGGGTCTTTGCCTGCCGAAAAGACCTTCTTCGGTAGATACTGTTGTGTATGAGTAATAATAGGTGTCGGGTGAAACCTTGATTTGTTCGTTGAGCTTTGCAGCACCTTCAAGAGTCATATCATAGCCGCAATTATCTTTGTAACGGTAAAAATTGAAAACTCCCACGGGTGACGGCCATGCTCTGAATTCGTCCTGAGCAGGGGTCATACCGAAGTGGCTCAGCTGAAGTGAAAAAACAAGGAAATCGTTACCGAAAACCATACCTATCATATTAAGCACGGTTGAAATAAGAAGCATTGTTACCTGAGGGTCAACGAGAAGATTTGCAACGGGTGAGCCGTTATGCGGAGCGGAAAGGGTGATGCAGGAATGAACACAGTCGTGCCCGCCGGTGAAAAGAGGGCTTGTATCCTTGCCGGTTGCTGCCATTTCTTCCTCACTTCCGAAAGAGAGTAGTGAGACGAGCAGCCTTACCGTTGCGCCGCCGAAGGAGTGACCTACAAGGTTGATTTTATCCTTGAGATTCCAGGGCTTGCCCATAGTTGCCTTGCCCTCGTAGTTGAAACCGAATCTGTCATGCCCGTGTGCCTTTGAATGAGCTTCGCCGTAATCAACCACGGTGCCCGTAAGCTGGGCATAGAGCTCGCAGGCTCTGTCCCACGCGCTGCTGAGAGGACCTACGCTCGGTGCGTACGCTTCAATTCCCTGCTCGTTGAGGATTTTGATTAGGTCAGTATCGGAGCCTATGCCGAGACCGCCGCCCCAGTAGGGAGAGATATCGTAGAATTTATTCTCGGTACCCCAACCGCCCATACCGTGGACGAAAATATAGGGATAATCCGTAACGAAGGCAGATTTATCAATGCTTGCCGCAAATGCAGGTGATGCAAAGGAGAAGAGCATAACGGCAGCAAGAATAACAGCAATAAATCTTTTCATTTTAAACAGCTCCTTTTAGTAACATAACATTATTATTTTACACAAAATTATTCCGCGTGTCAATGATGAAGAAAACCGTGCCTCAGACAGTCTGAAGCACGGTTGTTGTTTTATCAGCCTACAAACTTGATTGTAAGAATCTTTTTACCTGTGATTTCAAACTCAACAAAGCCGTCGGTATCTATTGCAAGGGGAGCAACGTCACATTCTTCAAGGGAAACAAGCTTTGCTTCTTTCCATGCGTTGCCTGAATATGCGGGAAGCTCGAATTCAGCCATCTGTCTTTCAACGGGGGACTGAGGAGTGCTGATGGGAGCGATGCCCTTGTTAAGACGGATTGCGGTTTTAACAGCCTTGTCGGAGGGGTTGAAGAGTCTGATTACGTAGCCTTCGCCATCCTCGCTCTTCTTGATTGCGCTGATATTGAGACATTCGTCCTTGAGCTCGATGAAGGAATGGGTGAGAGGATTCTTGCCGTGAGCGGTGGGTGCAATCTGAGCGGCGGTGAGGTAAAGATTGAATGCCTCGCTCTCCTGCCATACGTTACCCTGCTCCCAATCGCCTGCGTGAGGCATGAATGCGTAGCGGAAGGTGTTGATGCCGATGCACTGTGAGCCCTTGTCCCAATCGCTGTAATTCTGCATGTCGGAGGTTACGCAGATGCGAAGGGGATATGCACGGATGAGGGAAAGGTAAAGGGTGTTGCACTCATCGTCAGCAGCCTCGTAAGCTTTAAGACCTGTGTTGAGCAGAGCAACGCCGTTTGTGCCGTCGGTGAGGTCAACAAAGGAGTTCATGGGATGCTCGGTCATGGGGATTTCATCATATAGAGAATAATCGGGCTTTGCAACGGGACGTTTTACAACGTCAAACTGACCCTGAGCGTAGGAGAATTCAGATTTGATGCCTGTGGGGAATCCTACCTGGAGATAATGGTCCTCACAGCGGTTGTTGAC
>JAZNUP010000091.1:0-31776 GCA_045592385.1 Acutalibacteraceae bacterium
TACCACATCATCCGCGGTACAATGGATACCCAGGGTGTTAACGGCAGAATGCAGGCCCGTTCCAAGTACGGCCAGAAGCGTCCCAAGGCAGCCAAAAAGTAATTCCGGCTATTTTTTAAAACGACAGAATCTTCTTGCAGGCTGAAAGGTAAACACCTTTTAACCAATGTGAGGGTATTATATATATAATGTATATGCCTTGACGTTGGCGCCACGGGGAATTTTGTCACTCGAGTACCTATGATATCTTTACTATTGAGAAGGAGGGAAGCGACGTGCCAAGAAGAGGCAATATAGCAAAACGTGACGTTTTGCCTGATCCGCTTTACAATTCAACCCTTGTCACCCGTCTTATCAACAATGTTATGTATGACGGCAAAAAGGGCGTAGCTCAGAAGATCGTTTACGATGCTTTTGAAATTATCAGAGAAAAAACAGGCAAGGAGCCCCTTGAGGTTTTCGAAGCAGCAATGGAAAATGTTATGCCTGTACTTGAAGTTAAGGCTCGCCGTGTAGGCGGTGCTACCTATCAGGTACCCATCGAAGTTCGCCCTGAGAGAAGACAGACTCTCGGCCTTCGTTGGATAACACTTTACAGCCGTGCTCGTTCAGAGAGAACCATGAAGGAAAGACTTGCAAACGAAATTATGGATGCTGTAAACCAGACCGGTTCCGCATTCAAGAAGCGCGAAGATACCCACAAGATGGCAGAGTCCAACAAGGCTTTTGCACATTTCAGATGGTAATCGTAGCTTAAATAAGCTTAACGAATTTGTTTTCTATTTAATACGGAGGATTATATGCCAAGACAGGTTTCACTTGAAAATACCAGAAACATTGGTATTATGGCTCACATTGACGCCGGTAAAACAACTACAACTGAACGTATTCTTTTCTACACAGGAAAGACTCATAAGCTCGGTGAGACCCATGACGGTTCGGCAACAATGGACTGGATGGAACAGGAGCAGGAGAGAGGCATTACAATTACCTCTGCTGCAACTACCTGCTTTTGGAAGGATCACCGTATAAACATCATCGACACTCCCGGTCACGTTGCCTTCACAGTTGAAGTTGAAAGATCGCTGAGAGTTCTTGACGGTTCCGTTACGGTGCTTTGCGCCAAAGGCGGAGTCGAGCCTCAGTCCGAGACTGTATGGAGACAGGCTGATAAGTATCATGTTCCCAGAATGGTATACGTCAACAAGATGGATATCATGGGTGCTGACTTTTACCATGTTGTTGACATGATGAAGGACAGACTTAAGTGCAACGCTGTTCCCATTCAGCTTCCCATCGGTGCAGAGGCTGATTTCAGAGGCATTATCGACCTTGTTGAAATGCAGGCTGATGTTTATTATGATGATAAGGGTCTTGATGTACGTAGAGAGCCCATTCCTGCTGATATGATGGAGCTTGCTCAGAAATATCACGATGAAATGGTTGAGCACGTAGCAGAGCTTGACGATGCTCTTCTTGAAAAGTACCTTGAAGGTGAAGAACTCACCATTGATGAAATCAAAACCTGCATCAGAAAAGCAACCATAGCTAACCATATGGTTCCCGTTTGCTGCGGTACGTCTTACCGTAACAAGGGTGTTCAGCTTCTCCTTGATGCGATTGTCGATTTTATGCCCGCACCTACCGATGTTCCTGCTATTACCGGTACAAACCCCAAGACTGAAGAGGATGAAGTACGCAACTCTTCTGATGACGAGCCTTTCTCGGCTCTTGCATTCAAGATTGCTACCGACCCCTTCGTTGGTAAGCTCTGCTTCTTCAGAGTTTATTCAGGTAAGGTTGAAGCAGGAAGCACTGTTTACAATTCAACCAAGAATGCTAACGAGCGTCTGGGAAGAATTCTTCAGATGCACTCCAACCACCGTGAAGATATTGACTGCTGCTACGCAGGCGATATCGCAGCTACCGTTGGTGTTAAAAATACTACCACAGGCGATACTCTTTGCGATTCAAGGCATCCTATCGTTCTTGAATCCATGGAATTCCCTGAGCCCGTTATAAGAGTTGCTATCGAGCCCAAGACCAAGGCTGGTCAGGAGAAGATGAACATCGCTCTAATGAAGCTTGCAGAGGAAGACCCCACTTTCAGATTCTATACTGATGAAGAAACCGGTCAGACCATTATCGCAGGTATGGGTGAGCTTCACCTTGAGATTATTGTAGACAGAATGCTTCGCGAATTCCGCGTAGAAGCTAATGTCGGCCGTCCCCAGGTTGCATACCGTGAAACTATCACGAAATCTGCGGATTCCGATACCAAATATGCCCGTCAGTCAGGCGGTAAGGGCCAGTACGGTCACGTTAAGATTACAATCGAACCCAACCCCGAAAAGGGCTTTGAGTTTGTTAACAACATTGTTGGCGGCGCTATTCCCAAGGAATATATTCCCGCTGTTGGAGCAGGTCTTAAGGGCGCAATGCTCTCAGGTATCCTTGCAGGCTTCAACGTTGTTGACGTTAAGGTAACACTCAATGACGGTTCATACCACGAGGTTGACTCCTCTGAAATGGCATTCAAGATTGCAGCATCAATGGCTCTCAAGGATGCAATGAGGAAGGCTGCTCCTGTTCTTATGGAGCCCATTATGAAGACCTCAGTTATCGTTCCCGATGAGTTTATGGGTGACGTAATCGGTGACATTAACTCTCGCCGCGGTGCCGTTCAGGGCACTGAGATGCGCACAGGCGCTGTCCAGATTGACGCAAACGTTCCGCTTTCAAATATGTTCGGCTATGCTACCACCCTGCGTTCAAAGACTCAGGGCAGAGGTCAGTACGTTATGGAGCCCAGTCATTACACTCAGGTTCCCAACTCAATAGCTGAAAAAATTGTCGGCGAAACAAAGAAATCCAACTAAATCAACTATTTTAAAAAAAAGCTTGCTTTTTTACATTTATGTTGGTACAATATTACCATGCGTGAGCATGGAGAAAAATATTTTGTTTATTTAAAAGGGAGGAAACTCAAATGGCAAAAGAAAAATTTAACCGTTCTAAGCCCCATGTAAACATCGGCACCATCGGCCACGTTGACCACGGCAAGACCACTCTTACCGCTGCTATCACCAAGACCCTCGCTATGAAGGGCGGCGCAGCATTCGTTGATTACGCTAACATCGATAAGGCTCCCGAAGAGAGAGAGCGTGGTATCACCATCAATACTGCACACGTTGAGTACGAGACCGAAACCCGTCACTACGCTCACGTTGACTGCCCCGGCCATGCTGACTATATCAAGAACATGATCACCGGTGCTGCTCAGATGGACGGCGCTATCCTTGTTATCGCTTCCACCGACGGCCCCATGGCTCAGACCAAGGAGCACCTTCTCCTTGCTCGTCAGGTTGGCGTTCCCTACATCATTGTTTTCATGAACAAGGTTGACCAGGTTGACGACCCCGAGCTTCTTGAGCTTGTTGAAATGGAAATCCGTGAGACTCTTGACGAGTACGAATTCCCCGGCGATGATACACCCATCATCCAGGGTTCCGCTCTCAAGGCTCTTGAATATGCTGGCGACGATCTTGACGCTCCCGAGCTTGCTCCTATCTGGAAGCTTATGGAAGCTGTTGACAGCTATATCCCCACTCCTGACCGTAAGGCAGACCTTCCCTTCCTTATGCCCGTTGAAGACGTTTTCACCATCACCGGCCGTGGCACAGTTGCTACCGGTAGAGTTGAGCGTGGACAGCTTAAGACCGGCGAAGAAGTTGAAATCGTTGGCCTTACCGAGGAAAGAAGAAAGGTTGTTTGCACAGGTATCGAGATGTTCAGAAAGATCCTCGATTACGCTGAGGCAGGCGACAACATCGGATGCCTCCTTCGTGGCGTTCAGAGAACCGACATCGAGCGTGGACAGGTTCTTTCCAAGCCCGGTTCAATCCATCCCTTCACTAAGTTCGTAGGCCAGGTTTACGTTCTTACTAAGGAAGAAGGCGGCCGTCATACTCCCTTCTTTAACAACTATCGTCCTCAGTTCTATTTCAGAACTACTGACGTTACCGGCGTTATCTCCCTTCCCGAAGGCACTGAGATGTGCATGCCCGGCGACAACGTTGATATGAACGTTGAGCTCATCACTCCCATCGCTATCGAAAAGGGTCTCCGCTTCGCTATCCGTGAAGGCGGCAGAACTGTTGGTTCAGGCGTTGTTATCGATTGCGCTGACTAATTTAACCGCTTAAAGCTTAACCCCGTTAGCCCGCAAGGGCTGACGGGGTTTATTTCATTATAAAAAGCCGCCATATCGGCGGCTTTTGTGTTTTATAATGTTGCAACGCAGCAGTCATCGTCAACTTGAGTTATCTTAACTTTGATAAGTCCGTCACAGGGAATGTCTGCTTTGATTTTAACAGGGGTATAGTTTGCAGTGTAGCCGTGAATGAATCCGTCTTTTCCGAATTCTTCAGGAAGAATTTCAAGTGTTTTACCAATCTGTGCCTCAAGAAATGCCTTTCTGATCTCTTCGGCTTTTGATGCCATTACGCAGGCTCGTCGCTCCTTTTCGGATTTTTCAACCTGGTTGGGCATCTTTGCTGCAGGAGTACCGGATCGTTTTGAATAGGGGAAAACGTGCACTTTTTCAAAACCTATTTCTTCAACAAAACGCAGAGATGCTTCAAAATCCTCTTCGGTTTCTCCTGCAAAACCAACCATAACGTCTGTTGTTATCGTTGCATCGGGGAAAACGCTGCGCAATTTTCTGCAAAGGGTGCGGTATTCGCTGCAGGTGTACTTTCTGTTCATACGCTTCAGTGTAGAGTCGCATCCGCTTTGCAAAGAAATGTGAAATTGCGGGCAGAATTTATGTTCCTTTGAAAGCGCGGAAATCACTTCGTCGGTGATATGGTCAGGTTCAAGAGAGCCGAGCCTTACGCGGGAGATTCCGTCGGGCTTTGCAGCAGCAGTAACGGCATCTGCAAGTCTGGCACCCGTACCGTCACAGTAAGCGGAAAGGTTAATGCCAACAAGCACAATCTCTTTATATCCTGCCTTTGCGAGAGTTTGTGCCTCTTGTGCAATAATATCAATAGGTTTTGAACGCACGCGTCCTCGCGCATACGGGATTATGCAGTATGAGCAGAAGCGGTTGCAGCCGTCTTCAATTTTAAGTGTTGCCCGTGTTCTTTCTCTGAAAGATGAAACCGTGTCGCAGCAAAACGGCTCGCCGCTCTTGTGCGGTTCAAGAAGAGAGAGTCTTTCGCCATTATACTGCTTGAGAAGATCGGGGATTCTCGAATTAAGCTTGTTGCCCGTGACAATATCGGCTTCCTGTAAGCTAAGCGCATCATCAGGAAAAGCCTGCGGCATACATCCTGTAAGCACAACCGTTGAATTTGGATGCTGCTTTTTAATGCGTCTTACGGTTTGCCTTGTTTTTCTGTCACTTTCAGCGGTTACGGTGCATGAATTGATAACGTAAACGTCAGCATCAGCCTTACTGTCAACAATTTCGTAGCCGATTGCCTGAAGCTTCTGGGCAACAGCTTCGGATTCATACTGATTAACTTTACAGCCTAAGGTAATAAATGCCGCTTTCACATCATCACTCCTTTTAAATTTACACTATTATAATACAAATTACACTGATAATCAATCATATCATTGCATATAGACGGCATATATTTTTGTAAGGAGTGTGAGAAATTTGAAAAAGATTATGTTAAAAACCGTTTCAGTTCTGCTTGCAGTGTTGTTTTTACTTGTGCCCATATCGGTTGTAAATGCAGCGGAAGCGCCGCCGGTTGAAATAAAAGCAAAATCAGCTGTGCTTATGGATGCTTCAACAGGAAAGGTACTTATGGCGCACAATGAGAATGAGCAGCTTTATCCGGCGTCGGTAACAAAAATAATGGCAATGTTACTTATTATGGAGGCATTGGATGATGGGAAAATCCGATTTACTGATACCGTGACGGCCTCATCAAATGCAGTTTCAAAGGGAGGGTCACAAATTTGGCTCGAGGAAGGTGAAACGATGACTGTAGATGAATTGCTCAGGGCGACGGCTATTTACAGTGCAAACGATGCTTGCACGGCGCTGGGAGAATACATAGCAGGCAGCAGTGAAGCGTTTGTTGATATGATGAATAAAAGAGCACTTGAGCTTGGCATGAAAAACACACATTTTGATAACTGCACCGGTCTTGATGATGAAACAACAACTCATCTTACAACTGCTCTGGACGTAGCAATTATGTCGAAAGAATTGCTCAGCCATAATGATATAATCAAATACACAACCGTGTGGATGGACAGTCTGCGAAACGGTGAAACCGAGCTTGTAAACACAAATAAACTGGTGAGATTCTATGAGGGCACAACGGGATTAAAAACGGGCACAACAAGCAAGGCGGGATGCTGCGTTTCAGCGAGTGCCAAAAGGGGAGATACTCATCTTATTGCCGTGGTAATGGGCAGTGCAAACAGTACTGACAGATTTGAAACTGCCAAAAGTATGCTCAACTGGGGCTTTGCAAACTTTACAACAGTTGTTCCCGAGGTTGATGTTTCTCTTATACCCGATGTGGCGGTAATAAACGGAGTCAGTAAGAGCATAACTCCTGATATTGCTCCTGCCGGAGCTGTTCTTATTAAAAAGGGGGACGAAAACTCTGTTGTTCAGAGTGTAGATTTGGCGGCAGACGTGCAGGCGCCGGTTATCGAAGGCCAGGTGCTGGGCACAGTTACTTTTTCTTTAAACGGTGAAAAATTGGGGGTGTGCGAAATCACCGCTCCCGATAATATAGCAGAACTTACGTTTTCGGTTGTTTTCAGAAGAATTCTCAGCGCGTTAGGCAAAATTTAATCAAAAATACAAAATAATTTTACAAAAAAATTCGTTTGCGAGGTTGCAATACAAGCTCCGATAGGTTAAAATAATAATAACTAGATTAACTTATTGGTGGGTAGTGAAATGTCTTTTAATCTGAATCTCTCTTATGCCGGTGACTTTGCCGGTGATGAAAGCCTCGCAAGTATTGCGGGGGAGGTAGCAAAAGCTCATGATAAGGTACATAACGGTACTGGAGCAGGCAGCGATTTCCTCGGCTGGGTTGACCTCCCCGTGAATTACGATAAAGAGGAATTTGCAGCTATCAAGGCTGCGGCTGAAAAAATAAAGAAGAATTCTCAGGTGCTTATTGTTTTGGGAATCGGCGGTTCTTACCTCGGCGCAAGAGCTGTTATCGAATATATCAAGTCAAATAATTACAATCTTATTGATAAGGATACACCTAACATCTACTTTGCGGGCAACACTATAAGCTCAAACGCAGTAGCGGAGCTTGTTGAACTTTGCAAGGGCAAGGATTTTTCAGTAAACGTTATTTCAAAATCAGGCACAACAACCGAGCCTGCCGTAGCTTTCAGAATTTTCAAGAAGCTTCTTGAGGATAAGTACGGCAAGCAGGGTGCAAAGGAAAGAATATACGTAACAACCGATAAATGCAGAGGCGCTCTCAAGGGAGTAGCTGATGCTGAAGGTTATCCTACATACGTAGTTCCGGATAATATCGGCGGCAGATATTCTGTACTTACAGCGGTAGGTCTTCTTCCTATTGCTGTTGCAGGAATTGATATTGATGCTCTTATGCTCGGCGCAGCCGATGCAAGGGAAAAATATATGAATCCCGACCTTATGGAAAATGACTGCTACAAGTATGCAGCGCTCAGAAATCTCCTTTACCGTGACGGTAAGAAGATTGAGATGCTTGCAGCTTACGAGCCTTCAATGACCATGATGTGCGAATGGTTCAAACAGCTCTACGGCGAAAGCGAAGGCAAGGACGGTAAGGGTATATATCCTTCATCCGCAATTTTCTCAACCGATCTTCATTCGCTCGGTCAGTATATTCAGCAGGGCGAAAGACTCCTGTTTGAAACAGTCCTCTGGATTAACGAGCCTAAGGCAGATGTTGAAATTGAGTTTGACGAAGAGAATGCTGACGGTCTTAATTTCGTTGCAGGTAAAACCGTTAATTACGTAAACCGCAAAGCTTTCGAGGGCACCGTTCTCGCTCATACCGACGGCGGTGTTCCCAATATAGTTCTTGAGATGGACAAGGCTGATGAATATCATCTTGGCTGGCTTATCTACTTCTTTGAGAAGGCATGCGGAATTTCGGGCTATATTCTTGGCGTGAATCCCTTTGATCAGCCCGGAGTTGAAAGCTATAAGAAGAATATGTTCGCGCTTTTGGGCAAGCCCGGCTATGAAGATGCAAGGGCTCAGCTTGAAGCCAGAATCAAATAAACATTCAGGAGGATAAAAAATGATTAAACTTATTATCGGACGCAAGGGTTCAGGCAAAACAAAGAGACTTATTGAGCTTGTAAATGCTGCTGTTGAGTCCTCAAACGGCAACGTTGTATGTGTTGAGAAGCAGAGACTCCTTACACATGACGTAAATTACAGAGCCCGTCTTGTAGAGACTGACCATTACAAAGTATCCGGTTACGGTGAATTTTACGGCTTCCTTGCAGGCATTATTGCAGGGGATTACGATATAACTGATATCTTTGTTGATGCAACTCTCAGAATCGGCGGCAGAAATTATGATGAACTTCTTGAGTTTATCAAGAAGCTTGATGCGCTCAGCAAGATTACCGAGCAGGATTTGGTTTTCACTGTTTCCGCTGATGAAGATGAACTTCCCGCAGAAATTTTTGAAATTTGCGAGAAAATCTAAGAAAAAAGTTATTTTAAAGGTTGACAAATCGGCTCGGGGAAGATATAATATTCCGTGCATGATTTGAGAAAGACGGCTTATGATTATTGATCTTGAATCTATTTTTAATGTTGAAGGCCTTTCCAAACAGTTCGATTATGAGGTCGATATGTCCTCAGAAGAGCTTTACGGGTACTATCCTTTCAAAACACCCGTAAGAGTCAAGGGTAAGGTTGCCAACGAAACAGGAATAGTTGAGGTTAATGCGGATGCTTGCTTTGAGCTTAATATTCCGTGCAGCCGCTGCGCAAAGGAAATGTCAAAGCCTATGAAGGTTCATCTGGGTCATACCCTTGTGCGTGAGCTCAATAACGAAAGCAACGATGATTTGCTGTGTGTTGAGAATATGCAGTTTGAGCTTGATGAGCTTGTTAAGGAAGACGTTTTTCTTTCAATGCCGTATAAATTCCTCTGCAGTGAAGATTGCCTCGGAATTTGTTCGGGATGCGGTAAAAATCTCAATGAAGGACCATGCAGTTGCGAGGCTCAGACGGACCCCCGTCTTGATATCCTCAAGCAGCTTTTGGATAATTAAGTTAAAAGAACCGGCAGGTTTGTTAAAAACCAATTAAGGAGGTGCTTAAGATGGCAGTACCCAAGAGAAGAGTTTCTAAGACAAGAAAGAATACAAGACGCTCAAATGTCTGGAAGATGGACGCTCCCACACTCGTAAAGTGCTCAAACTGCGGCGAGCTCAAGAAGTCCCACAGACTTTGCCCCGAATGCGGATACTACAACGGCAAGCAGGTTGTGGTTAAGGTAGCAGACTAATCGTTTGCTTGAAAGTGCTTAAAAGACAGAGAAGCTTTTCATTTGCTTCCCTGTCTTTTTTGTTTTTATTTAAAATAAATTTATATTAATTATATATTTTTTAAAAAGTTTGTGTTATAATGTAGGTTGAATTAATATGGGGAGGTGTAAGTATGTCTGTTGTTATAACAAAAGTCAGTGAAAAAAGCAAGGCGCATAAAAAACGCATTCACGCAGGAGACCGTCTTATAAGCATAAACGGGCATACCGTCACCGACGTGCTTGATTACAGATTCTATCTTAACGATCCAAAGCTTTTACTTGAGCTTGAAACAGTTAAAGGAAAACATCGCAAGGTGCGAATTTGCAAAGATGAGGGCGCGGATATAGGTCTTGAGTTTGAAACCTATCTTATGGACCGTCAGAGGTGCTGCAAAAATAAGTGCGTTTTCTGCTTTATTGACCAGCTTCCTAAAGGGCTTCGTGAGAGTCTGTATTTCAAGGATGACGATTCACGTCTCTCTTTCCTTTTTGGTAACTATATAACTATGACCAATCTTGATGAAAGCGAGATTGACCGCATTATTCAGATGCATATAAGTCCCGTCAACGTTTCGGTGCATACGATGAATCCTGATTTGCGTGTGGAGATGATGAAGAATCCGGCGGCGGCAACGTCGTTGAAATATCTTAAAAAGCTTGCCGATGCAGGTATAAAGCTTAACACGCAGCTTGTGCTTTGCCCCGGGATTAATGACGGCGAGGAACTCAGGTTCAGCCTTGAAGAATTGGGTAAGTTGTACCCTGCGGTGGAAAGTATAGCCGCCGTACCCGTCGGTCTTACCTGCCACAGAGAGGGTCTGGCACCGCTGAGAGGATTTACGCAGAAGGAAGCGCAGGACGTTATAGCTGATATCGAGCATTTTAATTGGCGCTTTGCGCAGGAAAACGGCGAAAGCATAGCCTACGCTGCGGATGAATTCTTCCTGAAGGCAGGCAAAGAAATCCCGGGTGAGGATTATTACGGCTCATATCCTCAGCTTGAAAACGGCGTCGGAATGTGGGCGTTGCTTAAAAGTGAATTCCTTGATGCGCTTGAGAATTCGCAGAGCAGAAGCTTTGAAGAGGGCAGGCACGTTACCTGCGTAACGGGTGCCGCTGCTTATGCTCTTATAAAAGAACTTGCAGACAGAGCAAATGAAAAGTTCAAGGGGCTTAAGGTGGACGTTGTAAAAGCTGAAAACCGACTTTTCGGCAGCAGCGTTACCGTGGCAGGTCTGCTGTGCGGCGAGGACATAGCCTTTGCTTTGCAGGGCAAGGAATTAGGAGAAAAGCTGATTATTCCCGCGGTTGCTCTTAAGCGGGATGAAGATATATTTTTGGATGATATGACTCTTGAAGAACTCGGAAAAACCGTAGGTGTTGCGGTTGTTCCCGTTGAAAACGACGGTGCAGTGCTTCTTGATGAGATGCTTTTTTAAAGCAGGAGGTATAAAATGACTAAAAGTGTAGTGGCTGTTGTAGGTCGCCCGAACGTTGGAAAGTCTACTCTTTTCAACAAACTCACAGGCGGCAGAATGGCTATTGTTGATGATACTCCCGGTGTTACGAGGGACAGAATATACGGCGATTGCGAATGGTGCGGCAAGAGCTTTATGCTTGTTGATACGGGCGGTATTGAGCCTTTTTCGGATGATATCATTCTCTCTCAGATGAGAAGGCAGGCTGAGCTCGCTATCGACAGCGCCCACGTAATCATCCTTGTAACTGACGTGCGCTGCGGTGTTGTTGCAACCGATATCGAGGTTGCGGCAATGCTTCAGAAGAGCGGCAAGCCCATCGTGCTCTGCGTAAATAAGTGCGACACGGTAGGTGAACCCCCTGCGGATTTCTACGAGTTCTATAATCTCGGCCTCGGCGATCCGATTGCGGTTTCTTCTGTTCACGGTATGGGTACGGGCGATTTGCTTGATGCCGTTTGCGAATATCTTCCCGATGCTGACGGTGAGGATGAAGATGATGATTGCATCAAGGTTGCAGTTATCGGTAAGCCCAATGCAGGTAAATCATCTCTTGTAAATGCTGTTCTCGGTGAGGAAAGAATGATTGTTTCCACCGTTGCAGGCACCACCCGTGATGCCACCGATTCATACGTTGAAAATGAACATGGTAAGTTTGTATTTATTGATACGGCAGGTCTTCGCCGCCACAGCAGAGTGTATGAGCAGATTGAAAAATATTCCGTTATCAGGGCGAAAATGGCGGTTGAAAGAGCTCAGGTGTGCGTTATTATGATTGACGGTGTTGAAGGTTTTACCGAGCAGGATTCCAAGGTGGCAGGCATTGCTCACGAAATGGGTAAGGCTTGCATAATCGCCGTTAATAAGTGGGATATAGTTGAGAAAGACGGTAAAACCATGGACAGCTACCGCAAAAAGCTGATGAAGGATTTTGCGTTTATGTCCTATGCGCCTATCATCTTTATTTCAGCAAAAGAGGGTACAAGGCTTGACCGTCTGTTTGAGCTTATAAAGTTTGTTGATGCTCAGAATTCAATGCGAATTCCCACAGGCAAGCTCAATGAAATTCTTGCAGATGCAACCGCAAGAGTTCAGCCTCCCACCGATAAGGGTAAAAGGCTTAAAATTTATTTCGTCACTCAGCCTTCCACAAGACCGCCCACGTTCGTTTTCTTTGCAAACAATGCAGAGCTGTTCCATTACAGCTATCAGCGTTATCTCGATAACCAGATACGCTCGGTATTCGGTCTTGAAGGTACTCCCACAAGGATTGTGGTAAGAGAAAGGGAATCAAACAGAAAATGATAGTTCTCGGTATTGACCCCGGCTATGCGATAGTCGGTTACGGAATTGTGGAATACCGCAATAACCGTTTCAGGATGTTGGATTACGGTGCCATCACAACTCAGGCTAAGGTGCCGTTCAATATCCGCCTTGAGCAGATATATAACGAAGCGGCGGCGCTTATGGAGCGTTGCAAGCCTGAAGCAATGGCTATTGAAAAGCTGTTCTTCAATACAAACCAGAAAACGGCTATTGACGTTGCGCAGGCAAGAGGAGTGCTTCTGCTTGCCGCTCAGCAAAGAGGGCTGAATATTGCCGAATACACACCCTTGCAGGTTAAGCAGAGCGTTGTAGGCTACGGCAGGGCTGAAAAAAAACAGGTGCAGGAAATGACCCGCATTATGCTTGGACTCGATTCAATTCCCAAGCCTGATGATGCTGCAGATGCACTTGCTATGGCTATCTGCCACTGTCACACAAGCGGTTCGGCAATCGGTTCGTTAATAAGAAAACATTATTAAAACGGGAGAAGCTTTATGTTTTACAGTCTTACAGGCAAGCTTGTTTTCAAGGATAGCTCAAGCACTGCAATTGATTGCGGCGGAGTGGCTTTCCTTATGAATATAACTCTTTCAACATATTCAAAGCTCCCTTCACAGGGTGAAACTGCAACTCTTTTTACTCACCTCAACGTAAAAGAGGATGCGCTCGACCTTTACGGCTTTTCGGATAAGCAGGAGCTTGATTGCTTCAGGATGCTTATCGGCGTTTCCGGCGTAGGACCCAAGGCGGCGCTTGCAATCCTTTCTGCCCTTACTCCTGACAGGCTTGCAGTTGCAATAGCAAGCGGTGATGCGAAGGCGATCACCGCGGCACAGGGTGTAGGTGCAAAAATTGCAAACAGAGTAGTGCTTGAATTAAAAGGAAAGCTCGGTGATATTGCAACAAGTGCTTCTTCAATGGAAGCGGCGGCTGCTGCAAGCAAGGCAAGCGTAGGCTATGCGGGCGAGGATGCCGTTGAGGCTCTTGTTCAGTTCGGCTATTCCCGTTCCGAGGCAAGCGTTGCGGTAGGCAGGCTGGATCCCAACCTTTCCACAGAAGTGCTTATTAAGCAGGCTCTTGCATACCTTGCCAAGAAGCTTTAACAGATAATCGGAGGAATCGTTATGTACGAAGAGGAATATGAACACAGATTAATGGATGCGCAGTATTCTGCGGGCGATGATGCCGATGTTGAAATTTCCTTAAGGCCGAAAGAGCTTGACGAATACATCGGTCAGGAAAAAGCGAAGGAAAACCTTTCAATATATATAGAGGCGGCAAAAAACAGAGGTGAGCCGCTTGACCACGTGCTTTTGTACGGACCTCCCGGTTTGGGTAAAACCACCCTTGCAAGCATTATTGCAAACGAGATGGGAGTTAATTTCAGAGTAACAAGCGGCCCCGCTATCGAAAAACCGGGCGACCTTGCAGCTCTGCTTACAAATCTTGACGACGGTGACGTGCTTTTCATTGATGAAATTCACCGTCTTTCAAGGAGCATAGAGGAAGTTCTTTACCCTGCGATGGAGGACAACGTTATAGATATCATCATCGGTAAAGGACCTTCCGCGCGTTCTATAAGGCTTGATTTGCGCAGGTTTACCCTTGTAGGTGCAACCACAAGAGCGGGTCAGTTGAGTGCGCCTTTGCGTGACCGTTTCGGAGTAATACTCCGCCTTGAGATGTATACGCCCGAGGAGCTTCAGAGGATTGTAACCCGTTCCGCAGGAATTCTCGGCGTTGCTGTTGACGAAGAGGGTGCGGCAGAAATTGCTTCCCGTTCAAGGGGCACACCCAGAATTGCAAACCGCCTTCTTAAAAGAGCAAGAGATTTTGCGCAGGTAATGTTTGACGGTGTTATCACCCGTGAAGCGGCGGCGATGGCTCTTGAAAGAATGGAGATTGATAAGCTCGGTCTTGATAATATTGACCGCAGAATTCTCACCGCTATGATTAAGAATTACAACGGCGGACCCGTAGGTCTTGAAACAATTGCCGCGGTTGTAGGCGAAGAAGCGGTTACAATTGAGGATGTTTACGAGCCTTACCTTATGCAGCTCGGATTTCTGAGCAGAACTCCGAGGGGCAGAATAGTTACCGCGGCAGGCTATGCCCATCTCGGGCTTACAATGCCGGGTCAGCAGAAGTTTGATGTTTAATCTTAAAGGAGAAAAGAATGAGAACGGCAGACGGTTGGAAAGATTACGAGCTTATAGATTGCTCTGACGGTGAAAGACTTGAGCGCTGGGGCGATATAGTACTTATCAGACCTGACCCTCAGGTTATATGGCAGACTCCGAAGGAGCATGAGCTTTGGTACAAGGCGCACGCTGTCTATAAGCGCTCCAACACGGGCGGCGGCAGCTGGAGAGAGAATAAAAAAATGCCTCCTGTGTGGCAAATCAACTACAATTCTCTTAAGTTTAACATAAAGACTATGGGCTTCAAGCATACGGGGATTTTCCCCGAGCAGGCTGTCAACTGGGATTATACGCAGAAGCTTATCAGACAGGCCGGCAGACTCGTCAAGGTGCTCAACCTTTTCGGATATACGGGGGCGGCAACCGTTGCCGCGCTTGAGGCAGGTGCAAGCGTTGCCCACGTGGATGCATCAAAGGGAATGGTGCTCTGGGCAAAGGAGAATGCGGCTGCAAGCGGTGTTGCGGACAGACCTGTACGCTGGCTTGTTGATGACTGCATAAAGTTTGTTCAGAAGGAAATCCGCAGAGGCAATACTTACGATATCATCATTATGGACCCTCCGTCATACGGCAGAGGACCCGGCGGTGAAGTGTGGAAGCTTGAAAACGAGGTTTATTCCTTTGTTGAAAGCTGTTCTCAGCTTTTGTCGCAGGATGCTCTTATGATGCTTATAAACTCTTATACTACAGGTCTTTCGCCCTCCGTTATGGAGTATATTCTCGGCGAAACCGTTGCAAATAAGCTTGGCGGCTCAACAAGCAGCGACGAAATCGGCTTGCCCGTATCGTCAAAGCCCGGCAGAGTCCTTCCGTGCGGCGCAAGTGCAATATGGTTAGGAAAGGGAGTTAAGAAATGAAAAGCATAAAACCCGGCAGAGGTCCGTCTTTTATGGGCGGAATATTCAATGTTATCGGCATTGTTTTCGGTGTGCTGTGGATGGGTATTGCCATATCTATGGATGCTTTCATTATGATTCCGTTCGGTCTTTTGTTTATTGCAGTGGCAGTATTCAATGCTATATACAATTTTAAAAATGCCACGGGGAAAAACAGATATTCCCAGTATGACATTGTTGATGAAGACGAAGAATCCGATCCTTTCAACGAGCGCTTCGGTATTGAAAAGCGCAGTGGAACTCCTGCCAAAGGCAGATACTGCCCGTGGTGCGGCGCAAAGAATGAAGAGGATTATAAATTCTGTAAGGACTGCGGTAAGGAATTGCCGTAAGTAGAATAAGGAGCAATTTTTATGTTTTTTATGATTCTTATGGCTTTGGCATTTCTGGCTTTCGGAGTTTTGTGGGGTGTAATGGCATTCAACACAAAATCGTTGCTGTTGGCGGCGGCAGCGCTTGCCTTTGTTGCGGCGGCGGTGTTTTTGGCAGTGATGTATTTTAAAGATAAGCTTGCGCGCAAACGTGCCGTGCAGGATGATATTGCGCAAGAGTATTCCGAAGAGGAGCAGGTTCAGTCCTTTGAACAGGAGGAAGAGGACCCCGACTTATACGAGGATGCCCCCGATGAGACTGAGGACGAAATGTATTACTGCCCTCATTGCGGAAGCTACAGCCTTTCAAACGGTATATCCTGTGCTGTGTGCGGCGAAAAAATATCTCAATGATTTCAGGAATGATTATGGACGAAAAGATTATTGAATTTAATAACGTAACCTTTATGTACGATGCCGAGGATGAAGAAACCGGCGTTGCGTCCGCGCCTGCCGTAAAAGGCGTTACTCTTGCTATAAACAGGGGTGAGTTTGTGGCGGTGCTCGGCAGAAACGGCTCGGGTAAAAGCACCCTCGCGAAGCTCTGCAATGCTATTTATGAGCCGTATGAGGGCGATGTGATTGTTGAGGGTATGAATACCCGTGAAGAGGAAAACGGCGATAAAATCCGCCGCAGAGTGGATGAGGCTCTTAAAAGCGTAAATATGTATGAACACCGCTTGAGGCAGCCCCACAATCTGTCAGGAGGTCAGAAGCAGAGAGTTGCTATCGCAGGCGTGCTTGCTATGCAGACCGATTGTATTGTGCTCGATGAGCCTACCGCTATGCTTGATCCCGTCGGCAGAGCAGAGGTTTTGCAGACCGTAAAGCGCCTCAACAAAGAGCTCGGTATAACCGTAATAATGGTCACCCACTTTATGGATGAAGCCGTTGAGGCAGACAGAGTGGTTGTAATGAGCAGCGGTGAGATTGTTATGGACGGTACTCCTCAGCAGGTATTTTCAGATATAGAAAAAGTGCGTGCCTACGGGCTTGACGTACCTCAGTCAACCGCTCTTTGCGCAGCGCTTTCAATTAAAGAGAATGTTCTCAATGCACAGCAGTGCGTTGATGTTATAGACAGAATTTGCGGAGGTGCGAAATGACTTCTGCTATTGAAATCACAGGACTTAGCCACTATTACAACAAAGGCACACCCAACGAGGTTGCCGCAATAAAAAATGCAAACCTGAGAATTGAAAAGGGAGAGCTTGTTGCAATTATCGGTCACACAGGTTCGGGCAAAAGCACTCTTATTTCTCATTTCAACGGCTTGCTCAAGCCCGATGAGGGCAAGGTGCTTGTTGACGGTAAGGATATATGGCAAAGCAAGGAAACACTCAGAGAATCAAGATTCAAAGTAGGTCTTTGCTTCCAGTATCCCGAGTATCAGCTTTTTGAGGATACCGTTTTCAAGGATATCGCATTCGGTCCAAAGAATATGAAGCTTGATGAAGAAGAGATAAAGCGCCGTGTTTTAAGAGCGGCACAGCTTGCAGGTGTAAAGCCTGAGCATCTTGATAAATCTCCCTTTGATTTGTCAGGCGGTGAAAAGAGAAGGGCGGCAATAGCGGGCGTTATGTCCATGCAGCCGCAGGTGCTTGTATTTGATGAGCCGGCAGCAGGTCTTGATCCTCACGCGAGAAAGCAGCTTATTGATATGATAAAAAGCTACCGTGAGCAAACGGGCTGTACCGTTATATTCGTTTCCCACAGTATGGAGGATGTTGCCTACCTTGCGGACAGGATTATCGTTATAAATCAGGCGGAAATAGCTATGCAGGGAAGCGTGAGCGAGGTCTTTTCCAGAGGCGGCGAGCTTACCTCAATGGGGCTCAACGTTCCTGAAATAACGAGGATTTTCCTTATGCTCAGGGAAAAGGGCTACGACGTGCCCAGGGATATTTACACTGTTGAGCAGGCTGTTCCCCACATAAAAAGACTTATGGAAGGGGGCAGGATAATATGATAAGCGACATTACAATCGGTCAGTATTATTCGGGTAATTCCGTGCTGCACCGAATGGATGCAAGGATGAAGCTTATACTTACCTTTGCATCAATTGTTGCAATCTTTCTTTGCAAAAACTTCTTTTCTCTCGGTCTGATGGTTATATTCACCGTTGCGGCAACGTTGCTTTCACGCGTGCCTGCCAAAATGGTGCTCAAAAGCTTAAAGCCCATAATTGTGATTCTTATTTTTACGGCCGTACTCAATATTTTCTACACAACCGGCGGAGACACTTATTTTAAGTGGAAGTTTATTGAGATAACCGAAGAGGGCGTAAATACCGCAATTTTTATGGCAATAAGAATTGTGAGTCTTGTGGTGCTGAGCTCTTTGCTCACTTATACCACAACTCCCACTCTGCTTACCGATGCGCTCGAGCGTATACTTTCTCCGCTTAAGGTTTTCAAAATCAAGGTGCACACTCTTGCTATGATGATGACTCTTGCGCTGAGATTTATTCCCACTCTTATCGAGGAGATAAACCGCATAATGAACGCTCAGAAGGCAAGGGGTGCTGACCTTGAAACGGGCGGAATCGTTGCCAGAGCTAAAGCTCTTATTCCTATTTTTATTCCTCTGATGATTTCATCCTTCCGCAGAGCGTATGAGCTTGCTTTTGCAATGACCTGCCGCGGATATACGGGCGGCGAGGGCAGAACGAGGATGAAGCAGATGAAGCTCAGGGTATCGGATTTTGTGGCTTGTGCGGTAGTCTGTGTGCTCATAGGCGGAATAATTGCTCTTAACGTTTATTTTGAAGCTGTAATATAAATTAAAAGGAGGTGCGCGGATGAGAAACGTGCTTTTGACCCTTTCTTATGACGGTAAAGCATACCACGGCTGGCAGGTGCAGGCGAATGCGCCGAGTGTTCAGCAGACCTTGCAGGATGCGTGGGAGCAGATTTGCCGTAAAAGGGACAATGTTGTAGGCTGTTCGCGCACGGATGCAGGTGTTCATGCCAATATGTTCTGCTGCAACGTCAGAACGGAGAATGAAATGCCCTGCGACAAGCTTTGTACGGCTCTCAATGCGGTGCTGCCGTTTGATATTTCGGTGCTTAAATGCAACGAAGTGCCGTATGATTTTCACGCGAGGTA
Source organism: Acutalibacteraceae bacterium (assembly GCA_045592385.1). GTDB lineage: Bacteria > Bacillota > Clostridia > Oscillospirales > Acutalibacteraceae > CAG-177. Next base: position 18,923 of record JAZNUP010000091.1, read on the forward strand.
TGACTGTAAATCAAAAGAATACATCTACCGTATCCACAATTCTCCCGTGCGTTCTCCGTTTTTGCACGGATATGCGTGGCACTATAAATATCCCATAGACGAAAAGATGCTTGATGAATGTGCAAAGCAGTTCATCGGCACTTATGACTTCACTTCCTTTTGCGCCTCAGGCAGCAGCGTTGAGGATAATACCAGAACGGTGATGGCTGCAGGTGTTGAAAGGCAGGGGGATGAAGTGGTTTTCAGAATTGAAGCGAACGGATTCCTGTATAATATGGTAAGAATTATTACCGGTACCCTTATCGGAGTATCTCAGGGTAAAATTGATAAGGACGGTATTGCGGATATAATTCTGGCAAAGAACAGGTCTGCGGCAGGGGTTACCGCTCCTCCGGAGGGGCTGTATCTTAATAAAGTAAATTAGTGAGGGGTGAGAGGTATTAAAAGGATAAACATTAAAAGGTCTTTTTTGCGAAAGCTGATAAGTGTGTTTTCCGTTACGGCAATAGTGCTTATAGTGTTTGTTGCGGTATTTCTGAGTGCAAGAAGCGCGGGCAACGTTACCTTTTCTAATATAACGGACGGTTTCCGTCAGTTTTTCTTCTCTGAGCATACCTCCGGGTATCCGTATACGAATAAGGATTTGACCTTCAGGGAAATCAAATCAATAGGCAATTCTGTTTTGTTGCTTAATACGGACAGTGCATATGTGATGACTCCTTCTGCAAAAATCACAGCCAAAATCGGTCTTGCCTCTGCAGATACAAAGGTGAAAACAAGCAACGGCAGAGCTCTTATTTATGAAAACTCCAAGAACTCTGTTATCCTTACGGGCAAAACGGAAAAGCTTACTGAAATCTCTTTCCAGGATGAAATTCTTACCGCAGTTATTGGCGAAAGCGGTGCTTTTGCGGTTGCGATGAAGGATGAAGAGGCTTGCAGCAAGGTTGTTGTATACGACCAGAACTCCAAGGAGATTTTTGGTTGGAAATTTGCTAATGAGAGAATTTCTGATATGGCTTTTTCATCAAACGGCAAAAGGTTTGCAGTAACCGTATGCTCGGCTGAGAATGCCGTGGTTTACAGCAGACTGGTTGTGTTTGACGTTACAAAGAACGAAAAAATTGAGGATATCAGATTTGACGCTTGTATGTTGCTTCGCGTTTGCTATACTTCAAGGGGCAGGCTTGTTGCGGTAGGTGACAGTCAGTACATAATCTACAACAAGGATTTCCAAAGGGTTGACGGCCTTGAATACAGCGAAAACACGCTGGCATCCGTCAGCTTTGACGATAACGGAAATACCGTGCTTGCTTTTACTCAGAGCGGCACTTCGCATCTGAGTGTTGTTCGTCACAATGCTTCGGGCAAAAAGACTTTTTCGGTTATGCTTGAGGGCTCTGATGCCGTACTTTATGCTGACGGCTCAAAAACAGCAGTGGTTTGCGGCGAAAAGGTAACTGTTCTTAACAGTTCAGGCGAAACCGTCAAAGAGATTACTCTTGATAGCGTTCCGGACAGTGTTACCTACTCATCGGGTGATATTTTCACTATTGAAACCGGCACAGTGAAAAAATACTGATGCTTGACAACCCGAAACAAGGAGAATATAATCAGCAAAAAGGGGGAACGCTTTTGGATTATTATAATTTTGCAGTTGACCTGATACTGGTTGTAATATTCTTTGCAACAGTTGTTTCAGGTTACAGAAAAGGGCTTATAAAGCTTCTGATTTCTGCAATTGCCTTTGTGATTTCGCTGTTTATAGCCCGTTCGGCGGCTACGTCAATCGCTCAATGGATTTATGATAATATCCTTGAGCAGCATCTGGCGCAGGCGTTTGCCCGGGGTGTCAATGATGCGGCATCCGTTACGGTTCAGTCTGTTGCGGCAGCACTTCCCGATTACGTTGTGTCGTTAGTTGAAAGTGCGGGCTTTACGGTTGAAAGTCTTATAAGCGAAATCAATCTTTCTGCTCAGGATGCAGGGGCTGTAACTGATGTGTTTGAGCCTCTTATAGTTTCAGGTGTTCAGCTTGCGGCGTTTGCCGTAACTGCATTTTTGGTTTATACGGTGCTCAAGTTTATTTCTGCACCGCTCAGAACAATTTTCAAGCTTCCGCTTTTAAAGCAGGTAAACGGTCTGCTCGGTATGGTTTTTGCAACCGTTAAGGGCGCGGCAATAGTAGTGGTGATTTGCTATGCGTTGTCAGCGGCGGCAAGCTTTGCGGCAGGAAGCACTCTTGCTCAGTTTGTGGATTCATCAAAAGTGGTTGCTTTTGTGTGTGAAAATGTAAACAATTTTGTATTGTAGTATAGGAGGAAGAAAAAATGGATAAAAATCTTATCAAGAGTTATTTTAAGGGTTGCCTTACAATTCCGAATCTTCTTTCGGTAATCAGAATCGCACTTATCCCTGTTTTTGCATGGCTTTTCCTCAATAATGAAAAGCTTATTGCCGTTATAATTCTTTTCATATCCGGTCTTACCGATTTGTTTGACGGAAAAATCGCACGCCGCTTTAATCAGATAAGCGAGCTTGGCAAAATGCTCGACCCTCTTGCCGACAAGCTTACGCAGATTGCTATTGCAATTATTATGCTTGTTGTTTTCCTCGGCTCGGATAATGCAACAATCAGGGCAGCAGGCTGGGTATTCCTTATCTTCCTTATTAAGGAAGCTCTGTTTATTGTCGGCGCCGTTGTAATGATAGCTTTGGGTATCAAGCCCGGTGCTGCGGAGATTTACGGCAAGGTTGCTACATTTGTTTTCTACGGTGTAATGATATTCATCCTTCTCTTCGGTCCCGAGGTAGGTGTATTCTGCGAGTATTTCGCAATCCCTGATATCTTAACCGTTATTCTTGTTGCAATCAGTGCAATTTGTACTCTTATAGCCTTTGCAGGCTATATCCCCGCTATTTGTAAGCAGGTTAAGGAAAGATTTTCCAAGAAATAAGGAGAATAAATGAAACAGGTTTTATGTTCAAAATGTAAAAAAAGACCGGCAATGTTCTTTGTCACCAAGGTTGAAGGGGACAAAACCACTCAGGAAGGGCTCTGCATAAAGTGCGCTATGGATATGAACATCGGTCCGGTCAAGCAGATAATGGAGAGTATGGGCATTTCTGAGGATGAGCTCGATGAAGTAAGTGAACAGTTTGAGCAGATGCTCGGCGATGAAAACGGATTTATGCCCGGCGGTGCAGGCACGATGCCTTTTCTTCAGAATTTTGCAGCTATGAATTCGGATGCTTCCTCTAAGGATACTGGTGAAGAACAGCCCAAGGAAAAGAAGAAACGCAGAGGCAAGAAAAATGAGGAAGAGGATAAAAACAGAAAATTCCTTTCTCAGTACTGCACGGATTTGACCGCCAAAGCAAGAGCAGGCAAGATTGACCGCATCATCGGCAGAGAGAACGAGATTTACAGAACTGTTCAGATTCTTTGCCGCAGAACGAAGAACAACCCCTGCCTTATCGGTGAACCCGGTGTAGGTAAAACCGCAATTGCAGAGGGCCTTGCGCTCAGAATTGCCGCAGGCGACGTTCCCGCGCGCCTTGCGGATAAAGAAATTCATCTTCTTGACCTTACCGCTCTTGTTGCGGGTACTCAGTTCAGGGGCCAGTTTGAGAGCAGAATAAAAGGTCTTATTGAAGAGGTCAAGAGCGAAGGCAATATTATTCTGTTTATAGACGAGGTCCATTCCCTTGTGGGCACGGGTGATGCAGAGGGTTCAATGAATGCCGCCAATATTCTCAAGCCCTCTCTTTCAAGGGGAGAAATCCAGATTATCGGTGCTACCACTTTTACCGAATACAGAAAGTATATTGAAAAAGATGCTGCTCTTGAACGCCGTCTTCAGCCGGTCAAGGTAGAAGAGCCTTCAATTGAGCAGACTGTTGAAATGCTTATAGGTGTTAAGGATTATTACGAAAGCTATCACCGCGTAAAAATCAACGATACCCTTGTTGCAAAAGCGGTAAATCTTTCAGAGCGTTATATTAACGACCGTTTCCTGCCTGATAAGGCAATCGACTTGCTTGATGAAGCTTGCACCTGCGCAAATCTTCGCAACAAGCATATAAGTGAGCTTGAAACGGCTCAGAAAAAGCTTGCGCTTCTTGAGGAAGAAAATCAGGAAACAATAGCACAGGCGGATGACGATAAGGATTATGAGCTCCTTGCAACACAGAAGGCAGAAATTCTTAAGCTTCAGGAAGAGATAAAGAAGCTGGAGGTGCTTGCTGAGGACAATAAAGTTCTTGAGGATGACCTTGCAAGGGTAATCCAGCTCTGGACGGGAATTCCCGCTCAGAAGATAATCGAAAGCGACCTTCGCCGCCTTTCAAATCTCGAATCAAACCTCAAGGCAAAGCTTATAGGTCAGAATGAAGCGGTGGAGCTTGTAAGCGCCGCAATCCGCAGGGGCAGGGTGCAGATTAGTCCTCGCCGCAGACCCGCATCATTCATCTTTGTAGGACCCACAGGCGTTGGTAAAACCGAGCTTGTAAAGCTGCTTGCCAACGAACTGTTTGATACTCCCGAAACTCTTATAAGGCTCGATATGTCGGAGTTTATGGAGAAGCACTCCGTTTCAAGAATTATCGGTTCGCCTCCCGGTTACGTAGGGTATGATGAGGCAGGTCAGCTCACCGAGAAAATCAGACGTAAGCCCTATTCGGTAGTTTTGTTTGATGAAATAGAGAAAGCTCATCCTGACGTTATGAATATCCTTTTACAGATTCTTGATGAAGGAAAAATCACAGATGCTCACGGCAGGCACGTAAGCTTTGAAAACACCGTTATCGTTATGACCTCCAATGCGGGCAGTAACCGCAGGGAGGGAGCAATGGGCTTTGCAAAGAGCAAGGGTGAAGCTACCAAGGAGCGCGCTCTCAAGGCTTTGGGCGAATTCCTGCGCCCTGAGTTTATAGGCAGAGTTGACGAGGTTGTTGTGTTCAACGATCTTGCGTGTGAAGACCTTGAAAAAATTGCCGCTCTTATGCTCAGCGAGCTTGTTGAGCCGCTTGAAGATAAGGGAATCAAACTTACCTGGGACGGTGCCGCGGAGAAAACTCTTGCCCGCCTTTCGGCAGACGGCATAAGAGGTGCCCGTGATTTAAGAAACACTATCCGCAGAAAAGTTGAGGACGTTATAGCCTCAAGAATTGTCAATTCACCTGATGACCCGCTCAGCGAAATCAATATTACCGCAAGCGGCGATGAGGTTGAAGTTATATTTAAATAAAAAAAGAGCGGTTTGCAACGCAAGGTTGCAAACCGCTTTTGCTATTAGATTTTACTGGATAATAAGTCTGTCCATTTTGAAGAGATTCTTGAAGAATGAGATAAGCTTCAGGAAGAATCCTGCTTTTATGGTTACGGTTTCACTGCTGCTGATTTCGTTACCGTCAGCATCTGTGAGGACGTTGCCTTCGCTGTCTGCGGCTTTAACGGTAACCGTACTTTCAACGGCTACATCAAAGGTGTTACCTTCGCCCTTAAGCTCGCCGTCAATGTACCAGAGAATCTGCATAGGCTTGATTTCGTTTTTAACTTCTGCGGTAAGTCTGAGTGTTTCGCCGTATTTGATTTCCTTTGTACCCGTGTTGCGTGCTATTGAAATTCTTACTGACTTTTTGGCATTTTCAAGCGCCATATGCTCGTTGTATTCATCATTTGTGTCAAATTCTGTGTTACAGTCCGTGCATATATAGGAGAAGATTGCGGTGAACTCAAGGTTTTCAGCAGGCATAGTGCCCGGAAGGTCAGGTGACCAGCTCTTGAATGAAACACCGTCGGGATGAGAGGGGGTTGCAGGTGCGTTTATTGATTTGCCGGCAGCGCTTGTAACGGTAACGGTTTTTGAGCCGTCAGCAAAGCTGCCGTCGCCGGAGTTAAAGGTAACGTAGTAATAAACGTCCTCACCGATTCTGAAGTTCATCTGCTTCTGGAGAGCATATTTATGAGCGGCAGAATTTTCTTTAACTTCAAGAACAACCGAATCTGTTACGTTAACAAAAGCGTTGTTGTTGATAGTGGTTACGGTTGCAGGAATTTTGATTGTTTTGAGAGCGGTGCAGTTTCTGAAAGCACCGTTTTTGATTACAGTAACGCTTGCAGGAATATTGACCTGAGTAAGCTTATCGCAGGAGTCAAAAGCGCTTGCGCTTATTTCTTTAACGCCGTTTTCGATAGTTACCGTGATAAGACCTGAGAGGTAAAATGCACCTTCAAAGGAGGTGACGGAAGCCGGAATTACAATCTCCATAAGGCTTGGGCAGCGCTGGAAGGAAAGCGACGCAAGGGTTTCGATTGAGTCGTTGAGGAAAACGCCTGAGAGAGCCTTGCATTCTGAAAAAGCATAAGGTTCAACTGTTTTTACCGAATCAGCGAAATATACAATCTGGAGAGAGTCTGTTTTTGCAAAAGAGGTTTTTGCAACAGTAACAACACCGTCGGGTATTGTGTAAATCTTAGTGTCAGAAGCGCAGGGGTACTGAAGAAGAGAGGTGCCGTCCTTGGTGAAAAGAACGCCGTCAACGCTCTTATATTTTGTGTTTGATGCATCAACGGTAATCGAAGCAAGGTTTTCACAGGCCGCAAAAGCTTCTGCGCCTATTGTTGTAACGCTTGCAGGGATAGTTACGCTTGTAAGTCCTGAGCAGTTAAATGCGTTTTCACTGATTGTCGTAACTGTTGCAGGGATTGTAATATCGGATAATGCTCTGCAGTTGAAAAACGTGCCGTCAGGAATCTTCTTGAGTGCTGACGGAAGAGTAACGGATGAAAGATTGAAGCAGTAGGAAAAAACGGAAGAGCCGAGAGTGACGTCTGCACCCTTGAATTCTACTGATTTTATTGCACTGTTGTAGAAAGCCTTGTCACCGATTCTTTCAATGCTTGCAGGGAGTGTTACGCTTTCAAGGCCGCAGTCTTCAAATGCGTTTGCTTTGATTTCGGTTACGGGCAGACCCTTATACGTTGAAGGGATTACAAGGCTGCCTGAAGCGAAGGTGGAGCAGTCTGTTATACGGTAATAGCTGTTGCTTACGCAATAAAACGTAAGGTCAGCGGCATCTGCGGCAAAAGAGGGCGCGGCGCAGACGAGCAGAATCATAGCAGACATTATCAGGCAGAGAGCCTTTTTACATATTTTCATAAATATCCTCCTTAGGACATAAGAATACATATCAATTATACTGTTTTTTAAATTAAAAATCAAGTCTGCTGTGTTTTGAACGCTTCAAATTAACAGTTAATTAATATAATCGCAATAACATTTATAACATTGCAGATAAATCTTTTCTTATTTTTCCAAAGCGTCAAAAACGAGGTTGACAAAATAATTTTACTGGGATAAACTAAAAAAGATATTTAATGGAAGAGGTGCTTTGAATGATAGATAAGGACGGAAACTTTTATAAACCCGAACGTGGTTCAACTGCAATGCCGGACCATATTTTTATAAGCTTTTGCGGCGATGCAAGAACTGAAATCTGCGTTTCGTGGCGTACTGATGAGGCGGTTACAGACGGCTACGTGCTTTACGGAGAAAACGTGCCCGATAAAAAGGTGCAGGCAATAAGCAAGGTTATTGAAAGCGATATCGACCGCAGCTGCTACCATTGGGCGATTATAAAGAATCTTACACCCGGAACAAAATACGTTTACACGGTAGGCGATGAAGTAAACCGCAAGGGTGAGTTCAGTTTTGAAACCCAGCCCGATAATCTTGAAAAATTCAAGTTTATGATTATAACCGACCATCAGAAGGGATTTCCGTTACATAAACCCGATTATTCTATCCTCAACCGAGTTCTTAAAAAAGCACTTTCCGAGCATCCGGACTGCCGCTTTATTTTTACTGCCGGCGATAACTGCGATAACGGTCAGAATGATCTGCAGTGGAACGGTATGTTCAGCGGACTTGAGGGTATAGTTGAGAGCATTCCCTATATGATGACTACGGGTAACCACGATAACAGAGGATTCCTTACGTATTTCCCCGAGCCTGTGGGCAAGTTCTATCTTGAACACGCGGATTTCTTTGATGCACAGTTTGAGTATTCATATCCCACAAACGGACCTGAGGGTTACACAACGGAGAATTACTCCTTTGATTACGGCAATGCGCATTTTATTGTAATGGGCATCAACGCTCCCGAAATCGTCGGGGAGTGGGCTTATGAGGATTTGCAGAAGAGCAATAAAACGTGGAAATTCGGCGGATATCACTTCCCCATTTATCCCGTTATGCCTGAAGGTCAGAATGATGACGGATATCCCTGGCTGAGAAAGCCCATTGAAGACGGCAGGCTTGACGTACTGTTTGAGGGCCACGAGCATTCCTTTGCGCGCACCTTCCCCACTAAAGGCGATGAGCTTTTTGACCGCCCTTCACAGGGTACGGTTCATTATATTGCAGGCAATGCGGGCGGTAACATCTACCATTCAAACTGTCCCAAGGTGTGGCACAGCTGCTTCTTCCCGCAGGAGGAGCACACTCCTATGTACTGCATAGCGGAGGTTGACGGCAACAAGCTTACCATAACCGCATATATGGAGGACGGAAGAATTGCCGACCTTTTCACAATAGATAAGGAAAAAGACCTTATAACGCCCTACGCACTTGCGCCTGTTTATGATGAAGTTAAAATGACTTTCAAGGGCAGGATGCTTGAACTTTGCGCAAGGGGAATAACTCCTGAGTATAAGGACGGAATATGGTATGCTGCTTTTGGCGTGCTCATTCAGTCAATCGGCGGAGCGGTGCTTAAGGAAAAAGGCAAGGTTACCGTTGAGGTTTACGGTCACAAGGCTGTATTTGAACAGGGCAGTGACGTTGCCCAGACGGACAAGGGCGCCGTTAAAATGGCAGGTGAGGTTTATCTGAGCAGAAATCAGCTCTACATTCCTGTTGATGACAGTGCAAAGATGTTCGGGCTTGACTGGTATTATGCTGAAAGGAACGGCTTTATAAACTGGAACACACCCAGTGAGGATAAGCCGCTTTCAAAACAACCTGAATAAAAAACGAAAGGTACATTGTCGGGGAGAGACCCTGATAATGTACCTTATTTTTTAGTATTGCTGCATTGCGCATTCAACGCAGATTTTTAAAAGCTGAGTGTATTCTGGCGGATAACCTTCAAGTATATAACTGTTATCCTGAATTTTTTTGCCGCAGGCAGCTTCATAGAAGCAGGCGCCTGCAAGGTAACAGCCGAGGTCGTTTGCGTGGTAACCGTCTTCGCTGTTGAGATTATCGCCAAGGGAAGTATCTCGTGCATACTGGAAAGCAAGCCCGCTGGGGATAATAAAATCAATATCCGAATTAATCTGTAAATGGCGGGTGACGCTTTCAATCGCTTCAAACATCACTTTCTGGTTGCTTGAATAATCAGCAAAGGCGCTGTGCCCTGTGCTTTGCGAATAAGCCCACGTCTGATGAAAGCCGATTTTTGCATCGGGCTTCACCATTCTGATATAAGCAATAAGCTCGTCAATATACGGGAAATAGCTTTCCTGAATTCCTGAAAAACCGCTTGCCTGCTGAAGGGTTATAACGTCCCAATCTTCATCCTCAACGGCTTCGTGGAGGGCAACCTCGTCGGTTATTCTCATCTGTGTTTCGCCGGGCAGATATATTTCATATCCGTAGGCTTCTTCTTCGTTTTTCCAGTTGTTCCAGTGCTTCTCAAGCGGACAACCGCCAATTGAAAGATTGCAAAGCAAAAACTCTTCATCTGATTTGTCAGCGGCGACAATTTTGGGTAAAAATCTGTGCGCATTATGAGAAAAACTGTTTCCGATAGATAGAATATTCATCCGTTTCACTCCAGACTAAATGTTTACAGCCTCTTTTATTTCTTCTTTTTCGTTTGTTGCGTATTTGCCCCAGAAAAGAATTCTTTCTTTATTTTTGGGGCAGCTTTTTTCAAGAATGGCGAACATCATAACCACAAGCAATTCGTAAGGAACGGGGCAGAATTCGCCGGGGTTTACAAGCGACATCATAAGTATTCCCAGATAAGAAATGTAAATTGCGAGTGTGTAGTAGGTTATTCTTGACCAGAAAATAGCATTTCTTCTGATAAACTGATAAGTGAATGCAAAAATTCCTATTATGCCGAAGCTTCCTATTACCTGGAAGGGCGATGAATGGTACCAGCAAGCGGCAAATTCCTTTGACGGATGAATGTCGCGGTTACCCATATAACCTATTCCGTAGCCGAAAACGGGATTGTCACGGAAGTTTTCAATCGCTCTCTGGAAAAGTCCGGCACGGGGCTCGTTGCTCATATCTTCAAAGCCGAAGCGGGCAAGAGTTTTTGAGATGAAGCTTAAGATATCGCCTGCCATAAAAATGAGCGCACAGCCGCAAACAGCAAATGTTATAAGATAAAGATTTCTGTGTTTTTTATCAGTATAAAGAATGTAAATGCAGCAAAGCGCAAATTCTGCTGTGCCGAAGATTAAACCTCCTCTTGAACTGGAGAGTACAAGGCAGGGGAGAGTGATAAGTGCCGCCGCAAAGTAGCGGGTCTTTTTGATTGAAAGGTAAAACGGGAAAGGCATGGTGAGCATTATGATGGTGGAAACGTTGTTTCTCCACTGAGGCTCAAGTATTGAGCGGTGCTCAATAACCTTTTCAATATTGACGGCATAGTGAAGCAAAACCATAAGGCAGGCCATAAGGCAGCCGAGGGTCATTGCGTAGGCAAAAATCTGTTTGCTGTCAGAATTTTTGCATTCACCGAAGTATGAATAAATAACAATATAAACAAGAATCATTGCCGGTCCGAGACCGATTATGTAATAAAGCGAGGTGAGCGAAAAATAATCTTTTGCAGGTAAAACGCCTATTCCTCCGGCAGCTACCGCAATGCTCACAAAAATCAGGCTCCATATAGTTGAGCCGACCTTGATTGGCTTTTTATATAAAAAGAAATGAGCAAAGAAAATGATTGCGCAAAGCGGGAAAAGCCACACAAGCTTGATGTAAGTGGAAAAAGAATCGTAGCATTTTACCATTATGCAGGAAATCATCATAAACGGCAGGGTGGTGGCGGTAAGCTCATCACACACAAGCAGCATAACAAGAATTATTATACCGAAGAACAAAAGTCCCGCAAACTCGGTGCGCGTAACGGTAACAACGCAACCGACAAGCACGCAAAAAAGCATAAACGGCTTTGAAACCAGGAATTTGCGCAGCTGCTCCAGCCTTCTGAGCCTTGATTCGCTTGAGGCTATAAACGGAATATTTTCCACGTTTCCACATCCTCTCGTTTAAATTGCAGCTAAATATAATAATACTATATTGTTATTCATTTTGCAACCTCAAAATGAATAGACATTTAGTGAAGGGTGCACAGAATAACACGGCTTGTTTTGTGCAAAATATTACATAATTGTAAACTTTAACAAAAGCACTTGATTTTTTTGGAAAAGTGTTTAGAATATAGATTAGCACTCGCGGTAAAAGAGTGCTAACAACTGACTTTTCTCCGTTTCGGTTGCTTAAACCGAAAGCTGAAACAAATTTTTGGAGGTAAATTATATGACAATCAGACCGCTTGCAGACAGAGTAGTAGTAAAGCTCGTTGAGCTTGAAGAAACCACCAACAGCGGAATCATCCTTGCAGCCGCTTCTCAGGAGAAGCCTCAGGTTGCAGAAGTTGTGGCAGTAGGCCCCGGCGGAGTTGTTGACGGCAACGAGGTTGAGATGTACGTTAAGGTTGGTGATAAGGTTATCACAAGCAAATATTCCGGCACAGAGGTTAAACTCAACAAAGAGGAATACACAATCGTTCGCCAGAGCGATATTCTTGCAGTAGTAGAGTAATTTACGGAGGTAATTTGAAATGGCAAAACAGATTATTTACGGCGAAGAAGCCCGCAAGGCTCTTCAGGCAGGTATTGATAAGCTTTCCAATACCGTTAAAATCACACTCGGCCCCAAGGGCAGAAACGTTGTTCTTGATAAAAAGTACGGCGCTCCCCTTATCACCAATGACGGTGTGACAATCGCTAAGGAAATCGAGCTTGAGGACGCTTTTGAGAATATGGGCGCTCAGCTTGTTAAGGAAGTTGCAACCAAAACAAACGACGTAGCGGGTGACGGTACAACCACAGCTACTCTTCTTGCTCAGGCTCTTGTACGCGAGGGTATGAAGAACGTTACCGCAGGTGCAAATCCCATGGTAGTAAGAAAGGGTATGTCCAAGGCTGTTGAGGCTGCTGTTGCTTGCCTTAAGAAGAATGCTAAGCCCGTTTCCAGCTCCAAGGATATTGCAAGAATCGGCACTATCTCCTCAGGCGATGAGGAAGGAGGTAAGTTCATTGCAGATGCAATGGAAAAGGTTACTTCAAACGGCGTTATCACCGTTGAGGAGTCCAAGATTGCAGTTACCGAGGCTGAGGTAGTTGAAGGTATGCAGTTTGACAGAGGCTACATTTCTCCTTATATGGTAACCGATACAGAGAAGATGGAAGCTGTTATTGATGACGCTCTCATCCTCATCACAGATAAGAAAATCTCTTCAATCCAGGATATCCTTCCTCTCCTTGAGCAGATTATCAAGCAGGGCGGCAAGCTCATCATCATCGCTGAGGATGTTGAGGGCGAGGCTCTTTCCACAATCCTTGTAAATAAGCTTCGCGGTGTATTTACCTGCGTATGCGTTAAGGCTCCCGGCTTTGGCGACAGACGTAAGGAAATGCTTCAGGATATCGCAATCCTTACCGGCGGCGAAGTAATCGCTTCCGATCTTGGTCTTGACCTTAAGGATACCCAGCTTTCACAGCTCGGCAGAGCCCGTCAGGTGAAGGTTTCCAAGGAGAATAC
>JAZNUP010000092.1:0-5668 GCA_045592385.1 Acutalibacteraceae bacterium
GATTGCGGCTGGTTCAATTATTACGGCATCAGCTATAAATCCGACGCATATATGAAAGGCGTAATTACATATACGCTCAAAGGTGAACAGTATTCCGAGGAATTCTTCCTTGAGCCTTCGGACGGCACAAAGCCTTTTTACAGCTTTATTGACGGTGTGCTTGATAAGACCAAATCAAACACTCTTTGCAAAATAACGCTTGAGCCTCTCGACAAGGATGCGGCGGTGTTTGAGTTTGTCGGCATTGACGTGTTTAACCGTGAGGTACCCGATAAAAACGTTTATCTTCAGAACAGCGAATATAAAATCGGTGTCAATCTTCTCTGGGGCGGTGCGCTGGATTACCTCGAAGACCTGGATTCCGACGTGCAGGCGGTTATGGTTGACGGCTTAACCAAGGTTGATTCTAATGCTTCGGAGAGATACGGTGCAAAATCCGTCAACAATAACGTTAATCTCATCAACCGTCACGATACGGGCAGACTTGTTCAGCAGTCCTACTACGGCACCTTTGATTGCGATGCTTATCAGGGCGCTATGTACGGTGAACACAAGTGGAATTATAACCCCGTGCAGGGCGGCAATCAGTATAACGAGAGCAGCAAAATAGTTGACCTTGTTGTGGGCGATGACTATATCTATATCAAGTGCAGACCCCTTGACTGGGCAAAGCCTGCAACGGATATGAGCCCGTCGTATATGGAGGCAACCTACAGCATCTGCGACGGTGCCGTTGAGATAGCCTGCAGATTCGTTGATTTTTCGGGTTATCCCGAATATTACACAACTCAGGAGCTCCCCGCCTTTTACTGCATAGAGCCCTTCAACAGATTCGTTTATTACGGCGGCGATGCACCCTGGACCGGAGATAAAAATTACACATACCAAAACAAGCTTATTTTCTGGCCCGATGCAGGCTACCCCAATTTCCAGGCAACGGAAAACTGGTCGGCATTTATCGGCGAGTTTGATGACAGCTTCGGAATCGGTATTTATACGCCTCACCACGGAAATTTCCTTGCCGGTGTTCTGGCAAGAGAAACCACCACAGATAAAGACCCGTCCGTAGCACCGCAAACCTCATATATTGCGACTGTTAAGCATAACACTTTCCGAAGCTTCGTTCCGAGCGAATATAATTACTATATCGCAACAGGTACGGTTGACGAAATGCGTGAAAGCTTTGATAACCTGAGGTGACTAAAATAATACTTTCGCTTTTTCTTGCTTTTTTTGTTTGCTGTCGGCGCAATCATATCACTTTTCAGATGAAAAATAACGGCTGCTTCACACACGAAGCAGCCGTTGTTTTATCTACCGTTAACAATTTATTCGTTGAATCCGTTATAAACACTCATACCGGAAAAGAATCCGCATTTGTATCATACAAGTGTGGGTTCTTTTCAATGAAATAAATCTCTTGCGGCGTGTTTAGTTCTAACGGAGTCACTCTGATACTTGTGAAAGAAAAGTGGGTGTGCTATAATATCAAAAACGAATTCATAAAGGAGAGGCGTAAAATGTCAACCAAACTTTGGCACGAGGACTATGAGCGAGATTGGATGCGAGCTTTCCCGTTGGGTAACGGCCGCCTCGGTGCAATGCTTTATGGCGACCCTTACGAAGAAACAATTGAAATTAACGAGGAGTCGCTTTGGAGCGGTCGGCAGATTCAGGAAAAATATAACAGCTCTCCCGAAACTCTTGCAAAAATCAGACAGCTTTTGCTTGAGGAATGTTACGAAGAGGCTGCCGAGCTTTGCGGCAAGACATTTATGGCTTCTCCTGAGTGCGTGCGCTTTTTTGAAAGTATGGGTGAAGTGCGCATCGAGTTCCCGGATAAAAGCCGATACGAAAACTATCGCAAGGAGCTGGATTTGAGCGAAGCCGTAGGCCGTGTATCGTATAAAAAAGGCAAAATTGATTTTTCCAGCGAAACCTTTGTCAGTGAAAAATATGACGGTCTCGTTTATAAAGTAACAGCAACATCGGAATTTGATTGCCACGTCACCGTGGAGCGCGGTCAGGATGCCTATACCTCAGCGCTCAGAAACAATCTGCTTTTTATGAACGGACGCGTAACCTATTATGACGAGGAGCTTTACGGCGAGGGCGGAGAAGGAATGTCGTTCGGAGCAAATATTTTTGTCCGTACGGACGGCAAGCTTCTCAACGACAAAAAGCGCATTATTGTCCACGATGCAACGTGGGTTATTGTTTACGGCGTGTTTGAAACAAATTACAATGTTGAAAAATACGATATTGATGAATCTATTGATTACCGTGCGGTTCTCAGACAAAAGCTGGAGGCCATAACGTCCGTTGATTACGAAACCGTAAAAGCGGAGCACATTGCCGCGCACAAAGCGTTATTTGACAGAGTGTCGCTTAAGCTTAATGCACCTGCCTACGAGGATATACCGGTTGATTGGCGTATTTATTTTTTGCAACGCAACCGTCAGGAAGACCTTGATATGTATGAGCTGTATTATAATTTCGGGCGCTATCTGCTCATTGAAAGCTCAGGAAAAAACGCAACTCTGCCTGCAAATCTTCAGGGCATCTGGTGCAACGGATACCGGCCGGAGTGGGGCAGCGATTACCACACAAACATCAATATGCAGATGAACTATTGGCCTGCCGAGCCTGCCAATATGGCAGAAACAATGCGTCCGTTTGTACATTTTATGAAAATGATCAGCAAGTTTGGCGAACAGACCGCAAGGGATCTGCTTGGCTGCAATGGCTGGGTAATCAACCACACAACCGATATTTTCGGCCGCACCGGCCCGCACGATACCATTCACTGCTTTTTCCCCATGGCAGGTCCGTGGCTGTGCCTTAATTTGTGGGAGCATTATGAATTCTCGGGCAATACGGATGTGTTAAGAGAGATTTATCCCATTCTAAAGGGCGCGTGCGAATTTATTTGTGATTATCTTATTGAGGACGGAGAGGGCAGGATGACAACTGCTCCGTCCAACTCTCCCGAAAACTGGTTTTATTACCGGGATAAAAACGGTGAGAAGAAGATGAGTATGTTTACGCACGGAGCAACGATTGATTTTGAAATAATTCATACTCTCTTAACCCGTATGATTCATGCCTGCGGAGTTCTTGGGATTGATGCCGATTTTGCGGCTTGCCTGGAGAGTGTTCTGGCTAAGCTGCCGCCGCTTCAAATAAGCGAACGCTACGGCACAGTTTGTGAATGGAACAGAGATTATGAAGAGGTTGAGCCCAACCACCGCCATATTTCGCATATGTTTGCTCTTTATCCGGGCGACCGGATAAATGAAACAAATCCTGAAATCTATGAGGCTGCCAAAAAGACAATTACACGCCGTCTTTCCCGTGGCGGCGGTTCAACAGGCTGGTCACGTGCGTGGACTATTAACTTCTATGCCCGTTTCAAGGACGGTGAAAAAGCCTGGGAACATCTTCAGCAGTTGATTACAAGATTCACTGCCAACAACCTTTTTGACATACATCCGCCTTTCCAGATTGACGGTAACTTCGGCGGTGTTGCAGGTATCAACGAAATGCTCCTGCAAAGCCATCTGGGTGAACCGGGCAAGCGTATTATAGAAATTCTCCCTGCACTGCCCGATGCGTGGAAAAGCGGCTCTGTGAAGGGTCTGAAAGCACGCGGAAACTTTACTGTGGATATAGTATGGAATGACAGCAAAGCAACAAGTGCGGCAATAACTTCTGCACATAATAATGTACTGCGACTGAAACTCAATAACAGAACAGGTGAAATAAAGACGTCAAAGCCTTATACTATTGAAAACGGCATATTCACCGCTACACTTGCAGCCGGCGAAACTGTCAAAATCACGTTTTCATAAACCTCACAACATAAAATAGCCTCCTTGTATATTCCGTTTTACAAGGAGGCTTCAATATTTACTCTTGCAAAACTTCAGTCACAAATATATAATAGAAATATACTTGAATTATATGAAAAGCTTTAAGGAGATGAAAAAAATGTTTTCACGAATAATTGCAGTGATAATGTGCGTTGTTTCTTTTTTCACCACACCGTTTTCGCTGATGTCTGACAAAGCGGAACTGAAAAAAGACCTTGCAAAGGGTAGCTTCGAAAGTCCGTATATTGTAAGACCCCTCGACAGTATAACTGTAAACGGCGTGTCCGTTGACGAATATTCAGTAGTTGCCCCCGAAGGTGCACTGTATTCCAATGCTGCCGAAACGCTTTGCAGAGAAATTTACAAGGCTTGCGGTAAAAAGATTGAAGCAACCAACAACAAAGAAAAAGCCTTTATAATTGACTCCGCACTCAATGACGATAACACCTTCAGCCTTAGAGTTGAAAACGGTAATATCTACATCAGGGGCAGTGCGAAAGTCGGAATTTCAAGAGGAATAACTGCCTTTGCGGATGAAGCTCTGCTCACTTCACAAGGAAGCTTCGACTTAAAAGACGGCTATGAGTTCAATAAAACCTTCTCAGATTTCGTAACATACGAAGCTTTCGGTGCTGTTGGTGACGGCAAAGCCGATGACCTTGAGGCCATTGTGAAAACCCACGAATATGCAAACGAAAATGATTTGAGTGTTTTTGCAGATGAAACCGCAACATATTATATCGGCGGTGCAAGCAAAACTGCATACATCAGGACTGATACCGACTGGTCAACTGCACGTTTCATAATTGATGACACAGAGGTTGAAAACAGAAGTACCTGGATATTCAACGTTGCATCGTCAAAAAGTGCGGTAAGTATAACCGATAAGGTGTCCCCTCTTAAAATTGACGCCACAAGCATAGGCACACCACTTGAGGACAAAAGTCTGGTTGTACTTACGGATTCTAATGTAAAGCGTTATATCCGTAAAGGAGCAAACCAGAATTCAGGAAGCAACCAGACAGATGTTATACTCGTTGACGAAAACGGAAATATTTCACCTGATACTCCCCTTATCTGGGACTTTGATGCAATTACAGGTGCTACCGCTTATCCTATAGACACCGAAGCATTGACTATAAAAGGCGGTAAATTCACAACCCTTGCAAACGGTGCACCATCTGAATATTCATATTACGCAAGAGGTATTCTGGTCAGACGCTCAAACACCGTTATAGACGGAATATATCACGATGTCAAAAACGAGGGCGAAACAGGTGCTCCCTATTCGGCTTTTGTCAGCCTCTCCTGCTGTGCTGATGTAACAGTAAAAAACAGTACATTTACAGGCCATAAAAAGTATGTAACAACAGGCTCTGCAGGAACAAGCGTAACAATGGGCACATACGATATAGGTGCTGCAACGGCAGTTAATGCAAAGTTTATCAACTGCAACCAGACAAATGACATAACCGACGGCGACTATTGGGGAATTGCAGGTACCAACTACTGTAAGAACCTTGTGTATGACGGATGTGTATTCTCCCGCTTTGACGCACATCAGGGTGTTCTTAATGCAACAGTCAGAAACTCCGTTCTCGGTCATCACGGCATAAAGCTCATAGGAAGCGGAACTGCCCTGATTGAAAATACAACTGTTTTATCAGGCAGCTTTGTTGACCTTCGGGGAGATTACGGCTCAACCTGGAACGGTGACCTTATTATCCGCAACTGTAAATTCTATCCCACAGGTGTGTCAAGCCATATTATAGATGCAGAAAATTCAGAGGACCACG
>JAZNUP010000093.1:0-4372 GCA_045592385.1 Acutalibacteraceae bacterium
GAGTTCACTCTCGGCGCATTCGGCGGTCTCGGAATTTCTCTGTGCTGGTGGATTTGCTTCGGTATGGTAGAGGAAAGAACGGCTGTTATTGAGCGCAACGGCGGCGTGTGGAGTGCTTTTGGTGAATCCGATATTATCGGCAGCATTGCCGTAACGGTGTGTATGGCGCTGCTGCTTGCGATGAATATATGGCAATATTATAAGTATTATAAAAAAGAAAAAGTAAATTCATTTATCTATGATTTGCTTGAAAGACCGCTTTATTGCAATATCCCTCTTGCGCTTGTTATGCTCGGCAGCGCCTTTTCGGCAAGAATAATGTCTTTCTTTATGCTATTCTTTGCAATGGCACTTAAGTGCGCATATGACAGATTTGTGGATTACAAAACGGTAAGAATCTGGCAGGTTGTGCTTACTCTCTGCTCTGTTGCTGTGTTCGTGGGCGATATCCTGCTTGGCGGTTACAGTGTTTTTGCAACGTGGTTTGTTTGCACGGTTCCTTATCTTGCGCTTGATCTGGTGCATTTCTTCCGCCCTGAATCCTTAGCGGTAATGAAAGAACGTAAGGCAAAAGGGGAGAGTGCTCTGCGCATTTTCGGAATTGTTTTTATATGGTTTACCGTGCAGATAATAGTACTTAATGTTATAGGATTAAAACTTTTTTGAAATACCTCTTTACTTTCTGACTTTTGAGTGATAAAATATTAAAGTACGAAACCTAAGGAGGATAACAATGAATTCCAAAATTAAGAGCGAAAATAACGATTTTTTGTTTGAAGCTATCCTTCAGCTTCGCACTATTGAAGAATGCTACGATTTCTTTGAGGATCTTTGTACCGTTACCGAAATCAAAAGTATTTCTCAGAGAATCGTTGTTGCCAAGATGTTGCGCGATAAAAGAGTTTACAGTGAGATTGTTGCTAAAACGGGTGCAAGCACTGCTACAATCAGCCGCGTAAACCGCTCTCTTCAGTATGGCTGCAACGGATATGAAGCCATATTTGAAAGAGTAGAAGAGAAAAAGAAGAACGAAGCAGAATAATGGCATACGATATTTTTTCAGAGTTTTACGATGAACTCACCGAAAATGCCCAATATGAGAAGCGTGCAGATTATTTTTGCAGGCTTCTTTCTATGTGCGGCTGTAACGGCGGTATACTGCTCGATTTAGCCTGCGGTACGGGCACAATGAGCGTTCTGATGTCTCAGAAGGGCTTTGACGTTATAGGTGTTGATTCAAGCACGGGTATGCTCTCTCAGGCGCAGGAGAAGGCTTTTGAATGCGGCAGGAGTATACTCTTCCTTTGCCAGGAAATGCAGAAAATTGACCTTTACGGTACAGTTGACTGTGCAATCAGCGTGCTTGACAGTCTTAATCACCTTGACGGTGAGCACGAGCTTCGCCAAACGTTTGAAAAGGTTTCCCTTTTTATGAACAGCGGCGGAGTGTTCGTTTTTGATATGAACACAATTTATAAGCACCGTGAGGTGCTTGCTGATAATGCCTATATTTATGATTGCGGCGATTTGTTCTGCGCCTGGCAGAATGAGTACGACCCTGACGATAACAGCGTTGGCATTACGCTTGATTTCTTTATTCAGGATGAGGATGATGCGTGGATTCGTTCGCAGGAGCAGTTCTGTGAGCAGGCATATGAATTATCCGATATAGAGAAGTGGCTTGAAGAAGCCGGCTTTGAGGTAAAGGGCGTTTATGATGATTTAACTCTTGACCCCGTCAGAGCAGATACGCAAAGGGCGGTTTTTGTAGCCCGTAAGAAGTAACAACAAGGAGAATACTATGGGAAAGCTTGTAAGAATGATATCTGAGGATGGAACTCTCACTGTTATGGCGGCGGACACTACCGATATTGTTGCCAGAGCGGAGCAGATTCATCAGACAACTGCGGTAACCTCAGCAGCTCTCGGCAGACTTTTGACCGCAGCCTGCTTTATGGGTATCGTGCTTAAAGGTAAGGATAATTCAGTGACGGTAAGGCTCAACGGCTCAGGTCCAGCGGGCTCAGTTATTGCCGCTTCTGACAGCTACGGTAACGTAAGGGGCTATATTTCCGACCCCACCGTTGAACTTCCTCTTAATGAAAAAGGAAAGCTTGACGTTGCGGGCGCCGTAGGCAAAGAGGGAACTCTTACCGTTATGAAGGATTTGGGGCTCAAGGAGCCTTATATCGGCCAGGTGCCGATTGTTTCGGGCGAAATTGCAGAGGATATAACGAGTTATTACGCAATCAGCGAGCAGACTCCTACGGTCTGTGCTCTTGGCGTACTTGTTGATACCGATTTAACAATTAAAAGAGCAGGCGGATTTATCATTCAGCTTCTTCCTACTGCTATGGATGATACAATAGATAAGGTAGAAGAATGCATTCAGAATATTGAAAGTGTAACCGTAATGCTTGAAAAGGGTATGACTCCTGAGGAAATCTGCCGCCACGTGCTTAAAGGCTTTGAACTTGAGGTGCTTGATGAGGAAGAGCCCGTTTATCTTTGCAACTGCTCAAGGGAAAGGGTGGAGAAGGCTCTTATCAGCACGGGACGTGAGGAGCTTGAGGAGATGGCTCAGGATGCCACAACTCAGGTAACATGCCATTTCTGTGATAAGAAGTATGAGTTTACTTCTGAGCAGATTTTAGCCCTTGCAAAAAAATAATTAAAAAAATTAAAAAATTTTGAAAAAAAGTATTGACATTTGAATCGGAATGTAGTAAAGTAATACCCGTCGCTGATGCAGCGACACCGGTTTGGGAGCATAGCTCAGCTGGGAGAGCACCTGCCTTACAAGCAGGGGGTCACAGGTTCGAGCCCTGTTGTTCCCACCAAACGGTCCGGTAGTTCAGTTGGTTAGAACGCCAGCCTGTCACGCTGGAGGTCGACGGTTCGAGCCCGTTCCGGATCGCCAAAATGGCTTGAAGAAATTCAAGCCATTTCATATGCCTTTGTAGCTCAGTTGGTAGAGCAGTGGACTGAAAATCCACGTGTCGCTGGTTCGACTCCGGCCGAAGGCACCAATCATGCGGATGTAGCTCATCTGGTAGAGCGCCACCTTGCCAAGGTGGAGGTAGCGAGTTCGAGCCTCGTCATCCGCTCCATTTTTTTTGTGGAATATTTTGGTGCAAAGGCATATATAATTTAATAATCGGTGCCATAGCCAAGTGGTAAGGCAGAGGTCTGCAAAACCTCGATTCCCCAGTTCAAATCTGGGTGGCACCTCCAAAAATCCCATTTGCGTTCAGCAAGTGGGATTTTACTTTTTACCTCTTACTTCTTCACTATTACCTCATAAAAAATTCGGATGGGATTTTTAGAAAGTAATAAGAACCTCACGAAACAAAACGAAATCAAAGATTTCTTTGTTTCAGTGAACCTTGTTACTCGCAAGCTCGTAATAAGTAAGAAGTAATAGTGAATAAGTGTTTTGGCAAGGCTCTGCCTTGCTATTTTTCTTTTATAATGATATAATACTACGGTGAAAGGGGGGCAGATTATGGGATGCGAAGGTTCATGGAGCGGTATGCGGAAATACCTTGAAAAAGAAATACTTGCAGACAGCCTCAAAGGCAGAGTCAGATATGGTTGTACAACATATGTCGGTATGGACGGATGCAAAATTTTTGAGGTTTGTATTGATGACAAACAAGCAAAGCGTTTTTCTTGGGAAACGGTAAACAATTATTTTATTGAAAAAGGATATAAATCAATCGAGAAGCCATTTGGTACTGTTGAGTATTGGAATGAATTCTGGTCTTTGTTAGATAAATATCCTTTATGTGAGAGAACGGAATATAAAGACAGTGAGTTTGCTGATGCTCTTGGTGAATATCGCAATCAAGATATAAAATGCAGTATTCAGTCTGATAATCCTATAGTAAGAATGTTTGCCGTACTTGACCGACGTTTAGGTAAGCGTACACTTGAAAAACTGAAAGATACTTTAGCTGAACAGCCTGAATGGTTAAAACAGTTTTATATTTTAAGATTTGAGGCTGAAAATTTGTAAATTTATGCGGTTCTAAAATGAGACGTACTGCCCAAAATCGACGAATTTCGACAGAGGTTCGTCGATTTTACTTTTTACTTCTTCACTATTCACTCTTCACTAACTTTTGGGGCGATTTTTGAAAAGTAAGAAGTAAGAGGGAAAAGTGAATAAGTGTGGGCGGAACACCCGCACCCGATTGTAAATATAATTTATATGTGCTATAATCGGTTCGACAAATAAGAATTTGCGGAACAGATATAAAAGGAGAAACGTATGACACAAATCATTTCATTTTTGCTATCCGTTGTGTTTGCAATTGATATGTTTTTCGTTGGATTATTCCCTGAAAAACAACTTGTTATCACGCAAACG
>JAZNUP010000094.1:0-2181 GCA_045592385.1 Acutalibacteraceae bacterium
TCGACGGTTTCAACGACTACTAACGTTTATTGTCATATGATTGAAGATGCACAGGCGAAGGTTTCCGATGCTGTATCAAATGCCCTTAACTTTAACAGCAAAAAGCCGACTCCTGATGAGGAATCGGCATAAAAATCTTAATATTATTGCATTTTCTGAAAATAAAGAACAAGTAAAGAACAAACGTGATTTTACGGTAAAATAAAAAACTCTCAAATGGCGATATATCGTCATTTGCGAGCCTGTGCAATGGTGACCCGTACGGGAATTGAACCCATGATTCCGCCGTGAAAGGGCGGTGTCTTAACCTCTTGACCAACGGGCCATATTTGGTAGCGGCAGTAGGATTTGAACCATCGACCAATCGGGTATGAACCGAGTACTCTAGCCAGCTGAGCTATGCCGCCATCTTAGCCGCTTGTTTTTTGTTTTCCTCATGCGACTTATTTATTATACACCATATCTAT
The DNA here is from genome assembly GCA_045592385.1 of Acutalibacteraceae bacterium. Taxonomy (GTDB): domain Bacteria; phylum Bacillota; class Clostridia; order Oscillospirales; family Acutalibacteraceae; genus CAG-177. The sequence goes on from JAZNUP010000094.1 coordinate 468, forward strand.
CTGTTTGTCAACAGAAATTTCAAAAAAATTTTTGTTTCTATCTTTTTCACAATACAATTCAACGTAATTTTGGATAATATTCTTATAATATACAAAAGCACCTCCGTTTTTATTCGGAAGTGCTTTTATATCAATATATAGTTGAAGCTATATCAACAGTTTCCTTTGCATCCTTTGCATAGAAATCTGCATTAATCTTTTGTGCGAAATCTGCTGTCAGTACAGCTCCGCCAACAACGGTTTTGCATTCAGGATATTCCAGATTGAGAAGTGCGATTGTTTCTTCCATTGCACCAAGCGTAGTTGTCATAAGAGCTGAAAGTCCCACAAGCTTAACCTTGTGTTTTTTTGCAGCGTCAACTATATCACGCTTATCTACATCCTTGCCAAGATCTATAACCTTATATCCGTAACTTTCAAGAAGCACCTTGACGATGTTCTTTCCTATATCGTGAATGTCACCTTTTACCGTTGCAAGCACGATTTCTCCCTTTGAAACAGGCTTTTCTCCGCTTGAAGATAACGAGCTTTTTAATGTTTCAAAGCAAGCCTGTGCAACTCCTGCTGTGAGAATAAGCTGTGGAAGGAAAATCTGTCCCTTTTCAAATTTCTCGCCTGCCTTATCAAGCGCAGGAATAAGATAATTGTTTATGATTTCCATAGGCTCAGTTGTCGGCAAAAGTGATTCAACAGCCCTTACACCTTCGTCTTTCAGACCATTTTCAAGAGCATAGAATATATCGGGAGCTTTTTTATCGGTAATAGTTGCTACTGTCTGCGAAGCGTTCTGTCCGTAGCAGTTTATAAATTCAACGGAGTTCTTATCGATAGATGCAAGAAGCTTATATGCTCTTACTGCGCCGATTATTGATTCGACATTTGGGTTTATTATCGGAAGATCAAGTCCGTTCTGGAGTGCCATAGTTAGAAATGTGCGTGTAATAAGCTCTCTGTTCGGAAGTCCGAATGAAATATTTGAAACTCCTAAAACTGTTTTCAGTCCGAGTTCTTTCTTTACTCTTTTCAGTGCGCCGAGAGTTTCCATAACTCCCTCTTGTTCGGCCGAAGCGGTAAGCGTAAGACAATCGATGTATACATCCTCTTTAGGAATACCGATTGCCAATGCTCTTTTGAGGATTTTTTCAGCGATTTCAAAACGTCCCTGAGCAGTTTTAGGTATGCCGTTCTTATCAAGGGTAAGTCCGACAACTGCTGCACCGTATTTCTTTACAAGCGGAAGAATAGCGTCAAGTGATTCATCCTCTCCGTTTACAGAGTTTACTATCGGCTTTCCGTTGTAAATTCTCAGACCTGCCTCAAGCACCTCGGGTATAGTTGAGTCAAGCTGGAGGGGGGCATCTGTAACCGACTGAACGGCTTTTACAGCGCTTACCATCATTGCTTTTTCATCTATTGACGGTAATCCTACGTTGACATCAAGGATGTCTGCACCTGCCTTAACCTGTTCGATAGCCTGATTCAGAATATAATTTATATCATTGTTGAGAAGAGCTTCTTTGAACAGCTTTTTGCCTGTAGGATAAATTCTTTCACCGATAACTCTCGGCTGAGAAATATCAACATAGCGAGTTCCCGAACATACTGCCACAACAGGAGTATATTCAGGCTTTTTCCACTCAATCTGTGATAGTTTTTCTTTAAGTGCTTTTATATGCGCAGGAGTTGTTCCGCAGCAGCCGCCGAAAATCTTCAC
>JAZNUP010000095.1:0-2346 GCA_045592385.1 Acutalibacteraceae bacterium
GGATGCGGCTGGTGGAATCCAAGGGATCCACGGCCGGATAAATGCCAAGGGAAGCAATGCTGCGGCTGAGCACGGTGGTAGCATCCAAATGGGCAAAGGTGGTAGCGGGAGCAGGGTCCGTCAAGTCGTCCGCAGGCACATAAACGGCCTGCACAGAGGTGATGGAACCTTTCTTGGTGGAGGTGATGCGCTCCTGCAGGGCACCCATTTCGGTGGCCAGCGTGGGCTGATAGCCTACGGCACTGGGCATACGGCCGAGAAGTGCGGAAACTTCGGAGCCTGCCTGTGTGAAACGGAAGATATTGTCGATGAAGAGGAGCACGTCCTGACCTTCACGGTCACGGAAATACTCAGCCATAGTAAGGCCCGAAAGACCTACTCTCATTCTTGCTCCGGGGGGCTCGTTCATCTGACCGTAAACCAGAGCGGTGTTGCTGAGAACGCCGGACTGCTTCATTTCGTTATAAAGGTCGTTACCCTCTCTTGTGCGTTCGCCTACACCTGTGAAAACGGAGATGCCGCCGTGCTGCTTTGCGATATTATTGATAAGCTCCATAATAAGAACTGTTTTGCCAACGCCTGCGCCGCCGAAAAGTCCGATTTTACCGCCCTTTGAATAGGGGCAGATAAGGTCGATAACTTTAATGCCTGTTTCAAAGATTTCTGCACTTGTGGCAAGCTCGTCATAATCGGGAGCGTTGCGGTGAATGTTCCAGCGTTCCTTTGTTTCGGGTGTGGGCTGATTATCAACCGCATCGCCGAGAACGTTGAAGATTCTGCCGAGTGTTTCCCTGCCTACGGGCACGCTGATGGGCGCACCTGTATCGGTAACGTCAACACCGCGCTGAAGACCGTCCGTTGATGCCATTGCGATGCATCTTGCGGTATTGTCACCGATATGCTGAGCAACCTCAACGGTGAGCACTCTTTCACCCACGGGGATTGTGAGTGCGTTATGAATCATGGGTAATTCGCCCTCGTTGAAGCGCACGTCAACAACGGGACCCATTACCTGAGTTACTTTACCTACATGTAAATTGTTCAAATTTACCACCTCGTATTAATTGCCGCTGCCTGCTACGATTTCCGTGATTTCCTGAGTGATTGCACCCTGCCTTGCACGGTTGTATTCAAGCTGTAAATCATTAATCATCTGCTGAGCGTTTTTGCTTGCGGAATCCATAGCCATTCTGCGCGCGGATACTTCGCTTGCAAAGCTTTCCCTTACGCATACGGTGATTACGCCTGCAACGTATTCACGGGCAACGTTATTGAGCACCGTAAGGCAATCGGGTTCAAAAATCATACCTGCCGCGCCGGAGGCTTCACTCTTTTTAAAGGGAAGTATCCATTTTATATAAGCTTCCTGGCTCATTACGGAATGATATCTTGTTGAGATTATTCCGAGAGTGTCAAACTTTTCCTCTGCAAAATCGGAGCACAGCTCATCCGCAAGCTTTGCGGCATCCTCAAAGGAAAAATGCTCCGATGAGATAAAGGGCTTTTCATATCTTTCGCAGGCTCTTTTGCCTATGGGAATAATTTCCGCATCGGGATACTGCGCCGCAAGGCGAAAAACGTTTGCGTTGTATCCGCCTGCAAGGCCTCTGTCACCTGCGATAACAATAAGTCTTGTTCTTGAGGTTTCGCGTTCCTTCATATAAGGACTTTTGAGACTTTCACGGTCCGCCGCAAGAACGTTTATTGTGCTCTCAAGCGCCGCCGCAAAGTCTCTGCCCTTCATCATCGTTTCGTTTGCACGGCGTATTTTTGAAGAGGCAACAAGACCCATTGCATTGGTCAACTGCATTGTGGAGTTTACACTCTTTATGCGCACTCTGAGTGCTTTAGTGTTCTGTGACATAGCAAATTACCTCTGCATTTCGGCAAGAATAGCCTTGAGGGCTTCCTCATCCTGCTCATCAAAATAACCTGCTTCAATTCTGTCAAGCCACTTGCCGTTTTCATTTTCAAGCTTGGCAAAGAGCTTTTTCTCATATTCGGGTACTCCTGCAACGGCAACGTCGTTGAGGTAACCCTTTGTTACCGCATAAACGATTGCTACCTGGCAGCCTACGCGTACGGGAGCATTCTTGCCCTGCTTGAGCACTTCAACGATTCTTTCGCCCAGAGCAAGCCTTGCCTTTGTGTCGGCATCAAGATCGCTGCCGAACTGCGCAAAGGACTGCAGCTCACGGTACTGCGAATAGAGAAGCTTGAGCTCACCTGAAACCTTTTATATACCCTTAAGGTGAGCCGAGCCGCCAACACGGCTGACGGAAATACCGGGGTTGATAGCAGGCATAATGCCTGAGTGGAAAAGCTCGGTTTCAAGGAAAATCTGAC
>JAZNUP010000096.1:0-11025 GCA_045592385.1 Acutalibacteraceae bacterium
TGACAGACTTTCGCAGTATTACGAAGAAATCCTACCTTCAAATGAACATTATTTTATATGCATTTCAAATAAAAACATACAATGGATTGATATACAAAGCGATACAGTTATATATAACAGATATGCCTCTGCCAAAAAAATAACAGAAGATATTTATCTTTTTATAAAATATGATTCAGGTGAATCTGCAGAAGTTAAATCTGACTTGGTTTTCTTTAAACGAAAGATTCGGGCGACGTACATTATTGAGGATATAGACTGTTTTAACATAAACTGTAATGGATTGGACGGTTTTAAAGAAAATCTTGTGTTTACATTCCAAAAATACGGCAACAAGCATATTATATCGGTTCACAATGACGAATGGGACATTGAGAGCATTAAATCTATCGCAAAAGAAATTGAATACACATAAAAACAGCCTGCAACGGTTTTGTTGCAGGCTTATCTCATTTCTTATATGGTACTCTTGCTGACGGCACAAGCTTTGATGCGGGGTCAGTGTGGGTTGCCTGGTCGTCAAAGAATATGTTGGCGTTGAACGCTTTGAGCACATCGCTTTTTCTGACTCCGCCAAGGAAGAACACTTCATCAATACGAACATCCCACGCACGCAGAGTTCGGATAACTCTTTCGTGTGCGGGAGCGTTTCTTGCGGTAACAAGCGCGGTGCGGATGGGTGCTTCACCTTTCGGAAACTGTTTCTGAATAAGCGAAAGGGTTTTGAGAAGCTTGGCAAAAGGTCCTTCGGGAAGCGGATTCTGTGCGTTTTCCTGTTCGTGACGGGCAAATGCTTCAAGACCTTCCGCCTGAAAAATTCTTTCGGATTCATCGGAGAAAATAACCGCATCGCCGTCGAATGCAATTCTGATTTGCGGTATCTCATCATCGGGGTTAATCGGCAGATTTGAGTGGTCACAGATTATGCCCGACGCGATGTTTGCGTTAATTGCTTCCTGCACGTCGTTTTCATTTGCGGAAAGGAACAAATCTGTTTTGAATGCACCGAGATAGGGCGAAATCGATGCACCGCCCACAAGAGCCGCACGGCTGATATCAAGCCCGTAATGCTCAATGGAATTGAAAATGCGCAAGCTTGTGTCTGAACTGTTTTTGGACATAATGATAATCTCGGTCAGGTATCTGCCGTCTGCGTTGAGCTTCTGCAATGCTTTGACAAGCGGAAATGCCGTGCCGGGTTTAAGAATATCGTTCTCATGCTCGGTCTGGTATTTTGAATATGCCTCCAGACCCTGCTCCTCAAATATTCTGTTTTCTTCTTCAAGGTCAAAAAGCGCTCTCGACGAAACGCCGATAACGAGTTTATCTTCCAAAGTTACTGCCATAATAAATACCTCTTGTGTGATATGTTTCTATAATATTATTTTTCGGCGGATTTGTAAATACCGAAAGCGGCATTTATATCTTCAAACGAAAAATTATCATAAGGTAAAAATTTAATTTTGTGCTTGTTAGCATACATCTCTGCAAACGAACCGCTTTTGCCTGCAATAATCATATTCGGGTTTGCATCGTAAAAAGCGGATTTTGAAATACTTATAACCGACGGCGGAATGAATATCATCTCAAGCTTTTTGCACTTTTCAAAAGTATAAGGCATAATCGCTTCAACCGCAGGAGGAATTGCAATAAAGCGAATCGGAGTAAGAGAGAAGGCATCCGATGCGATTTCACGCACGTTTTTCGGAAGAATGATATATTCAAGGTTTTTGCATCCGCTGAAAGCCTTTTTACCTATAACCCTGACTTTTTCATTAAGTTCAGCCTTTTCGAGGTTTTCGCAGTTCATAAAGCTTTCGGGTTGAATTTTTCCCGTGCCGAAAGTTATTTTGTTAAGATATCTGTTGCCGCAGAATGCGCTTTTCTCAAAAGCAATTCCGTTAAATGTCACTTTTTCGGCAGTTGTTCTGTGAGTGTTGACAAGATATTCAGGCTCGGGAATCAGCCTTTCGCAGGAATTATAGAATTCGATATCTTGTCTTACGGTTGACGGAATAAAGGCAAAATCTCCTGTTATTTCGGGAAACTTATCGCCTTTGCGGTAAACTTTCAGGCTGTGAATAAGCTTGACTTTTTTACCGCAGAAACGGGTCGGAATTTCGACTTCTTTTTGTTCTCCTATAACACCCACAACAGCGATTTCGGGATGCTCGGTTTTTATTTCGTTGCCTCTTAATTCTTTGAATTCACAACAGTTATAAAGCAGTTTGCCGCCTGTTATAAGAACACGGTTTAACGGACAAAGCATTTTTTACACCTCAATTCTTGCAATTTTGCCCCACGGGGGTTCAACATCTTTATTGTTCAGAAGCCACAAAACGGGTATTCCGTTTGCGACGTTCTCATCGGGAAACGGGGCATAACCGTCAGTCAGGATTATTATACTTGCAGGCGGTTCATCGGTCATATGCTCGGCAACATATCTGAATATGACCTCAAAATCCGTACCTCCCCCGCCTTTCGGTTTAATAACCAAAAATTCGTCCTCATCCGAAAACGGAGTCGGCGGTATTACGGCTGCATCAAAAAAACCGAGAAAGCCTTCAAGCTTGCCGTTGAACTGGTCGATTGCGCCTTTGACTTCGGAATAAGCGGCGGTTATCATATCGTCGGACATCGAACCCGACGTATCAATCATAAAGAGGATGTTTTTAACGGTTTCGTCTTTTTCGTTGAAATCGGGCAGAAAGAAATCGGAATCACCGAATCTTCTGTCGGGCGGACTGAACGAATAATCACAGATTTCTTCCTGCACAAACTCGTTGAGGATTGAACGCCAGTCGGTCTGTGGCTTTCGGAGTTCTTTGAGTATTCTTTTTGCAAAGGCAGGAAGCAAACCCCGTTGATCTGACGGGTCACGGATGCTGATAGCCTCCGCCGCATCAAGAATCCTCTTTTGCCATTCTTCACGCAAAGTGTTATCATTGGCAGTGTTTTTCCATTTTTCGTGGTCATCAAAAACGCCGTTGCCGTTACTGTCGGAATCGTCGGAACCGCCGTCCCCGCCATTCTTGCCGCCCGGAGCGCCTCCGTTGCCTTTCACTTTGCTTCCCGACATTTTATTTTTTGATTTTTTACCTTTCACCGCAGGCAACATGGCATAAACCTCTTCTGCGGTAAATTTTGCACCCTCTTTTCCGTCGGGCGTTTCGTGCATAAGCTCGCCATATTGACCCAGATGAATGTTTTTTCTGTTACCGCCCATTGATTCGAGAATGATAGAGTTGACAACTATATCGCAGGCAATGTTGAATCTTTCAGGCTCAAAATCACCGCTGCGTGAGCAATGCTGCAAAGCAACGTGAAGAATTTCGTGCATCATAACAATATCAATCTGCGAATCAGTGAGATTTTCGAGAAAATCGGGGCCGAAATATATCCTCACACCGTCGGTTGCGGCGGTTTCGCATTCTTCGTCAATCGTCAACACCATATGCATCAGCAGCAGACCGTAAAATCCGTTTGTGCAAAGCAGACGCAGCCTTGATTTCATAAGCCTGATTGAATATTCACGGATTTTCTGTTCAGACAGTTCCATTGAGCAGCCTTCCTTTCGTCTGCAGCCATCTTGCAAATTCGGGAATCTGCATAAGCCTTGATTTGTAGCCGTCTTCAATATACATATAATCTTTGAGAAGAACGGCGGAGAAATCCGCAGGTAACTTTTCGGCGTATACAATCGAATTTGCAATTCTCTGCATTTCGTCTTTGTGGCTCTGGGCATAGACCGCCATTGCCGAAACAAGGGCATAGAGAGCATCGGTTGAATTCGGTACAATCGGCATTTTTCCGTCAAAAACATCTTCGATTGAGGGCAGAGAATTCCATACCTTGCACCAGGTTCTGAATTCGATTGCTGTTCCCGTGCCGACAAGACCTGAAACCATCGGGTACATAATCTCAACATTATCGTCAACGCTGTTGAGCAGATTGCTGACCATTTCCCACGAACGGGGTGTCGGGAATGCGAGATCATCCTTGCCGCCGTCAAAGCCCATAAGCATATTCTGCTTGAACGAAAGAAAACCGATAATCTTCGGATTGATTGCGTTTCTGATTGCCCATTGTTTCCACGAATTGAAGTTGCCCTCAACCTCAATGTGGCAAAGGCGGTTTGCGAGTGCCTTCGGCATTTTGAACGCAACAGATTTATCCGTCACTCTGTTACCTGCGGCGATAACGATGCAGTTATCGGGCAATTTATGTTCACCAACAACACGGTCAAGCGTTATCTGATAAGCCGCCGCCTGAACGGATTGAGGTGCGGCAGAAATTTCGTCAAGGAAAAGGATATTCACGATTGAATCATCCGCATCCATCTGAAAAATCTGCGGTCGTAGCCATATTGCAAGAGTTTTATCTGCATTTGCGGTGGGAATACCACGCAGGTCAATGGGATTAAAAAGAAGCAATCTTACGTCGGTCACAACGGATTTTTTACCCGTTTTTGCTTCAATATCCTTTGCAAGCTGACGGACAAGCTGGGATTTACCGACACCGGGAGGTCCCCACAGCATAACAGACGGCAGAGTTTTTATCGGCAAGTCTGCATTGATAACGCCGCAATATGATTTTGAAAGAATATCTATCGTTTTCTGCACCGTTAAGCTCGGCACACTTGACATTTTCACTTCGTTCATTCTTTGACCCCCAGTTTTTTATCAATATTTTTGAGCTGTTTTTTCAGTTCTTCAATTTTATCGGTATAGCTTTCATCCTTTGCAAGCTCGGCTTTTATCCCGATTTCTTTTTCACGGAGCTTTTCTGCGGCATCGGCAAGCTTCGCGATATATTCCGTAAGACCCTCAAGATAGTTATCGATTCGGATTATTGTTCCGACCTCTGCGTCACCGAGATTGACATAATGCCTGCCTGTATTTTTAAGAATCACAAACGGCTTTTCTTTGAGCATATTTGCAGGAAGAATAACCTTGAAGCCCTGATATTCGAGAAGCTCTTTTTCGGCAGGAATCATATTGTTATTCTGAACGGCATCAAAGATTCGCTTTCGGATTATCTGCCTTTGCGCCTTGTCATATTCGCGCTTGTTTGCCTGATAAAAATCTCTGTCTGCAACGCATTCGGCGTTTATTCTTTGGTTATCGGTAAGCTGTGCAGGAATAGAATTCAGCTCATTTTCAAGTGCTTCACGGTTTGAAACAATGCCTCTTTGCAGAGCCATATATTTTTCAAGCTCGTTTGCGGTTTCGACCCTCTTTTTGATAAGGGGATTGCCTACCGCAAGAGCCTTGACTTCGGCATAGTCAAGCACCGTACCGTCAATATCCGAACCGCTTCTCTGTGTGAGCGAACCCGAAAGAAGCTGACTGATGAATCTCTGCTTTGTTTCGAGCAGCTGCCACGAATATGCATCAAAGCTACCTTCGGTTATGTATCTGAAAATCTGCACCTTGGGATTCATATTGCCCTGGCGGAGAATTCTGCCCTCTCGCTGCACCATATCCGCAGGGCGCCACGGTATATCGATATGATGAAGTGCAATCAGTCTGTCCTGAACGTTGACACCCAGACCGAGCTTGAATGTTGAACCGAGAAGAATACGGATTTCGCCGTTTCTGACCTTTCCGAAAAGCTCGCTTCGCTTTTTCTCCGTCTGTGCATCGTGAACGTAGGCAATGGTTTCTTCGGGGATTCCCATTGAAACAATCAGGCGTGAAAGTTCGTCGTAAATATTGAAAGTCCCTTTCGGCGTTGAAACGTCGCAGAAAATAAGCTGTGCACTTTTCTGAAGATATGTTTTCATATAGATATCAAAAACGTTTTCGGCGCAGCGATAAACCTTTGAATCATAGGTGAACGCCGCATTCGGTTCGGCAAGGCGCAAATCAAGAGCCGCCTTTCTGCCGTCAACGGTGATTTTGAGCATATTATCATCTGTTCTCGGCACCATATGATTCCTCACGTCTTCAACCCTGTCGGATATCTTATCAAGATAAGCCTGAAATCCCTTCGTTTTGGGAATGAGTGCATCTGTATAGCCGTCAAATTCGGGTATGCCCTCCGCACCATCCATAGAATGAAAGTCTGCAACTGAAGCCAGCAGATTTGTAAGCTCGGGCAGATTATGGAATTTCGAAAGTCTCGTTGCCATTCGGTATTCGCTTGTGTCAACGTCAATCTCAAAGCTGTCCTCTTTTTCGGCAAACATACCGACCCAGCTGTCAAAACTCTGCAAATCAAGAAGAGCCAATTCACCGCTCTGCAGGTATTTCTGCATAACGTAAACGTCGGTCACGGAATTTGTTATGGGCGTACCCGTTGCAAAAACAACGCCTCTGCCGTTGTTCTGTTTTTGAACGCATTGCACCTTTTCGAGCATTTCGGCGCATTTCTTTGAACCTCCCTTTGAAAGACCGAGAACGTTGGCAATCTTGGTTTCAATCGGCAGATTTTTGAAATTGTGAGCTTCATCAACAAACAGAGTGTTGATGCCGAGTTCATCGAAGAAAACCTCTTCGCTCGCAACATACAAAGCCCTTTTCATCTCTTCGCAAGCCTCACGCAGCTTACGGCGTTTTTCCTGAAGGCGTGATGTGTTCTTAAGGCTGTTACAAAGCTTTTCCGAAACGGAATCAAGCAATTCCTGCAGCTGGCTTTCGTGGAATTCCCTTGAAATTCCGATAAGCTCAAAGCAGCTGTAAGCCATTATCACGGCATCATAATCGTTATCTCTGATTTTCTCCATAACCTCATCACGTTTATCGGGCTTGAAATTTTTTGGCTCAACGCAGAGAATATTTGCCTGCGGATACATTCTGATAAATATATCCGACCACTGACCCACAAGGTTATTGGGTACAACATAAAGATTCTTTTTCGAAATGCCCATACGCCGCATTTCCATTCCTGCCGCAACCATAACATAGGTTTTGCCTGCACCAACGTCGTGCGCAAGCAGAGTGTTGGGCGTAAAGAGTATTCTTGCAACGGCATTTTTCTGATAAGGATAAAGCTTTATTTCATCGGACATAGTCGGGAAATCAAGAAAAGAACCGTCAAAGATTCTCTTACGAACGCATGCAAACTTTTCTTCGTAAATCTGTTCAAGTCTTTCCTTGCGTTTTTCATCCTTCCATATCCATTTCTGAAATTCCTTTATCAGTTTTTTCTGCTTTTCTATGGCAAGTGCGGTTTCAGCGTTGTTGACAACTCTTTTCTCGCCCGTTGAAGAAGTCGGACTTTTAACGGAATCCGTAACCCTGATTTGCCTTAAATTAAGAGTTCTTTCAATTATGTGCAGAGCATTTATTCTGCTTGTGCCGTAGGTTGAGTTTGCTTTTGTTGCCATTCTTGTGCCGTTGAATCTGCTCTTGAATCCTATTTCCCACGTGCCTGTAATTTCATCGTGTTTTGTCGTTGTGTAATCGTTCCAGCCTGAATAAATATCCTTACAAGGGCAGAAAAGCTCATCAATAAAATCGTCAATAACGTCGGGCGGAATCCACGGCGAGCCGAGAGTTACGTAAATATCTTCACACGCAACCGACGGAGGAATCACCTTTTCAATCGCTTCAACGTTTGCATCAAAATAACCGTTAAACTCTTTAGTCGCTTTCTGAGCGGCTTTCCATTTTCTCTTGAGGTTGCCCGTCAGGTATTCATCGGCGGTTTCCCAGCCTTTATAAAAGCATTTATCCCATGTTTCGGGATTCTGATAAATCGAGCCTTTCAGAGTTTCAATAACCGTTTTGCAGGTTTCACCCGTAATCTGTGAAATATATTCAATATCAACCTTGCCAAGGTTATTGAGAGACAGAATCAACGCATCGGAAATGCTTTCGGTATGCACACCTCTGCACGGTCATCGCCTGCAAAGGAATTTTCCCAGTCAAGAGGCAAATCCATACTTGTAACTTCGGCAACGTATCTGTCATGACGCTCTTTCTTAATGCGTTCTTTTTCGAGCCTTTGTGCCTCACGCTCTTTTTTAATCTGCTCCTGCCGCTTCCATTCAAGTTCTCTCTGCATCTCGCGGAGCGATTCCGCTGCAACGTCAAGATCTTCTCTTGAAAGCATATGCCCGAGTTCTCTGATATTTTCAAAAAATTCGTTAAATACATCGAATGCCTCGCCTGTCTTTTTTTCAGCCATAATACAACATCCTTTCTGCTTATAAAATATCATTTTATGTGTCCTTTTTTCAGGACATCTCAATTCAAAACTATGTAAAACACATAATCTCATCCTCCCTTAAGAAAAATCCACAATCCAATATGTGTCTTCCCAAAAAGAATGTAAGAAATTGGTTTGGGGAAATTTTTCTGAGCAGAAGTTTTGTTGTATATCAACAAAAAGAAAAAGCCTTGGACTCAATTTAGAGTTCAAGGCTTGGTGATATCATTTTTATATTTAATTCTCAACTCACCGTTGAAGGTGAGAAAAATAATTCTTCAGAGTGCTGTGTTTATCATTTTTTAATTATTCTGTAATAAAAATTGCCCAACGGAAAGTGTGCTTTTGCCCAAAAATATTCTCGGCTTTGATTTTTGATGTTCAAAGCTCCGACTCCCTTACGAATCAACGACTCTTGTGTTTTTTAGGAGCAAAGCCGTTGATATATAAGGCTTTTAAACAAAAAAACCAAGGGTAATGGATACCCTTGGTCGTGGTGCAGCACTGCACTAATATCCGAACCAATGCCCGATTTTTAAAGATCGGCAAAGGTGATTGTCTTCGTTTGTTCTCTGTAATTGAATGTGATGACCATTTTGTCATCATAGAGAAAGATTGCATTGACAAAGCTGTCAATGAGTCTTCGTCTGTGTTCGATTTTGTTGGTATTTAATTTTCTGAACTGTTCAAAATAGCAGAGGATATTTTCTTTTGTAATGGTCGGTCTCGCCATTTCTTCTTTCATTATTTCAACCGAAAGTTCTGCTTTTTCTCGTTCCAACTCATCTAATCTTTGCTTGGTTGACGGACTGATAATTCCCATCTGTATTGCATTGACCAGATTGTCTATGCCTTTCTGTGTTTCCGTAAATCTTTTGCGAAGCAGAGGTAAAACTGTATTTTCCTGATTAAGAGCCTTTATAGTTCTGTTTACAAAATCCTCAATTATATCCCGATTGGCAAGAAGCTTTTTCACTTCTTCAATCACAATGTTTTCAATCCATTCCTTGCGGACTGTTCTCTTGTTGCATCCCCGATGACGTTTTACGCTCACACATTTGTAATAACGGTGAACCTCTTTTGTGTGGCTCGTTCCGCTTTCACCAACCATCATACTCTGACACTTACCGCAAAACAATTTTGTTGTCAGTAAGTAATCATCTTCTGCTTTATGACGGGCAGGAGCTTTTTTATTTTCTTTCATTCTCTCCTGAACTCTGTCGAATAATTCTTGCGGAACTATTGCCGGGATTCCGTTCGGCTGAACAATGTCACGGTACTTATATTCACCTATGTACTTGCGGTTATGGAGCATACGGGTGACACTGTTGACGCTGATTTTTCCGCCGAGCTTTGTGCGGATACCTTTGATGTTCATTTCATCGGTAACCTCACGCATACTTGCACCTTCGGCATAACTTTTGAATGCAGCAAGCACAACAGGTGCAGTAATCGGGTCAATCTGAAAAACTGATTGCTGTCAATATAATAACCTATCGGCAAAGTGCCACCATTATATTTACACTTGAGTGCATTTTCAGTAAGATCCCTTAAGACTTTTTCCGAAAGCTCTGCTGAATAATATTCCGCATAACCTTCGAGCATGGACTCGAGCAAAATGCCTTCGGCATTCTGAGAAATCAATTCCGTTGCCGACAAAACTTTGACTCCGTTTCTGCGAAGAACGTTTTTGTAATAAGCGGAATCAAATCTGTTTCGTGCAAATCTGTCAAGCTTCCAGTCAAGCACAATATCAAATTTTTTATCAGCGCTGTCCTTAATCATTTTCTGAAAGTCAGGACGATTATCCGTCTTGGCAGATAATGCTCGATCTGTGTATGCACCAATAATCTGAATATCATTTTTCTAGGCATACTCCTTACATTCTCTGAGCTGACCTTCAATTGATTCTTCTCTCTGATTGTCCGAAGAATATCTTGCGTAAATAACTGCTTTCATTTATCAGCCTCCTCTTTTTCAGAATTTATTTCGTTCATATAACCTGCAGTAATAATACCGGCAGGCAATGCTACGATTGCAATACCAAAAATTGATGAACCCATTGTTACAATTCTTCCGATTGTTGTTATCGGATAAATATCTCCGTAACCAACAGTTGTAAGAGAAACCGTTGCCCAATATATAGCATCAAAAAATGAATTGAACGATTCGGGTTCAACATTAAAAATAACGAGTGCAGCAATGAGTATGTATGCAACAGCAAGGGTCCCAACTGCCACCAACGATTCCTTTGAACGCTTTAGAACATTGACTATAATTTCAACACTTTTTGAATATCTCAATGCCTTGAAGACTCGGAATACTCTGAATGCTTTTATCATTCTTAAAACTCTCAGAACCTTAAATCCACTGTTTATTACAGTCAATGACGGAAGAATAGAAATCAAATCTATTATCGCCATCAAGGAAAACGGATATCGTATAAATGAGCTAACAGATTTTTTGTTATATTTATAATCCGAAGTTATCCAACGAAGAATATAATCAACAATAAAAATCACAACACAGATTTTATCAAGAACAAAAAATGCTGTATTTTCATTTTTGAAAGCAAGCGGAATAAGGCTTACGATTATGACCATCATCATAAAATAATCATAAAAACTGCTGACCTTGTTAAGTCCTTCGCCAGGTTCGACCATTTCAAAAATCTTTTTTCTCATACATCCGCCTCCGAATCTTTATTCGGTCTTATATTAACACAAAATAAAATCGTATCAACCATAAGTATAATTGAGGCTATGGGAATATGGAAAATAAATTTCCCACATTACCCCAGCACTGTTACTACTGTAAAAAAAGCCTTGATATTACGTTGATTTTGTCTGCTTACTAAATTGGCAAGCAAGG
>JAZNUP010000097.1:0-30677 GCA_045592385.1 Acutalibacteraceae bacterium
CATAGGAAACCTCCGAAGGTTAATATATATAAATATTATACCACAATTTGCGGATATTTTCAATAATTTTTAGTCGTTTTTCAAAATTAAATTGAGTTTTTCAAGTTTTAGACGTATTAATAACGCTCCCCTAATAGTCAGGACCCCCGGCTAAGCCGGAGGCTTGAGTAGGCCCTATAAGAGCCTATTACAAGCAAAACCCCTAAAGGGGCACCGAATGGTTTGCCAACCGCATTCCGTTCTCCGGCTACCCCTAAAGGGGTTTTACTTATGCCTTTGTATTCTTGCTACCCGTAAACGGGTCAACATACTCTTTCAGACTTATTTGGTCAGCCATCTCATCTTCTCTTAGCTGATTCCTTATGTATTCCTGTATCTGCTTTTTATTGCGTCCTACTGTATCTACATAATATCCTCTCGCCCAAAAGTGTCTGTTTCCATACTTGTACTTCAAATTTGCGTGTCGGTCAAATATCATTAGGCTACTCTTTCCCTTTAGATATCCCATTATGGACGATATACTATACTTTGGTGGTACACTTATCAGCATATGGATATGATCCGGGCACAACTCTGCCTCTATTATCTCTATTCCTTTTTGCTGGCACAGTTGTCTTAGTATTCTTCCTATGTCCACCTTTATCTCTTGGTATATTGCCATTCTTCTAAATTTGGGGGAAAATACGATATGGTATTGACATCTCCACCTTGTATGTTCTAAACTATTTATGTCTTTATCTTTCACGATAAGACCTCCTTGTTATTTTAGTTGTGTGGTCGGCAAACCACTTCTATTTTAACAAGGAGCTTTTTTCTTGTCTACTTCTCCCCTCGCTATAAGCTTTTCTTTTCCCCTGGCATAGCCAGGGGTTGTCTTTGTTACAAACAAAACAAATCCCAAGTCAGTTAAGACTTGGGATTGATGGTGGAAGAGGGTGGATTCGAACCACCGAAGTCGTTGACGGCAGATTTACAGTCTGCTCCCTTTGGCCGCTCGGGAACTCTTCCATATTAAATTTTGGAGCTGGTGGACGGACTCGAACCCCCGACCTGCTGATTACAAATCAGCTGCTCTACCAACTGAGCTACACCAGCACATCACTTGTAGGGCGCTCGAATAATATAGCACACTTTTTTTGCGCCGTCAAGTGTTTTTTTAAATTTTTTGATTTTTTTATTATTTTTCTTTTGTTTTGGATAATCGCAAAACGCGGGGTCTGTTGTATCTTTGCACAACAATAAAGATACAGTCAACTGTCGCAGCCAACAAAGACGTTAAAACAAACACCGGCAAAACTCCGAATTCTATTGAAAACAGCACCGGAACAAAGCTTAACACAACTATTATTTCATGCGTAATTTCTGCGCCGCACATTGTTTTTGCGATTTCCTTGAGTGAATGCTTTTCGAGCGAAAAAGCATCCGGAAAATAAGCAGGAACTTTGCCCTTCCAGTTTTTCACCTTAAGAAAACCGTAAATCTTTCTTTCAAATTTTTTTGGTCTGAACCACCAATTTTCGGGAACACGGAGTTTGTCAGGGAAAAATCTTGTAAGAACACCCACAAAAATCCGCATAACGAAATGATATGAAAACGTTAAAAAGGTTACAAACACAGAGTATAAAACCACATTTTCGTTATAACGATACAAGGCATAAAAAACAACTGTTAATAAAGGGAAAAATACAGCTAAAGATATCATAGCCTTTCTCAAATCGAAGCCCTTATTATGTGTTTTTTTCTCTTTCATCCTCTGAAATTTCACCTCGCATCAGTTGCCGTTTTCTTTATGAACTTATGAGAAAATATGCTCTCAATTAAAGTTCACAACCGGTCTCACTTTACAACAACAAATTTGCTTTCATCCCTGGGCTTGAATTCGGGCTTTTCATCGGGATAGCCGATGCAGATGCCGATTAAAAACTGCCACTCCTCGGGCACACCTATTGCTTTTTTCCATTTGATGCCCGTTTCACCCTCAAAGAGTGCTCCTACGCTGGCAACTATACAGGTGCCGAGCCCTATGGATTTTGCAGCAATGCAGATATTCTCCGTCATAAGACCCGCATCCATATCGCTTTTGCCCTCGGCAAAAATTACGGCAAACGTGGGTGCATTGTGATAGAAAGGATTGGTCTCCCATCTTGTGTGCACGGGAGTATCCCAGCCAACCTTGTTTTTAAAATCAATATGCATCTCGTGAAGCATATCGGCATTCTGAAGAAAACGCACGTTGCAGGGCTGCGAATTTCTGCCACTGGGCGCTTTGATTGCCGCTGCAATAACAGTATTGAGCTCCTGCTCGGTAATCTGCTCCTTTTTATATTCCCTGATAGTCTGCCTTTCAAGGATTGTTTCAATTACTTCGTTTCTGATTATATCCATAGTTAACTCCCTCTCTTATCCAAAATCCGAAATGCGGCTGATGAAACCTGAAACCGCACCTTCGTCTGTCACAACCTCGTATCCGTTTTCCTCGTAGGCAAACGCCTTTTCAGATGCATCTCTGTACATATCCTTGAGGCACTGCGTGCGGCAGCTCTCATACTCATTCTCTCGGCTCGCTGAATCGTACTTCCACACCGCAAAAACGTAATCCTCAAAGCTGATAACCTGCACGGTATCTGCATCCTGCTCAATCACTTTTTCAAAAAATCCCTGAGGGTATCCGCTCTGACCTTTTTTGAGAAGCACTGTTGAGGAAAGAGTCAGCCCATCTGCCTGAAGAGCCGTGATAAACGCTTCCTCGCTCGAAGCGGCAGATGCATATCCCTTAAATTTTTTAACAAGCTCTTCTTTCTGAGCCTGAGTCATTTTGATTTCACTTCCCGATGCATCGGTTGCGGTAAAATACGAGCTCACTGTTTTAAATACAACGTAATTTACCGCAAAGTATTCCTTTATCTGCTTCTCCGCCTCGACATCGTCCCTGCCAAAATCAAAAAGGAAGGTGAAAATAGAATCCTCGTAAGCCTCCGCGGTGAAAACCTTGTTGAGCACATCCCTTGTGACACCTATCTTTTCATAGTGATTTTCGTACCGTACCCAGTAGTTGTTCACCTTTTCGGTAATTTCAAGCTTCTGAGCGTTTGTGAGGCTCAGGCCGTATTCCGAAAACATAGTATTTGAAGCCACGTAACGGGTACAAAGTGACACGGCTTTATCCGCAAATTCCTGCGCCTCGGCATCCGAGCTCAGCCCGTATTCAAGAGGACTTGCAACAGTCTTATCAAAATAATAAGCAAAAAGCCCCTCCGATATCTGAGCACCGGAAACGGTCATAACAACCTTTTCGCTGCGTGCACACGAGGAAAAGGACAGTATAACAAGCAGCGCGGCAAACGCACCGCATAAAAATCTTTTCACCAAAGCTTCCAGCTCCTTTGCTTTGTTTTGAAAAATTGTACCACATTTTTTCGCCGTTGGCAACGCTGTAACGGCGGCACTTTCAAAAAAAAATGGTATTAAAGAAAAAATTTTTTTCAAAAAGCTCTTTATTCCTGCAGATTTCTATTGTATAATAGTTGTGTATAAAAATTAATGACGGAGTGAATGATATGGAAAAAATCAGACTTATGATTGCAGGTACCGAATACATTATTTCAACTGACGACGATCTTGATTACGTTGCAGCCCTCGGCGATGAGCTTGACAAGAGAATCACCGCTATCCTCAGCGGCAATTCAAGAGCATCCGTAACTCAGGCTGCGGTGCTTGCAGCTCTTGAGTATGCAGACCAGGCAAAGAAGGGTGAAACCAGCGCGGAAAATCTCCGTACTCAGATTCAGGGCTACCTTGAGGATGCCGCAAGAGCAAGAACGGATGCCGAAATTTCAAAGAGAGAAGCTGAAAGACTCGCTAAGGAGCTTTCCGCACTCAGAGCATCCAAGTAATGGCACGAATCAAAGAAATTCTTGCGCCCGCAGGCAGTGTTGAGGCTCTGTATGCCGCTGTAAAAAGCGGAGCAGATGCGGTTTACCTCGGTTCAAAGGCTTTCAACGCAAGAAAAAATGCATCTAATTTTACCGAAGACGAGCTTGAAAGTGCAATACGCTACTGCCATTCGCGTAACGTGAAGGTGTATATTGCGCTCAATACTCTTATAGGCAATTCTGAGCTTTCAAAAGCGTGTGAAGAAATCGAGTGCGCCTGCAGGCTTTCTGCAGACGCACTTATTTTGCAGGATATAGGGCTTGCCCGCCTTGCCAAAAGAATCGCCCCCGATATGCCGCTGCACGCTTCAACGCAGATGTCCGTGCAGAGCGCCGAGGGTGTGAAGCTCCTTGAAAAGGAAGGCTTTTCAAGAGTTGTGCTCGCAAGAGAGCTTTCCGCTAAAGAAATTGCTGAAATCTCCTCGCAGACTCAGGCAGAGCTTGAGGTTTTCGTTCACGGTGCACTGTGTATGAGCGTTTCCGGGCAATGCCTTATGAGCGCAATGCTCGGCTCAAGAAGCGGCAACAGAGGGCTGTGTGCTCAGCCGTGCCGTCTGCCGTTTTCGGCGGATTCTGCGCGCGGTCACGATCTGAGTCTCAAGGATTTATCCGTAGTTTCAAAGCTCAACGAGCTTGCGGATATAGGCGTTTCTTCCTTTAAGATTGAAGGCAGAATGAAGCGCCCCGAATATGTAGCCGCAGCGGTTACTGCCTGTAAAAAAAGCCTTGAAGGCGATTTGTCGCAGGAATTGTGTGAGCAGCTGCGTGCCGTTTTTTCTCGCTCAGGCTTTACCGACGGTTACTACACCGGCAGGCTCGGAAAAGAGATGTTCGGCATAAGGCAGAAAGAGGACGTTACCGATGCCGCGGGAGTGCTCAAATCACTCAAACGGCTTTACGATAAAGAATGCCCGAAAATCCCTGTAGATTTTGCGCTTACCTGCATTGATGGTGAGCCGCTGTCACTGAGCGCCGTTGCTATGGGCAAAAGCGTTTTTGCTCAGAGTGACGTTTATCCCGAAAAAGCAGAACACAAGGCTCTTGACGAGCAGTCGCTCACCGAACGCATATCAAAATGCGGCGGCACCCAGTTTTATGCAAACGACGTTTACGTTGAGCTTGATGAAGGCCTCAACGCTCCCGCAGGAGCATTCAATGCACTGCGCAGGCAATGCCTTGAAGAGCTTGACAGAAAGCTTGCAGACTCCCCTGCAAAAAGCTTTACCCCCGTCAGGATTATCCCCGGCGTGCATCCTTTAAAACAGCCTGCGCTCCACCTGAGATTTTTCAAAGAGGAACAGGTTTTTGATAATCTTGCAGGAATTGAGCGTGTTATTCTGCCGCTTGACTGCTCTGCAGATACCATTAAGCGCATCAAAAATAAAGGCATTGAAGTTGCGGTGGAAGTGCCCCGTGCGTTTTTCTCAAACACCGCAAAATTTGAAAGTCTCTTGCTTGAAGCTTTCAGAAACGGTGCCGACCTTGCCGTAGCTTCAACCGTGGAC
This sequence comes from Acutalibacteraceae bacterium, assembly GCA_045592385.1. GTDB lineage: Bacteria > Bacillota > Clostridia > Oscillospirales > Acutalibacteraceae > CAG-177. The sequence continues at coordinate 5,438 of JAZNUP010000097.1, forward strand.
GGTCTGGGGCTTTGCAAAAGGCTTTCCCTGCCCGCGAGTACGGGATTCGGAATGAACGTTTTCAATTCTCAGGCGCTTGAAATGCTTGAGGAAGCAGGCGTGCGTGATGCTCTTGTTTCCTGTGAGCTCACCCTTGCCCAGTTACGTTCCCTCGGCGGCAGACTTCCAAGAGGAATACTCGCTTACGGCTATATTCCGCTTATGCTTACAAGAAACTGCCCCGTTAAGAATAAACTCAGCTGCGCTCAGTGCGGCTCCGGCAGCTTTCTTACTGACCGTATGGGTGTTAAATTCCCCGTGAAATGCTCCTTCGGATGCTCCGAAATCCTCAACTCGCTGCCCGTATATCTCGGCGACAGACTAAGGGAGGTTGAAGGCACAGATTACAGGCTTCTGTATTTCACGTGTGAATCCGCTGAGGAATGCGAAAAGGTTACGTCCGATTTTAAAGCGGGCGCACCGTTTGAGGGTAAATACACCCGCGGATTATATTACAGGGGCGTAGAATAATAAAATTTATTTGAACTTTCTCCGCACGGGCTTGACTTTGCACCGCCCTTGCTTCATATTAGAAACATAAATTACTTTCAGGAGTGTTTGTATGGATACTAAAAAGAAAAAGTTAACGGCGATTATCATTGCCGCGGTTGCCCTTGTGCTTGCGGCGGTAATAGTTGTAACCTGCGTTGTGTTAAGACGCTCTGACAGCGGCTCTCCTGACACTCTCGGTGGCTCGGGTCAGAATCTGCCCTCTGTCACTTATAAACCCGAGGAAGGTAAAGCCGTCACTTATGAGAAAGCTGACTTCGGCGGTTACTCCATTCCCGCAGACTTTGTTGAGATAATGAACGCGGCAAACGCTGTTTCAGAAAAAGAATGCAGCGAAAAAGGTATTGCTCTCACGGTGGGCAGCCACGAAATCTCCGTTACAGAGTTTGCAATGAGCTACTACGATACTTATTCAAACGCTGTTTTTGAATACGGTTCAGACACTCAGACCACCAAAGCTCTCAAGGCTGACGTAAGACCCTCTGAGCTCCAGTATGCAGGCGAAGTCACCTGGAAAGAACGCCTTGAAGAGCTCACGGTTGAGGACGTACGAAAAAAATACATCCTCGCATTTGAGGCTCTTAATCAGGGCTTTGACATCAGTAATGAAACCTATGAACTCATAGTTGAGGAATTCAAAGCCAACGTTGAATATACAGAAAGTCAGGGAATCACCTTAGACGATTTTATGGAAGCCTCTTACTGTGCACCCGTTCCCTATGAGCTTTATCAGCGCTCATACATTCTTATGTGGTACGCGGTGGAATACGAAGAAGCCCTCAAAACACAGTTCAGCGCAGCCTACACCGAAGAGGACGTTGATGCTTTCTATAAAGATGCATCTTTCCTCTACGATTACGTTGACGTTTATATGATGCTCATTAATATGGGCTCCACCGTTGATCCCTCCGAATATAAGCACATCAAGACCAAAGAGGAATTTCTGGACTTTGTACATCAGTATTTTACCGAGAACGGTTATCCCGTTGAAGTTATTGATGAAGCTTCCGACTGGACCAAATGCTCTTACAAAGACCTCGGCTCCGCAATAGGCAAAGACGTTGCCGACTGGTGCTTTGACCCTGCAAGAGAAGCAGGCGATATGGAAATGGTAAGCGGCGTTGTTTACGAATGTCTTATTTTTGTGGACAGACCCGCTTATAAAGAAGTGAGCGCGGATTTCCTTGATTGCTACCTTTATCATTCTTATTCAAACGGTTCTACAGACAACGAAAAAATCAAAAACACCAACATTGCCATGGCTCAGATTCAGCAGGAATTTGAACTTACCGACAAAAGCCCCGAAGCTTTCAAAGAGCTCGTAACAAAGTACTCTCAGGGCTTTGCTGCCGCAGACGGCGGCCTCAACTCCGCAGTAAGGCTCAGCAATGACGATGAAATGTATGACAAAGAATCCCTGCGTTGGTGCTTTGCAGAGGAAAGAAAGCCCGGCGACTATGCGTGCATAGAAACCGACCTCGGCTATCAGCTGATATATTTCCTCAATAAAAACGAAGACGATTACGATTACGTTTACGGAATTCTCAAGCATTTCGGAGAAAACGATTTTGACGAATACCTGAATGAATTGCTCGAATACAAGGATAACGTAACAAAAATTGATAAAGACAACTGCGCAAAGGGCTCAGATGCAGGCGAAGAAGCCGCCGCACAGAGCGTTGAGCAGGTTATTGCCGCAGGATATTAATCAAAAAAACAAACCGCATAAACAATATGAAAAAGAGCTGTAAAAAACAAAAGTTTTTTACAGCTCTGAATTTTTCAGGCACGGTCCCGGTAAATCCGGAGCCGTGCCTGTTGTTTTAATTATTCAGCTTTAAGCAACCGATTAATACTTGAAGTTTGTGAAAGTAACGGTTGTATCAGCAATGCCGGTAGCTTCGTTGATGGAAGCGATAGCATACTTAACCTTTGTAAGGTTTGCGTTGAAAACGAAGGATACGGTAAGCTTTGAGATGTTGCCTGTTGCAGCATCAATTTCAGCTACGATCTTACCCTTGGTTGCGTTGAGCTTAACAGCTTCAACGGAAGCTTCATCAAGACCGTTGAGAGCAACGTAGATGTTGTCAGCGTTCTTGTAGTCATATTCGCTCTTGTCGCCCTGGCCAACATAGAGACCGCTCTTCTGAAGGGGAGAAGAATCGCTCTTGCCGGAAGCGGAGGAGTTGCTTGCGCCGTCCTTAAGGTTGATGGTGATGGTGTACTTGCCGTCAGCTTCCTTGCAGGTTGCGGAAGTAACGTCAGAAGCGGAAAGGGAAGCCTTGCCCATAAACTCAGCCTTGCCCTTAGCGTTGGGATAATCCTTTGTGCCAACTCCGAGGAAATCGGAAACTGCATCCTGAACAAGACCGATCTTCATAAGAGCGCCGCCTTCAAGGGACTGGATAGCGGTAACTCTCTTCTTATCATAGCCTGCCTTAGCGCTGATTGCGCCGTTGATAGCGTCGTTGTAAACAGCGAGGATTTCATCGGTAGTAGCGGGAACGCTTACTGCTTCGGTGGAAGCATCTTCGCTTACGGTTTCGCTTTCGCCTTCAGCGAGGGTTGTGCTTTCGTCAACAAGAGTTGTGCTCTCATCAGCGAGAGTTGTGCTTTCGTCAGCAAGGGTTGTGCTTTCGTCAGCGAGAGTTGTGCTTTCGTCAGCAAGGGTTGTGGTTTCGGGTTCGTCATTTCCGTTGCAGGAAGTGAGAACAAGTGCGCCGCCTACTACAAGAGCAAGCGCAAGGATGATTGCGAGAATCTTTTTCATAGATTTTCCTCCGTACTCTTCCGTGATTTACACGGTATGTTGTTTTGCCGTGTGCTGTGCGCACAGCGACATTGTAAATAGATTTTACTATGTTTACACTCGTCTTGTCAAGATAAATCGGAATTTCATTTTAAAAAAAGTATTAGTGCATTCAAAATAAGGTATTAATATTTAAATGAAGAAAATACAACCTTGGTTTCAGCATTACCCTTACCCTCTCTTATGGTGGCAACGGAATACTTTACGTTTTTCATTGTTGCGGAGAAATCGAACTCCACGGTAAGCTTTTCAAGCTTTGAATTTAAAGCGTTTATAACCGCCTTTACGGTTGCGCCGCTTGTGCTGATATTTACAGACTCTGCGCTTGCAACATCAATACCGTTGATTGCATCATAAATATTTGCGGCGCTCTTATAATCATAATCGCCGTTATCGCCGCTGCCGTTGAAGATGCCGCTCTTTTTAAGCGGAGATGAATCGTTTTTGCCCGCTGAGGATGCGCTCGATGCACCGTCCTTGAGCTTGATGGTAACGGTATATTTGCCATCCTTGAGAGTACAAGTTGCGCTTGAAACGTCGGAAGCAGAAAGGGAAGCCTTGCTCATATATGAAGCGCTGCCCTTTTTGTTTGTGTACTCGGACGTACCTACGCCGAGAAAATCGTTTACTGCATTTTTTACAAGGTCAAGGCGCATAAGAGCACCGCCCTCAAGGCTGTTTACGGAGGTTGTTCTTGTTTTACTGTAGCCTGCCTTGCCGTTTACGGCTGAATTCACTGCTGAATTGTAAAGCTTTACTATATCAGCCTTTGAAGAAGGCACTGCCTTTTTGGTAGTGGTTACCTTTTTGGTGGTAGTAACTTTCTTTGTGGTGGGTTTCTTGGTGGTGGTAGGCTTCTGTGTGGTTGTTTCGGTGGTAGTCTCAGTAGTGGTCTCGGTAGTGGTTTGAGTGGTAGGTTCGGTGGTTGTTTCTTCGGTGGTCGTTTCGGTTACGGGCTCAGTGGTTGTTACTGCAGCTGTCTGCTCCGCAGCCGTTTCACTTTCTGCTCCGAGACCCGTTGCATCGGTTACGGGTAAAGAGTGCTCCGTTGACTGCGTTGTGGTTTCGGTCTCTTTTTCAGAGTCACAGCCTGCGAAGAAAACTACCGTTGTCACACATACCAATGCCATTATAAATGCCGAAAATCTTTTCATTAATAATACCCCTTTCAACTTGTATATTCATCAAGGAAATACTGCATTACCTTATTTGTAACCTTGGTTGCAGGGCCGCTGCCCCAACCGCCGTTTTCAACAATGCATACCGCTGCCAACGGCAAATCGCTCCTTGATGAGTAGCCCGCAATCCAGGAGTGGGAATCCGCATCATCAAGCTGTGCCGTGCCTGTTTTTGCGCAGAATTCAAGGTCGGGGAAAGTTGAATCGCCGTACTTATTCACAACGGTTGAGCGCATAAGCTTCTGCATCTTTGCCGCAATTACGGGGTCAAGAGTTACGATAATCTGCGCTTTCGGGGACGTATTTGTCCAGAAATCCGAGAATTTCTTTATTCTGTTGGGTGCATAGCCGTTGCCGGAGTTTGCAATCGCTCCCGTAATTGAGAGCAGATGCGCGGGATTTATGAGCGTTGTGGACTGGCCTATGCCTGCCCAACCGAGCTCGGATTCACTTGTTGTGCTGGGTGAAAAATGGCTTTTTGCAAGGCGCACACTTCCGCTGTAAAGCTGAGTGTTGAAGCCGAGCGAATTCGCCGCCGCAAGCAGCTTTTCCGCTCCGAGTTCAATTGAAACCTCTGCAAAAGCACTGTTGCAGGATTTGTTGAAAGCCTCCTCGAAGCTTACCTCGCCGTGCTTGCCGTTACAGATAACGGTGCCGTCCTCGCATTTATACTTACCGTTGCACTCGAAAGTGCGGCTGTCGATATCAGGAATATTCTTATATGCCGCCACGGCGGTCACGATTTTCATAACGGAGCCGGGAGTATACACGCCCGAAACGGCTTTATCAAGGAAAACACCGTCGTATTTCTTTGCTGTGAGCAGATTGTCAGGCACGTTATGAGCATCATAAGTGGGCTTTGATACACTGCACAGAAGCTCGCCCGTTTTGTAGTTATACACCAGAACCGTGCCATTATATTTGCCGAGCGCTTCATACGCTATACGGCACGCTTCACTGTCAATGTTGAGGGTGATTCCCGCATCGGCTTCACCGTCCTTGAGCCTGTAAATTCCCTCAAAAAGAGAGTATCCTGAAAGCTTTGAGCGGTAAAGCGACTGAGTGCCCGTGGAAATAAATCCCGAAGTATCGCCCACTATGTGGAGCGTTGCCATTCTTACGGCTTTTGAGGAATTGAAAATTCTTTCACCGTCCTCACTGTAAGCAAGCGCTTCGCCGTTACGGTCAAATACCGAGCCTGAATTCACAGTTGTGCCGTTTGAATAAATGTGCTGATTTGCCCGGTTTGCCGCCCACTCGGAGCCGTTTGAAGCAAGATTCCACAGCAGGAAACCAACCCCTGCCGCAAACAATACAACAAGAACTATAAGCACGCCCGTGCGTCTCAGGGTCTGCCTCATTCAAACGCCTCCTTTCAATTTATCTTTTACGTTTATTTACGGGAATATCTCCGTTTGCTCTGGGTGCGGGACGCTGTGCCCTGGGTCTGCTTACGGGCACGGATGCCACGGGTACGGGAGGCTTGAACTGATTACCTGCCGCTTTGATGTAAGCAAGAAGCCCCCACGAGCAAATCATACTTGAGCCGCCGCGGCTTATAAACGGAAGGGTAACACCCGTAAGGGGAAGAATATCGGTAATTCCGAAAATGTTGAGCGAAAGCTGGAAAAGCAGCATTCCTGCCGCCGCAACAGCCGCAATAGCATAAAAGCTTGAGCCGGACTGCCTTACGCTGCGCAGGGCAAAAAGAGCAATTCCCATAAAGCAAAGCAGCACGCACAGCCCGACTATAAGACCCATCTCCTCGCAGATAAGGCCGAAAACAAGGTCCGTAGACGCGGCGTAAATATTTCTCAGCTTGCCCTCGCCAACTCCGAGCCCGAGCATTCCGCCCGATGCCATATACATAAGAGTTCTCGTCTGCTGATAGCCTGAGGTATCCATATAATCCCACACGTGAAGATACGCTTCAAACCTTGATGCAACGTAGGGCTTGAAATAAATGATGAGTACCGCTCCCATAAGAGCCGCCGTGCAGATAAGTATGATTGTTCTTATATCACCCGAACGCATAAAAGCAATTATTATAAAAGTGAAGAAGAATATCAGCGCAGTACCGAAATCCTGCATAAGGAAAAGTGCACCCACGCAGGTAAGAGAATAAAGGATATATTTGGTAAGGCTCGCGTTTGAAATAAGATATTCGAGCGTTACCGCACCCACCAGTATGAATGCGATTTTAACAAGCTCGGAGGGCTGAACGGAGAAAAATCCGAGGTCAATCCAGTTGAGCGTTCCGTTTGTTGTTTTCGCAAGAGCCAGATTTGCCGCAAGCACGAGAATTGACAAAATCGCCACCGGCACCCTCAGCTTTGAGGCTATGTCGATATTCCTGAGCACCGCGAGCATTATAAGGTAAACCACAAGCCCAAGCCCTATGCCTGCCGCCTGCTTTATCAGATAACTGTCACTGAAGCTTGCACACACGGTAAGACCTATGCCGCAAAGGAAAAACGCCATCGCTTCAAGCTCAAAATAATCAGTCCTTGTGGCAAGCACGCCAACAAGCATATAAATCCATTCCACTATTATGTAGCCGCAGAAAACAAGGATTACGGTTTCGTTTATTTCTTTTCCCCTGTAAATCACGCAAGCCGCCGACAAAAACTGAAACAGCGTTACAAAAGTCATAACGGTTACAAGCTTGAAAGCAGGCTGCTTGCCGGGCTTTGCCGCTTTTTTATTCTTTACTGACGTCTCTGCCACAGCAGACCCTCCTTTCAGTTAATTCCACCTTATTTTATCACACAATTTTTAAAATCTCAACGGCAAGAGATGAAATAACAAACAAGTTTTATAATTAATTAATAAACAGTTTATTTTTGTGGTGTATCCTCATTGTGAAACACCGTATTCCACGCAGCATATACTGTAGAGCGACAGCATTTGAACTGAATACGCCGCAAAGGTCGGATGCTGTCGCTCTTCCAAAGCAGTTTTTGCTTTTTTTCAAATTTTAACATTGCAAGCGAGGAAAATATAGTGTATAATATTTTAAATATCATCATTTATAATAGAGTAGTTTGCGAAAAAAGGAGGGATAAACCGATATGTACGCATATTTTGACAACAGCGCAACCACCGCAGTATGCCCCGAAGCGATAGATGCGGTAAACTACTGTATGCGTGAATGTTGGGCAAATCCGTCCTCGCTTCACGAGCTCGGTATGCAGGCTGATGCCCTGCTTGAAAAATCAAGGGAAAGCATTGCAAAAAGGCTCTCCTGCCAGCCCGATGAAATCATCTTCACCTCAGGCGGTACGGAAAGCAACAACATCGCCCTTATCGGCGCCGCGCACGCAATGAAGCGCAACGGCAAAAAAATCGTTTCAACCTCCGTTGAGCACCCGAGCGTTGATGAAACCTTAAACCGTCTCGAGGCAGAAGGCTTTGAGGTTGTAAGGCTCAGGGTTGATTCCTACGGCAGGATAAACGAACGCGAGCTTTTTAACGCGGTTGACCGTAGCACAATTCTTGTAAGCATTATGGCGGTAAACAACGAGGTAGGCACCGTTCAGCCCTTTGAGACGGCTAAAAAAGCCGTGCTTGCCGCCCGTTCACCCGCCCTTGTTCACTGCGATGCCGTGCAGGCTTTCGGCAAAATTCCGCTCAAGCCCGCTCGCTCAGGCATTGACCTTATGAGCATCAGCTCCCATAAAATCCACGGTCCCAAGGGAGTAGGCGCTCTTTATATCCGCAAAGGAGTCAAGCTCTCGCCCAGAGTTTTCGGCGGCGCTCAGGAGAGGCAGATCCGCCCAGGCACTCAGCCGATGCCCGCTATTGCAGGCTTCGCCGCGGCGGCAGATGCTCTGCCCAACCCTGCCGACGAGCTCCGCTCTGCAGCAATACTCAGGGATTATCTTGTTTCCCGTCTTTCTGAAATTGAAGGAATCGTGGTAAACTCCCCGTCCGACGCTCTGCCGTATATCACAAGCATCTCCGTTATCGGCAGAAAATCCGAGCCGATGCTCAACTACCTTTCGTCAAAGGGTATCTGCGTTTCCGCAGGCTCCGCGTGCTCCAAGGGTAAAAAGAGCAAGGTACTCACCGCTATGGGGCTTTCACCCGAGAGACTTGACGGTCCGCTGAGAATCAGCTTTTCACGCTTCACCACTGTTGAAGAAATTGATGCCCTCGCGCTCTGCCTTTCCGAGGCACGCAAAGCAGTAAGAGGAATAAAATAAATTTTATTAAGGAATGTTCAGATGAAAGAAATTATTCTCATTAAAAACGGCGAGCTTGCCCTCAAGGGTCTCAACCGCCGCACGTTTGAAGATATGCTCGTTAAAAATATGCGCCGCCGCCTTGAAACGCTCGGCACGTTCAAATTCTCCGTTGAGCAGTCAACAATCGTTGTTACCCCTCAGGATGAATATACCGACCTTGATGAAGCGGTTGACCGCCTTAAAAAGGTTTTCGGCATAGCAGGGCTTTCAAGAGCGGCTGCGGTTGAAAAGGATATGCAGGTGATTCTCCCTAGCGCTGAGGAATTCCTTTACGACCAGCTGAGCACAGCTTCCACCTTCAAAGTAAACGCAAAAAGAAGCGATAAAAAATTCCCCCTCAAATCCCCCGAAATCTGCAACGAGCTCGGCGGTTATCTGCTCAGGAAGTTCAAAAATCTGAGCGTTGACGTTCATAATCCCGACGTAACGGTAACCGTTGAGGTAAGAGACACTGCAGCTTACATACACGGCAATCAGATAAAGGGTGCAGGCGGTATGCCCACAGGCAGCGCAGGCAGAGCCGCTCTGCTTATTTCAGGCGGAATTGATAGCCCTGTTGCAGGCGATATGATGGCAAAAAGAGGTCTTGAGCTGTGCGCAGTTCACTTTGCCTCTCCCCCTTACACCAGCCAGAGAGCAGAGCAGAAGGTTCATTCCCTGCTTTCAAAGGTTGCTCAGTACAGCGGCAGGATTTCACTCTTTGTTGTTCCCTTTACCGAAATTCAGGAGCAGATTAAAGACAATTGCCCCGAAGAGCTTTTCACCGTTATAATGCGCCGTATGATGATGCGCACTTCTCAGATTATCGCCGCCAAGCAGAATGCAGGCGCTCTTATCACGGGTGAAAGCGTCGGTCAGGTTGCAAGCCAGACTATGCAGGCAATCGCTTGCACTCAGGCGGTATGCGAAATCCCCGTTTTCCGTCCCCTCATCGGTATGGATAAGGATGAGGTTGTTGCAATTTCAAGAAAAATTGACACCTTTGACATCTCAATCCTCCCCTATGAGGATTGCTGCACGGTATTCACACCCAAGCATCCCAAAACAAGACCTACCGTTGAAATGCTTGAAAAAGCCGAGCAGGCGCTTGACGTTCCCGCACTTATTCAGAGAGCAGTGGAAGAAACAAGATTCCTTTCAATCCACGGCTACGAAAAATAAAAGCCACCCCGTTTTCGGAGAAACACAATGAAGATTTCCAGAATCATACTGTCCTTTATTGCGGTAATTCTTGCCGTTACGGTTATTGTACTTATCCCCGGCATCACAACGCTTAAGGAAAAGGTTGAAAATGCCGAAAATCTCTCAGTTCCCGAGGAAATATATGAGCTCAACGCAGTGCTTAAGGATACCTCCTGCGTTGATTTCGGCTCAATCAGCCCCAAGGATTACGCAGTTGATTTCCCTTACGGAATAATGCCTTCTATGAAAGCTGCATACTCCGTAAATCAGGATACCGTGGGCAGGCTCAACGTAATCGGCACGGAGCTTGACACTGTCGTCACCCAGAGCAACGATAATGATTACTACCTGCGTTACGATTTTTTCGGTAAGTACACCTATTTCGGCAACGTTTACCTGGATTACCGCTGCTCTGCGGACAAACTTTGCAAAAACAACATCCTCTACGGGCACACCACCCGAAGCGGAAAAGAAGCTTTCCGCTCCCTTTCCGAATACACCGACCCCGAGCATTTCATAAATCACCCGATTATTGAATATTCAACCCTTTTCAAGACCTACCGCTTCAAGATTTTTGCCGTTATAATATCAACGGCTGACCGGAGCGAGGATAACTGTTATTTTGATTATATCTACCCCTATATGACGGATAAAAACTGCGTAGGCTACCTTGAGCAGATCCGCCAGCGCTCTCTGTATGAAACGGGAGTTGAGGTTTCACCTGAGGATACCTTCCTCACTCTCTCCACCTGTTACTACGGTTACAGCTCATTTGATGCGCGCCTTGCGGTTATTGCAAAACTTATGGATGACGGCGAAAGCGACTCGGTAAACCCCGATGCAGTTATTGAAAATCCCGATTATCGCAGACCCGATGCCTGGTACAAAAGCCGCGGCATTGAGAACCCTTATGCAGACAGTGAGCCCTGGACCCCAAGCGCAACAGACTAAAATTGAACCTTAGGGCTCTTAAAATAAAACAAAAGACAGGAGGTATACACCGTGTCCGATAATAAAAATTTAAATCCCGCCGGCGAAAACGATGAACTCCAAGAGCTTGATTTCAGCAGCTTCTTTGCACAGTTTGAGGATCTGGAAGCAGACGAGCCTCAAGAGCAGGCTTCTCCCGTAATCCCCACATCCTTTGACCCTGCGGACGATTCAAATGCAGTTCCCTCTGCCGCTCCCGATAAGGCGGCGGTGTTTGACCCTGCTTCAGGCAATGACGATTTCCTTTTAAACGCACGCAAAGAGCTTGACGATCTTCTTGCAAGCATTTCCGCTCCCTCTGCCCTTTTTGGCGAAGAAGAGCCTGCAGCACCTGCTGTTGAGGAAGTCAACGCACCTGTTGAAGAAATCAGCGCACCCGTTGAGGAAATCAGTGCACCAGTTGAAGAAATCAGTGCACCCGTTGAAGAAATCAGCGCGCCCGTTGAGGAAATCAATGCACCCGTTGAGGAAATCAGTGCACCCGTTGAGGAAATCAGCGCTCCCGTTGAAGAAATCAGCACACCCATTGTTCCTGCCTCAATTTCCGAACCTCAGCAGCCCGCCGAGGAGGAAGCAGCAGTTTTTGCCCCCGTCATCAACACCCCCGTTGAAGCTTTCGAGGTAAATATTGAACCTGAGCAGGCAGCAGCCCCCGAAAAGGCTGAAAAAACCGGCAAGAAAAAGCTTCCTGCCGCTGAAATCGTAAGAAGAACAGTACTTGCCGCTTCAATTATCACCATCATCGGCAGTCTTGCTTTCTTCGTTTACACATATTTTGTTGACCCCATTCTCAGCGAACGCAAGAATCAGCAGGCATCCGATCTTATTGACGTAATCGAAATCCCTGCAGGTACTCTTGAATCCGAGAAATGGGCTGAGCTTGAAGCGCAGTACCCTGATATCGACTTCCCGCCCGATATGAACATCCGCTACGCTTCCCTTTACACTAAAAATACCGACCTCGCAGGCTGGATTACCATTGACGAGTTCGGCATCAACCTTCCCCTTGTTCAGGGCTCCGACAATTCATATTACCTCTCAAGAGACGTTTACAAGAAGCGTACCGAATACGGTGTTCCCTTCTTTGATTACAGAAATAACCTTTATTTCCTTGACCGTAACACCGTTGTTTACGGCCACAATATGAGATATTCTGACCTTATATTCGGTATGCTCGAGGATTACAGAACAGTCAACGGCTTCAAGAAAGCTCCCACAATCCAGTGCAACACCATCTACGATGAGCTCACCTGGAAGGTTTACGCCGTTTTCATTACAAACAGTGACGCTAAGGCTGATAACGGTTACGTTTTCAATTACAATTTCACCGCTCTTACCGATGAAAAGTTCTCCGAATACATAACTCATATTGATAAGCGCGCTCTTTACAAGACCGGCGTTGATATGCTCCCCACCGATAAGATTCTCACCCTCTCCACCTGCTGCTACGATTTTGACAGTGCAAAGCTCGTTGTTGTGGCAAGGCTTCTCAGAGACGGTGAAAGCGCGGACGTTGACACTTCACTTGCAGTTACCAACCCCAACCCGAAGTATCCTCAGGCATGGTACGATGCAAATAACAAGACCAACCCCTACGTTAACGATGAAAAATGGTATGCCTGATACCGCTGAAAGGTGATTTTAAAGTATGAGTAATTCCGCAGGAATTTTAATTCTTGATAAAACTCAGCGAGAGCAGAATGCAGAGGCTTCAGCGCTTCTGCACAGCGCTCTTGGCGGCAAAAAGATTTCTGTTGATGAAACCTTTACGTCAGCAAAGGCTTTGTTTTCAGCCGTCGGTGCAGCACTCGTTGCCAATCAGACTGTTATAGTCGCCGCCGAACCCGCAGTATTTTATGCCGCAAAGAATATGCTTATAAAAGTGCTTTCCCTCAAGACTGCCGAAAACAGCGACGTTGCCGCTCTTCTGCCCGTGGGTTACACTCCCAAAAGTGATGAAGAGTATGCCGCAGTTACGGGCTTCCCGAAGAAAGCAACCGTTTACCCCACTAAAAACGGTCTTTTTTCCGCGTTTATGCTCAGCGCAGGCGGAAAGAATCTGATTTTCCTCCCACTCAAAACCTCCTGCCTCAGGGAGTATTTAGGGGCTGAAATAGGTGAAATCATAAATGCTCTTTCACCTGCTCAGCAGGAAGAGTCAGATCTTCTCCCCACGCGTGACACAGCACCTGCCGCCGCAAAAAAGCCTTCCCTGCCCTTACTTCCCAAGGATGACGCACAGGCGCTCTGTATGCAGCTTGAAGCGGAAGGGGTAAAGGTTGCGGTAGCTCAGATGGGTCCCGTGGGAGCTCTCAGGGAGTTGTTTGAAGCAGGCTCCGCTTTCGTTTTTGACGAAACCCCCTGCGAAAAATGGACCGAAGGTGAATTCAACGATTATTTTGCCGCCGAAGCAAAGGCTTGCGCAGAAAGAAACGGCGCCGACAAAGCCATTGCTGTTTCGGGTCTTTATTCCGATAAGGAAACAAACGGCAGATTTATGTTCTGCTGCGTTGCAGACAAAACAGGGGCTGACATAATCAAAGTCAGCGGTGAAAACGCCGCAAGCGTTGCTTCAGACTGTTTGCACCGCCTTGTAGAGGCACTCAGCGATTCGCTCACAAGCAGTAAAACCGGGCAGGCAGCCGCCGCTTATGTAAAGCCTGTAAAAACAAAACGTGAGCTGATTATTGCAAGCGTTTCAATTGCTCTTTCCGTAATCGTTTGTGCAATCCTCGCGTTTGTTGTTTTCGTAAATCCCAACCCCGCCACGGTTGATTCTCAGCCTCCTCAGGGTGTTGAGCAAAGCGTGGAGCAGTCCGGTTCTCCCGTTGAAGACGTCAGCGATTTGTATTATTAGAGCGAAAACACTTTAAGATTAACAGTTTTTTAATAAAAAACAGATATTGAACGATTGACAATCGGATTTTTTGTGATTATAATAAGTAAGTAAAGTTCTGTCATTACGGCTTTCGCTTTAATGATATGTGGAGCAAACAAGTTCAAACTGAAAGGAGTCAAAAACAATGGAAAACATTACTGCAGCACTTACAGACATTGACATCGTAGAACTTCTCGATAAGGTTTATCCTTACGCAGAGAAGGCTGTCAACTGGATCACCTCTTCCGACATTCTCTCCAAGGTTCCCGAGTACGTTGAGAAGGCTGTTGAAATCATCGGCAAAGTTGTTGAATACGTTATGGGCCTTATTGGCTGATTAACCAAAAAAATCGCCGTGAAATCTTCGGATTTCACGGCTGTTTTTTTACTTTTTAGAACAGATTCAAAAAGTATACTTTTTCTCTTTTTTGCGTTCTCTCAGCTCTTTGAAAAAATCCGAAAGCAGCTGCGCACATTCATCCTCAAGCACACCCCTTACCGTGAGCGGCTTGTGATTGTAAGGGAATTCAAACAAATCCGTCACCGTGCCGCACGAGCCGGCTTTTTCATCCTTTGCTCCGTACACAACCTTTTTAATGCGCGAGTTTATTATCGCCCCTGCGCACATCGGGCACGGCTCAAGAGTTACGTAAAGGTCACATTCCCACAGCCGCCAGCCGCCCAAGGCGGCACAAGCGTTGTTGATTGCCTCAATCTCCGCGTGGGCAAGCGCATTTTTGCCTTTTTCCCTGCGGTTTCTGCCCGTTGAAACAACCTCACCGTTTCTTACCACAACGGCACCTACGGGCACTTCGCCATCCTCGGCGGCAAGCCTCGCCTGCTCAATGGCAAGGCGCATAAATTCAGTGTCCTTTTCCATTTAAAAGCCCTGCCATTCCACGTTCATTGAAGTCATTACAATCATTATCAAAAGAGCAACTATCATTGCAGCATTGAGAACGTAAGCCTTGCCCTTCTGACCCGAGGTGAGTATTCCGAGTCTCTTTGTGACTCTGAGCGATTTACCGTCCATAAGCACCAGCGCCGCTGCGCACAAAATGCCGAGCACGGCTGCAGCAATCATTATACCATAATATATAAGGTTCTGACGGGCGGGATCGGCTACGTCTGCAAGCAGGAATTCAACAAACACTGAGAAGGAGTTATTGACAAAGTGGATAAGAATTCCGGTCCAGATTGAGCCGGTCGCGCACACTGCGTATCCTATTACCGCGCCTGCGATAAGTGCAAACGGTGCCTGAATAAGATTACCGTGCATAAGCGCAAACACCACGGAAGATGCAATAATCGCAAAACGGTCACCGTATTTCCTCAACGGCTGCATTACAACGCCCCTAACTGCAAGCTCTTCGCAAAGCGCGGGAACAACGGCAATGTGAAGATAGTAAAATATTCTCTCAACGGGGGCTGAGGGAGCATCGTAATAAACTCCCGTGAGCACAAAGCCCCAGCTTTCCATAAACGTTATAAAATAATTGGCTATAAAGTTCGCCGCAAGGCAGGCGAGAAAGCCTACGGGAACAAAAAGAAGCATAGAGCTTACTCTTTTGGGTCTTGAAAAAATCAGAGGGTCCTCCCCGGTTCTTTTTCTGAGCACAGCCGCTCCTATAAGAAACGGCACAAGAACTCCGAGCAGCGAAAAGAGCATACCGTAAACGCTCTGAAATCCCTTTGAGCTTTCGTACGCATTGTAAACGGGCTCGATATACAATAAAAATCCGAGAAGCTGCTGGACTATTACGTAGCCTATTACGCACGCGCCCGCAACCCTTCCAAAGAATTTAATTTCTCTTTTTTCGTTTTGCTCTGCAATAAATAATCTGCGGTATTCCTCCTGCTGCTGCGCGTAGGAATACTGATAACTGTTACCGTACATGGCAAAAATCACCTTTCAACTTCATTGCTTGTATTATAACCTAAAATTTGCACTCCTACAATACATTTTGATGAACCTTTTGTGAAATATTGTGTTGAAAAATAAACTGATATATTATAAAATGTAAGTTGAACACTTTGAGAAAGGAAGAAAATTATGATTAACATCCCTGAAATCAAGCTCGGCATTATCGCTGTCAGCAGAGATTGCTTCCCTATGACTCTTTCCGAATCCCGCCGCAAGGCAGTTGTTGCCGCCTGCAATGCAAACGGCACCGATATTTACGATTGCCCCATAGTTGTTGAAAATGAAAAACACGCCATGGCAGCCCTTGCAGATATCAAAGCAGCAGGCTGTAATGCCGTTGTTGTTTACCTCGGCAATTTCGGACCCGAAACCTCCGAAACCATTATTGCCAAATATTTTGACGGCCCCGCAATGTACGTAGGCGCAGCTGAAGATTCAGCAGAGGATTTGCTTGACGGCAGAGGAGACGCTTACTGCGGTATGCTCAACTTAAGCTACAACCTCAAGCTCAGAGGCGTAAAAGCTTACATCCCCGAATATCCCGTAGGCACTCCCGCAGAGCTTGCTGAGAAAATCGCTGAATTTATCCCCATCGCAAGGGCAATCAAAGGCTTAAGCGGTCTTAAGATTATATCCTTCGGCCCCCGTCCTCAGGATTTCCTTGCCTGCAATGCTCCCATCAAGTGCCTCTACGGCATTGACGTTGAAATTGAAGAAAACTCAGAGCTTGACCTTTTTGAATCCTTCAACGCTCACGCGGGCGACGAAAGAATCCCCGCAGTTGTTGCCGATATGGAAAAGGAACTCGGCGAAGGCAACTGCAAGCCTCAGGTGCTCCCCTCACTTGCTCAGTATGAGCTCACTCTGCTTGACTGGGCGGAGAATCATAAGGGCTCCAGAGAATTCGTTTGCTTTGCAAATAAATGCTGGCCTGCATTCCAGACCCAGTTCGGATTTGTTCCCTGCTACGTAAACAGCCGCCTTGCCGCAAGAGGCATCCCCGTTTCCTGCGAGGTTGACATTTACGGCGCACTCAGCGAATACATCGGCTCCTGCCTGAGCCTTGATGCGGTTACCCTGCTCGATATCAACAACTCCGTACCCAACGATATGTACGATAACGAAATCAGCGGCAAGTTTGATTATAAGATTACCGATACCTTTATGGGCTTCCACTGCGGCAACACTCCTGCCTGCAAGCTTTGCTCCTGCACAATGAAGTATCAGAAGATTATGGCAAGAACTCTCCCCGTAGAGGTTACCAACGGCACTCTTGAGGGCAACATTGCTCCCGGTGACGTAACCCTCTTCCGCCTTCAGAGCACCGCAGATTCCAAGCTTCGCGCTTACGTTGCTCAGGGCGAAATTCTTCCCGTTGACTGCCGCTCCTTCGGCTCAATCGGCGTTTTCGCAATAAAGGAAATGGGCAGATTCTACCGCCACGTTCTTATTGAGAAGAACTATCCTCACCACGGTGCAGTTGCTTTCGGCCACCACGCAAAGCAGCTCTTTGAGGTATTCAAGTACATAGGTGTTGAAGATATCGGCTTCAATCTGCCTGCAAATATGTATTATAAAACCGAAAATCCGTTTTAAGGACTGAGATTTATGTTTGAAAAAATCTATTCCCCCGAAAGTGTGGGACTCCACAGTGACGGTATAGCGGATTTTATTGAAGAAATCGTTTCGGCAAGGCTGTGCACTCACGGTCTTGCCGTTGTGCGCTTCGGTAAACCCGTTTTTGAAAGCTACGAGAAGCATTTTTCACCCGATAAGGTGCACAGAATGTACTCCGTAAGCAAAACCTTCGTAAGTGCCGCAATAGGTACTCTTATCGACGAGGGCAGGCTTTCGCTCAGCGACAAGGTTGCCTCGTTTTTCCCTGAAAGAGTGCCTGCAAATCTTCATCCGTATATCGCCGCCGCCACCGTACGAGACCTGCTTATGATGGCAACTCCGTTCAACGGCACCACCTACGGCGTACAGGACAGTGACTGGGTAAAAACCTTTTTTACCGCAGAGCCCAGCCATATGCCCGGTACCGTTTTCAACTATGACACAAGCGCTTCCCTTGTGCTTGACGCAATTGTTGAAAGAATAACGGGCAAACCGTTTATGGATTATCTGTATGAAAAGGTGCTTAAATACATCGGCTTTGCCGAGGGGCGCAGATGCGTCAAATCTCCCGAGGGCTTTTCCTGGGGCGGCTCGGGTGTGCTGTGCACCTTGCGCGAGCTTGCTGCATTCGCTCAGCTTTTCCTTGATAACGGCAGAGCGCATGACGGCAGGCAGCTTATAAGCGAAGAATATATCACCGCCGCCGTTTCAAAGCAGATTTCCAACGAGGTTGACAATGCTTTCAGCTCCTACGGCACCTACGGCTACGGCTATCAGGTATGGCGCACCGAGGACGGTTACGCTTTCCTCGGTATGGGCAATCAGCTTGCAATCATTTATCCCGAAAAGCAACTCTTTTTTGTCTGCATTTCAGATGACCAGGGCAACTCCGCCGCGCGCGAAATCCTTCTGCGTTCATTCAAAAAGAACGTTGTTGAAAAAATCACAAGTGACTGCCTGCCTGAAAACGCAAATGCAAAATCCCGCCTTGATTCACTTTGCGGCAGCTTCAAAATGCCCGTCCCCGAGGGCTCGGCATTCTCACCGCTTGCCCAAAGGATAAACGGCAAGGTGTTTGAACTCAATAAAAATCCCATGCGGATTTCGGATATCCGCTTTGACTTTGAGGGCGACTGCGGCAAAATGACCTACACCACCCCCAGAGGAGTGAAAACCCTCACCTTCGGTATGGGATATTTTGACGACGGTGTTTTCCCTGAAACGCACTACTTCGGCGATACTATCGGCACACCTCTCGGAAGAGGCTATGAGTGCCACACCGCCGCGGCCTGGCAGAGTGAAGATAAGCTGATTATCCGCTGCTACATAACGGATGATTACCTCGGCAATCTCACCGCCTCCGTTTCATTCAAAAGCGGAGCTCCCGATCTGCTTATGACCAAAACCGCCGAATGGTTCCTCGATGAATATAAAGGATTTGCAGGCGCCAAAAGATAATTTGAAAAAACGCTTGACTTTCATTGTGCGGTTTGCTATAATCTATTACCGTTGCAGAGTATGCAACGGAATCTTTAAATTTAAAATGAAGATCCTTGCCGCAGGCAGTCTGCGGCCAAAGACCAGAAGGAGGTGCTTTTAGAATGTCAGCAAAATACGAAACTGTTATGGTTTTCTCCCTCGCTAAGGGTGAAGAGGCAGCTGTTGCTCTCAAGGAGAAATTCCAGGCTATGATCGAAGCAGCAGGCACTTTTGAGAGCGTTGACGAGTGGGGCAAGAGAAAGCTCGCTTATCTCATCAACGACGAAGCAGAAGGCTACTATGCTATCTATCATTTCGACGCTCCCGCAGCTTTCCCTGCAGAGCTTGAACGTGTTGCGAACATCACCGACGGTGTTCTTCGCTCACTCACCATCAAAAACTAAGGAGGGTATGCAATGCTTAACTGTGCAGTAATCATGGGCAGGCTCGTTGCAGATCCCGAGCTCAAGACCACGGCTACCGGTTTATCCGTTACTTCTTTCACCGTGGCTGTTGAGCGCCGTTTCGCTAGACCCGGCGAAGAGCGCCAGGCTGATTTCATTGACGTTGTTGCCTGGAGACAGACTGCTGAGTTTGTTACCAGATTTTTCCGCAAAGGCTCAATGATCGCCGTTCAGGGCTCAATCCAGGTCAGAAATTATGAGGACAAAAACGGTGCTAAGAGAAAGGCCGTTGAGATTGTTGCAGATAACGTAAGCTTCTGCGGCTCCAAGTCCGAAACAGGCTCCGTATCCCGTACGGAAGAGAATATCAGAGCTGCGGCTCAGCCCGCTCCCGCATATTCTACCGTTGATGCGGACGATTTCAAAGAAATTCCCACTGAGGACGATCTCCCCTTTTAATGACCGTCCCTTTAGTTTGTGAAAGGAGATAAAATCATGGCATACGAAAAGAATGACAGAAGACCCAACAAAAAGGGCCATAAGAAAGTTTGCTCATTCTGCGTTGATAAGGTAGAGCGTATTGATTATAAAGATGTTGATAAGCTTCGCAAGTTCACATCTGACAGAGCAAAGATTCTCCCCCGCCGTGTAACCGGCACTTGTGCAGCTCATCAGAGAGAGCTCACCACAGCTATCAAGCGTGCTCGTCATCTTGCGCTTCTCTCCTACACCAGCGACTGATTATGAGCCACGGCACCAGCCGTAAAAGCTAAAATTTAAGCAGTATGATTTCGGTCATACTGCTTTTTTGTTTATATATCATTTTATGTGTTATATTATTTATTATCTGCCGAGTAACACTTCGCTGTTTGTGCCGTAGAATATATCTTCCCTGCCGCTGATAAGACGGCAGAATTCCTCAAACCTGCTCCACGTGTTATCAATATCAAACTCATAGCTGTGACCAAAGATGCTGAAAATCTTCGGGCTGTCAGGCTTGAGGGCTATAAACTCCTCAGCAAGCGCAAAAAGCTTATCCCACTCAATATGATAAACCGTGGGCTTGAATTCCATAAGGTTATCCTGTAAATCAAAGCTTGCGTTGCATTCTATTGTTCTGGCATATTTTATCCCACTCTTTTCGGCAAGGATTGAGGAAACCCTTGAATCGTAATTCTTTCCGCCGCAGGGGTAAGCCATACCCTGAACCTTATAGCCTGCAAGTCGGCTCAATTCCTCTGCATCCTCGCAGACCTGCCTTAAAATCTCCTGCTCATCAAGCTGCGTGAGCAGCGGATGCGTAAGGGTGTGGGCTGCAACCTCATGCCCCTTGTAAATGCTTGCAACCTCCTCGGGTCGGGATTTTACGTGAGCAATCGTTTTACCCTGTATAAAAAGCGAGCCGTTTGTGCCGAGAAGACCTGAGTTGATATTGAAAGTACCTTTCAGCGAATAGCGGTTGAACATATCAATAAGCATTCTGTCCTGCGTTACACCGTCATCATAGCTGAAGGTTACAGCCTTCATTTTTCCGTTAAACATAATACACCTCTTAAAAAAAGCCCATGCAGCCGCCTGACTGCATGGGCAATGTAGTTTATTAATGGATTAATCCTCGTCCTCTGCTGCCTTCTTGGCTTCTTCGATAACCTTCTGAGCAACGTTGCCGGGAGCATCCTCGTAACGTGCAAACTCAAGGGTGAAGTAGCCTCTGCCTGCGGTTACGGAACGCAGAACTGTTGCGAAATCGCCCATTTCAGCCATAGGAACTTCAGCAACGAGCTCCTGCATCTTGGGTTCTTCAGCAGGGCCCATGCCGAGAACGCGGCCGCGGCGCTTGGTGATATCACCCATAATATCGCCGAGGTTGTCATCGGGCATATAAGCCTTAAGAGTGCCGATGGGCTCAAGGATTGTGGGCTGAGCCTCAGGGATAGCTGCCTTGAAAGCAAGCTGAGCGGCAGTTTTGAATGCCATTTCTGAGGAGTCAACGGGGTGGTAGGAACCGAAGTAAAGAGCTGCCTTGATGCCTACCATGGGATAACCTGCGATAAGACCCTTTGCGATGCTCTCGCGAAGACCCTTTTCAACTGCGGGGAAGTAGTTCTTGGGAACAGCGCCGCCGACAACTTCGTCAGATGTGAATACGAATTCCTCTTCGCCTGCATAGGGCTCGAAACGAATCCATACGTCACCGAACTGACCGTGACCGCCGGTCTGCTTCTTATGACGTCCCTGCTTCTCAACAGTCTTGCGGATGGTTTCTCTGTAAGCAACTCTGGGAACTGCAAGGTCAACCTCTACGCCGAACTTGTTCTTAAGCTTGGTAACGATAGTATCAAGGTGCTGCTCACCGAGACCGGAGAGAACCTGCTCCTTGGTTTCAACGTTGGTAACGAAGGTGATGGTAGCATCTTCTTCTGCAAGTCTGTTGAGGCCTGCTGCAACCTTATCTTCCTCGCCCTTCTTGCGGGTCTTGACTGCCATGGAAAGGCAGGTTACGGGGAACTTAACGGGAGCGAGCTCAACTGCGTTCTTTTCACTGCAGAGAGTATCACCTGTTTTGAAATCAGCAAGCTTGGTAACTACGCCGATATCGCCTGCGGGGATAACGGTTGTATCTTCCTGCTTGCCGCCCTTTGCGTAAACAAGCTTACCCATCTTCTGGCTTTCGCCTGTGCGGAAGTTGTAAGCGGGAGCATCGGGAGTAATCTTACCGGAAATAACCTTGAAGAAGGACATCTTACCAACGAAGGGGTCAGCAACAGTCTTGAAGCAGATTGCTGCAAGAGGACCGTTTTCGTCACACTTGATGTCGCCTTCGCCTGCGTATGTTGCTGCATCGGGAGCAACAGCTGCGATGGTGTCAAGAAGGATGTCAACTGCGTCGGTGTTATAACCGGAGCATGCAAATACGGGGTAAACAGCGCCGGAAGCGATACCTTCCTTAAGGCCGTTGATAACTTCGTCAGCGGTGAATTCTTCACCTTCAAAGAATTTTTCCATGAGAGCTTCGTCAGCAGAAGCAACAACCTCATTGAAAACTTCCTTAAGCTCTGCTACCTGAGCATTATCAGGAACAGCGATTTCGGTTGCCTTGCCGTTTGCATAGGTGTAAGCCTTGCCTGTTGCAAAGTTTACGTATGCCTTAACAGCGCCGCCTTCCATAACAGGAACGATAACGGGGCAAGCCTGAGTTTCATACTCAGCCTTGATAGCTTCAAAAGTCTTGTAGAAATCGGTATTTTCAGCGTCACAACGGGTAACTGCGAACATCTTGCCGATTCCTCTTTCATTTGCTGCCTTGATGGCTTTCTCTGCGCCTACGTCAATGCCGAGACCTGCGGCAAGAACTATAAGAACGCTCTCAGCTGCGCGTACGCCTTCGCTTACGCCGCCTGCAAAGTCGAAAAGACCGGGAGTGTCAAGAATATTGATTTTAGTGTTTTTCCACTCAAGGGAAGACATAGCTGTGGAAATTGATGACTTGCGTCTTTTTTCCTCTGCATCAAAGTCAAGAGCGGTGTTGCCGTCAGCAACTCTGCCGAGTCTGTCGGTTGCCTTGGCAAGGAAAAGCATTGCCTCAGCGAGTGTGGTTTTGCCTCTGCCGCCGTGACCGGCGATGGCTACGTTTCTGATGTCTTTAGCATTGTAGGCTTTCAAGAAAATTTCCTCCTTAGTATTCGCTTGGGTTGCGATAGATAATGTTAAAGCACGCTAACAAAAAAGATTATAACACAAGGTATTTGACATTTCAATAATTTTTTTGTTGATTTTGCCTGCTTTTTCGGTTATTTTTATTATTTTTTATTCTTATGGTGAACTTTAGCGCTCGTTGTAGCCTTGACTGCGCCCGTAATTTTTTTGACCACGGGCTTGATTATCGGCTCAGGATCGGGCCTTGTGGACTCCTTTGCCACCTCTCTGTCCTCGCCCCAAAGGTGAATAATTCCGTCCTCATTGAGCAGTTTTATAAGCACGATTACAAGAGGAAGAATGAACACACCGAAGAATCCGAAAAGCTCAAGGCCGAGGTACATTCCCATAAGAGTGAGAATGGGATGCACGCCGAGATTTGATGCCACCAGCTTTGGCTCAAGTATCTGACGGATAACGGTTATAAGCGCATAAATAACAAGCAAACCTATTCCCAATCCGTACTGCTGGGAAAGCAGCAGGCTGTAAAGCGCCCAGGGGAGCATAATTGTACCTGTGCCGAAAATGGGAAGTATATCCAGCAACGCGGTGCAAAGCGAAATTATAACGATGTAATCGCCCGAATAGAAGCCTGCAAACTTGAGAATATTAAGACCCACAAACAGCTCGCAGAAGGTGATGAAAATTATTGTTATATAGGATTTCACCATCTTCGCCATAGAACTCAGAGTGATACGCTTTGCGGCGGAAAGCTTGTGTGCCGTTTCCCTCTTGAGGCTCTTTTTTATCAAACCTGAAATTTCATCATAATCTGTTGTAAAGAAGAAACACGCAATAAAGAAAATTACGATGGTAATAACCAGGCTCGGAATTCTCTTTGCGGTGGAGAGAATGGGCGAAGCGATGGATGAAATGTTGATTGATGAACCCGAAAGCTTATCGGAAATATCGGAGAATGAAAATCCGAGCATCGAAGCGATTGTTGCAGCGGATTCTCCGTTTTCAACGGAGAGGAGAATTCTGTCCACCACGCCGGAAATCGCCGCTCTTGCAGTCTCTTCAAACGACGCGGGAAGCACGGAAACTATATTTAGCAACCACGACTCGATTGTAGTGATAAGCCCCGGCAAATCGTTAAGCTTAGCAGTAACAAAGCCTGCAAAATCGCGGAATTCGGCAACAAGCCTGTAACCCACGAGCGCAACTGCTGATATTACAATCACAATAAATGCAAACACAAACAATGCCGAAACAAAGCCTTTTTTTATCCTTGTTTTTTCAGACACGGCATTAACCGGCTTTTGCAGAATCATCGCAATCATTCCCGCAAAAAGGAACGGTGAGAAAAGCCAGAAGGCGTACTTCATAAACAGGAAAAATCCTGTAATCAGCACAGCAAAATAGCAGATATTTATTAACGCACTGCGGCGTTTTTCCGTAATATTCACTTTAAAACCCCCTTGTCAAAAAATATTACTGCAATTATTTTACATCACAGCCCCCGGAAAAGCAATAAAACTTAAAAAAATTCTAAAAAGTTTCACATTTGGGCTTTTATATTTGAAAAAAGTGTGTTATTATTAGTTATCTATTGACGCAAAAAAGGAGATGCACAGCATGAATATAGCTATTCTGGGTTATGGTGTTGTAGGCTCAGGCGTTGCCGAGCTCCTCTCTAAAAACCATGATCACATTGTTAAAAAGAGCTCTCAGGACGATATGCAGCTCAAATATATTCTTGACAGAAGAACCTTCCCCGGCGACCGTAACGAATCCCTTGTTATCTCGGATTTTTCAAAAATCCTTGAGGATGACAGCGTTAAAATCGTTGTTGAAACCATGGGCGGCCTTCACCCCGCTTATGAATACGTTCTCGATTCACTTAACGCAGGCAAGAGCGTAGTAACCTCCAACAAAGAGCTTGTTGCGGAAAAGGGCTACGAGCTTCTCAAGGCTGCCGAGGCTAATAATGCCAACTTCCTGTTTGAAGCAAGCGTAGGCGGCGGTATCCCCATCATCAGACCCATCCGCCAGTGCCTTGCCGCAAACGATATTGATGAAATAGCAGGTATCCTCAACGGCACCACCAACTTTATCCTCACAATGATGATAAAGGAAGGCATGAGCTTTGACGATGCTCTTCGCCTTGCTCAGAAAAACGGCTATGCCGAGCGTGACCCCTCCGCCGACATCGAGGGCCACGACGCCTGCCGCAAGATCTGCATCCTGGCCGCCCTGGCCTTCGGCCGCCATGTCTACCCCAACCAGGTCCCCACCCAGGGCATCACCGCCATCACCCTGAAGGCGGGTCGTAGCCATGTCGTTC